>DVNH01000027.1 GCA_018714565.1 Candidatus Merdicola faecigallinarum | reverse complement strand
TATTAATGAAATCCATTTTGCAATATTGGATTTAGTAAATGAGTTTGAATTTATTACATCAAGACAACTGTTTCAAATTCTAGTTTGGAAAGGATTAGATCCTAAATCCCAAGATAAATTGAATAAAAAACTAGAACAATTAGTAAAATCAAAAATTTTAACAAGATATTATTTTAATTCAGAAGAAGGAAAAGGAATTTATCGTATATATTGTCTCGAGAAAATGGGAAAATATTTATTAAATTCTAGAGGAATAGAATGCAAATGGCAACCAACGGATAATACCAAACCGGTTGGTATGATTAAAAAAAGATTAGCCGGCAATCAAACGATTATTGCTTATTTAAGAAAAGTAAAAGCATTTGATGCTTATACTGTAAAACCATCATTAACAGCTAAAGTAGCAGGAAAAGTTTTTAAAGCAACTGGTGGTAGTGTAAAATTAACGAAAAATGGAAAATCAATTTCATTTTTGTTTGAAGCTGTTAGAAGAGAAGAAGATTGGCAAAAAAAATTAATTGATAAAATGAGATTATATAAAGATTTTTATGATAATTTTGTGCCAGGAGATTCAGGATATCAAACAGTACCACAACTTATTTTTATTTGTGAAGACGAAAAACACACAGCCGAAACATTTAAAACAATTGTAACAAATGGATTAGAAATTGAAAGAATTAAATTTTACTTTACAACAGATTTAAGACAAAATAAAGAAACTTTAACAGATACATTAATTGAATTTAAATTAGATGAAACAACAAATAAATATAAAATTGTAAATGTTGAGCTAAAGCTATTAGAAGATTAAGCTGATATAATAAAGTTCATTTGCATATAACAAAACAAAAAAATCACTAAAGAAATTTAGTGATTTTTTTGTGTAAGAAAAATTTTAAGATTTTTTTTGTTTTAATTTGTATTTCCCTTTTTTAAATCTACAATAATAGCATCATCATTATTAAATAAGAAATTACTATCGCTTGTATCTGTTTTAATAGGATCGATTTCCTCAGCATGGTTAGGGTCTGAGAAATCTACATTTTTATAATTAAATTTTTTCTTTTTTACTTTTGAAGATTCTTCATCGGAAATTCCACTTGTAAATTTAGCGAAATTATATTGTTTTACTTCTTGTTTTTCTTTATATTTAGAGTCTAAGAAGTTTACTTTTCCAGGTCCAACAACAACACCGCCTTTGGCATTTTTTGTACGATAAGCACAATTTTTAAATCCCATATTATGTAGTTTGTCTGGTTTAAAGTGTTGTGACCAACCCCACTCAATGTTATTGTATTTTGGATCATAAGAACCTTTATCCGTATTATAAGAATTACTAAATTTCCACTTTCTGTAGTTTCCAAATTCTTTTGACCACCATTCTGTATCGTCTGGAGTAGCTCCACCAAATAACATTTTTGTTGTACAGTTAGAAAGAATTGTTTGTCTATATTGAGAGTGGACTTTGTTTCCTAATTGTTCTAAGTTTTGTGCAGAAATAATTGTTCCAACACGATATTTTCTATATAGAGTGAAGATACTATCTGTTGATTTACAAATAAAGTCTGGGAATTCATCAATATACATATAATGAGGAATACGGTTTTTTTCGTTTCCTGGTCTTCTTAATACAGAATATTGCATTAGCATAATGAAGAATAAGCCAAAAGCTTTATGTGCTGCAGCTCCTAAATCTCCTCTACGTGTACATACAAAAACAACATCTCCATTTGCAAGTACATGATCGAAATCAATATTGTTATTTCGATTACATAGAATATTACGAACTCCTTCAATTCGAAGTAAGTTATCTAATTGAGTAACAGCGGAATATACATATTTTTCGGTATCTTCTCTTCCGCTACCGTTATGGTAGAAATTCTTTTTAAAGTAAGCAAGTTGTAAACGATATTTTTGTGAAAGTTCCTCATCATATTCCATTTTTCTACACATTTCTTCAACCAAATCGAAGTTTGTTAACATTTCAAGCATATCTGCTAAGTTCGGTAGGTCTCCATCATTTAATTTTGGATACATTACTTTTAATAAGATAGATAAGTTTTCAATTGCTTGAGCCGTTACATTTTCGCGAAAAGCTTCTTCAACATCAGTATGAGTTGTATTGTACATTCCTTTCAATACAGAAGAAATGGCAATTGCTATCTTAGATGGATCATCGAAAACAAATGGATTAATACCAGTAGAATCAGGATTATTTGGATCTACTAAATAATAAGGAATTCCAAAGTTATCCGCTACATTCATCATATGAGAAGTAGATTCATAATCTGGAGACATAGCAGTAATACCAATATTTTTATATACAATTGGATCCGATTTTGCATCTAAGATCAATCGTTTCATATATGCTTTATATAATTTTAATTTATTTTCATTTGGTTTTAACATCGTTAATGTAAAGTTTTGATTTAAATAATCATTATTATAAGGTGCGTTTAATGTTGCAATTCCTGTTTTTAATGCTGTAAATCCCATTTCTTTTGAAAGTTCTTTAAAGAAATATTTTTTCTCAATGTCTCTTGCAATCATTGGTTCAAATACCATTGTTGTTTTTCCTGTTCCAGAACCACCAACAACAAGCATTGATTCAAAACGTTTTGCTTCGGGAACCTTAACAGGTTTACCCTGTTTTTTATCGATACAGATGATATTTTCGCAAGTATATGGACCAACTCCATCAATTTTAGGAGAAAGATCTAATCCTTTATAATCAAGGATAGAATCTTTTAAATCTTTTGTATCGTTTACTTTCATGTATAAGAATTTAAATACTCCACATGCTGTTGTGATAGGCAAGTATAAAGCAATTGCAGTAAGAGCTGGTTGAATTAATTCAGAAGAAGTAGTAACAATATCTACATAATTTGGAATAGACATTAGTAAAATCCAAATTAATTCATTTGTCCACTGAATTATCATAGAGATTCCTAGTACATACAGGGTGATAACATATACATATACAAAGCTAAGTTTTGCTTTGTCTGAATTTGCAAAAGAGGATGCTCCTGAAAATAAAAATGCAAATACAGGGCAAGCCAAAGCAAAGGTATAAGCAAAAGGTCCCCAATAGGAAACGGATATACCAGTAAAAAATAAAAATAGTAATTCAACAATACGATCTACTAATATATATAAAGTTGCTAATGTTAAAAAATAAGTTAGAAACGTATTTCGATCTGTTTTCAATTTTTTTAAGAATTTATCAATATATTTCAAAATGTTTCCACCACTTTCAATTAAATAATAATATACATATATATTATCCTATAAAATAGCTAAAAAAACAAGAGTTTTCAGGGAAAAATATCAAAATATGACTCTTTGCATAGGGATAAGATTTAATATTTTTTTATTTCTAGTATTGAATGTTATTTATATTATTAATATAATAAGATTCATGGTAATATGATAGTATAAAGAGAGGAGTAAATATGCCAAGAGGAACCAAAAAAGAGAAAAAAGAAAGCTTTATGCAGGCAGTTGTCTCATTAATGTTTTCGCAAGTTTTAATCAAATTATTAGGATTAGTTTATACATTATATCTTACCAATAAAGAAGGATTTGGAGATACTGGAAATGCTATTTATTTAGGAGCATATCAAATTTATGCAATGTTACTTACACTATCTTCCATAGGTGTTCCAAATGCGATTGCAAAATTAGTGGCAGAAAGAACTGCTCTGGGAGATCATAAAGGAGCACATCGTATTTTTAAAATTGCTTTTGCAACCTTTTCTGTAATTGGTCTAGTAGGAACGTTACTCTTATTTTTGGGAGCAGATGTTATTGCAAATGTATGGTTACAAATACCAGAATCAAAATATACATTAGTAGCATTATCACCAGCTGTATTTTTTGTATCTACAGCATCCGTTATTCGAGGATATTTTAATGGAAGATCTTCGATGAAAGTAACTGCAAGATCACAATCTTTAGAACAAGTATTTAAAACTGTCTTCACCATTATGATTGTAGAGTTAATTTTTACAATGACAAGTGGAAATACTGTTTGGATGGCTGCTGGAGCTAATATTGCAACTACACTATCTATCTTTCTAAGTTTTATGTATTTGTTCACTTATTACAAAAGACAAGGAAGACAAATTGGAAGAGAAATCAAAAAATCGGTTAATTATCGATATCAAAATGTGAAAACAATTGTAAAAAATATTTTACATGTTTCAATTCCAATGTCATTAAGCTCTATCATGTCTTCTTTTAATAAAAATATAGATTCCTTTACTGTTGTTAGAAATTTAAAAACATTTATGTCAGAAGCAGATGCAAAAGCACAATATGGAATTTTAAGTGGAAAAGTAGATACATTAACTTCTCTTCCTCTTGCAATTAATATTGCTTTTGCGACAGCATTAGTACCGGCAATATCTGCAGCAAGGATGAAAGGAGACCAAGAAACGATAACCAAAAGAACTTCTTTTTCGTTATTGGCAAGTATGTTAATTGGACTTCCATGCACTGCAGGAATGTTAATTTTTGCAGGTCCAATTTTAAATTTATTATTCCCAAATGCAACAAATGGTACAACTATATTACAGATTTCATCACTTACAATTATTTTTACTATTTTAGACCAAACCATTAACGGAACATTGCAAGGAATTGGAAAAATAATGATTCCTGCTACATCTTTAGGGTTTGGTATGTTAACAAAATTAATCGTTAATTTAATTTTAGTGCCGATACCAGCATTTGGAGCAAATGGAGCAGCAATTGGATCTGTAGCATGTCATATGGTAGCTTTTACAATTGCCTTTAATGTACTTAGAAAGAACGTTAAATTAAATTTAACATTTAAAAAATTTGTATTAAAGCCTTTAATGGCAACGATTATCATGTCAGTTTGTTCTTATTTTATTTACATTGTTTTAAAAGGAATAATAATAGAAAGACTGGCAACAATAATAGCAATGATTGTCGCAGTAGTTATATATGGTTTATCGATCCTTGCGTTAAGAATATTAAACAAAGAAGATATATATATGATTCCTTATGGACAAAAAATATATAAAATCCTTGAAAAGCTTGGTATATATAGAGAAGCAAAACATGCAAAATAGAAGAAAGAAAATGAAAAAGCATAATTCCTTAGAGGGAAAAAGGATTGATAAAAAAATAAAGAAAAAAAGAAGGATTTTATCAAAAATTGGCGAATAATCTTAAATAGTAGGCATGTAAGCACTACATAAACAATCTTATAGGAGGTAAAATAGTTATGAACAAAGCTGATTTAATCGCAGCAATAGCTGCAAAAACAGGAGAAACAAAAAAAGGTGCTGAAGCAGCAGTTAATGCATTTGTAGATGTAATTACAGAAGCATTAGTAGAAGGAGATAAAGTTCAATTAGTTGGATTTGGATCTTTCGAAGTAAGAAAAAGAGCAGCTAGAAAAGGAAGAAATCCACAAACAAAAGAAGAAATTAAAATACCTGCTTCAAAAGCTCCAGTATTCAAAGCTGGTAAAGCTTTAAAAGATTTAGTAAATAAAAACTAGTCAGGAATTGAAATATAGATTGTATATGAATTCATATTAAGAATATAGTGTAACAGCTATATTCTTTTTTATTACGTAGGAAATTTTGTCAAAAATTTCTGAAGTAACAAGGTTAAGTTTCTTTACTTCGTGCGATTGCGAAGCAATCTGTACATGTGCCGAAGCCGCTTTTCTTATTGGTTTAGTTAAATGTAAATTTTTATATAAAAAATAAAACATAATATACTGTAGAATACTATATATTTATAGGCTTCTGATATGATATATAAGGATAAATTTTAGAAGAAATAATAAAAAATAAAAAAAATTTAAAATAAGTATTGACAGATAGACCAAAATTTAGTAAAATAAAACTCGTCGAAAGAACAAGGTCGCTTAGCTCAGCTGGGAGAGCATCTGCCTTACAAGCAGGGGGTCATAGGTTCGAGCCCTATAGCGACCACCATTTTTCTTTACGGCCTGGTAGTTCAGTTGGTTAGAACGCTAGCCTGTCACGCTAGAGGTCGACGGTTCGAGCCCGTTCCAGGTCGCCATTTTTTTATTACGTAGGAAATTTCGTCAGAAATTTCTAGAGTAACAAGGTTAAGTTACCTAAGTCTGTGCGATTGCGAAGCAATCTGTACATGTGGCGAAGCCACTTTTCTTATATAAATACGATGAAGCTATTCAAAATTTATTAATTAAATAAGCCTCGATAGCTCAGTTGGTAGAGCAAGGGACTGAAAATCCCTGTGTCACTGGTTCGATTCCCGTTCGAGGCACCAAAACACATAATCGTCATATTAGACGAAAAAAGATTAAATCGACTGTGATAGGTCGATTTTTTTGTTTTAAATTTAAAGCTAGTGATTCCAAGTCAATAGAGAAAGTTTTTATCCCCTAACTAATATAATAGAGTCGAAGTTGGAATATTGTTGTGAAGGACAAGCAGAAGATCGTAAATGCTGAAGAATGAAGAAAAGGGACGCCTACTGAATTGTAAGCGTCCCTTCCGCTGTTAGATTTAAAATCATAAATTCTCTTGTAATATTTTGATGATTATAAAGAAGATAGTAAATCCTTTAAGTATTCAATTGTCATTCCATAGGCAGTAGACATTTTTCCTTCTTCTAGAGAAAGAGATGGAGTATCAGAAATATGAATTCCTCCACATTTTGTTAATGGTTTCTTGGTAGAAAGATACTCTTCCAGTTCCTCTTTTGAGAAATGATCCATACGCATTTTAGCGATATCGCAATTGTTTATTGTTTTTAGAATATGTGCCCCGTTAGCATAGATCAATGAATTTCCTACATAGGCATAGATATCATTGTGTCCTTGCATGCGGACAATTAAGTCTCGGGCTTCCTCTAAAGTTTTTGGTTTTCCGTACATTACATTTTCAAAGACAATGTTTTGGTCAGCCGCAACAATAACTCTTTCTCCTAAATCGATCGTTTTTTTGAAGACAATCTGAGCTTTTCTCATAGAGATTTCTTTTAGTTGTCCTTCAAAACTTTTGGATGGATTCGGTGTTTCGTCCGCATCACTGACGAAAATATGAAAGGGAATATGTTCCCTTTCTAACATCTGCTTTCTGAAGGCAGATTTGGATGCTAAAAGTACATGAATCATTGGGTTTCAATCCTCCTAAATTTTTCTGTAAGTTCATCTACGGAGTCGTAAAAAATGACTTCTTTTGCTAAATTACTCATGGTTAAGGAAATGTCGCTTCCTGTTTTTGCGATAACATAAATAGGAAGGCCAATTGCATAAGCATATCCTGCTCCAATTCCTAAGCCAACGCCTTTTTCAGAAAATTCGACAATTAACATGTCACACTCTCTCATTGCAGGAAATGCATAATCCGGCATCAGTTTTGTACCTTCCGGTAATACAGCTTCGCCGTATTTTTCTACATCACGAGCCATTACGACATTTTGGATTCCTGCATTTAGAAGAGCTTCTGTTAAATCGTCAATTTTCTTTTTGTCTTCTTCGCCATCATGAAATTTTAATGACATAAATGCTTTCTTCATGGATATCTCCTTTCATATATATTACACAACAGTGACTACAATAGCATTTTAGCACAAATTATATAAAAAAACAAAGAAAAAATAGAATTTCTACGGTTATGAAATAAACAGGTAATTCATATAATGAAGAAAGAATAATAATATATATAAGTTAAAAAGAGAATACAAAATAAAATTTTGAGTGGAGATATAGGAGGATAAAAATGATTACTTTTTCAAAAATGCATGGTCTTGGAAATGATTATATTTGTATTAATTGTTTAGGAAGTAATTATAGGATGATAAAAGATAAGATAGGAGAAGTGGTTCGATATTTATGTAATCGACATTTTGGAGTAGGAGCAGATGGAGTTATTTTAGTAAAGGAAAGTAAGATAGCCGATATTCGAATGCAAATTTATAATGCGGATGGAACAGAAGCAGAGATGTGCGGAAATGGGATTCGTTGCTTTGCAAAATATGTGCAAAAGTATCAGATTTTCAATAGGGATGAAATGCTAGTAGAAACAAAATCAGGAATTCGAAAAGTAAGATGTGGATTACCTTTTGACGAAATCGAAGTGGATATGGGAAAACCAAAATTAAATGATAGTGAAAATATAAAAGAAGGGAAAGAAACAGGGGGAGGAAAAATTGTTAAATTGAAAATTCAAGAAAAAGAGATGATAGGATATGGGATTTCGATGGGAAATCCACATATTATTTTCTTTGTAGATAATGTAGAGAAAGTAGATGTTAAAAAATATGGTTCGCTGATAGAGAATTTAGAAATTTTTCCAAATCATATTAATGTAGAATTTGTTCAAATATTAGGAAGAAAAACAATAAAATTAAGAGTGTGGGAAAGAGGGGTAGGAGAAACATATGCTTGTGGAACAGGTGCTTGTGCGGCAGTCGTGGCAGGATATTTAAATAATTTTTGTGATGCGGAAGTAACGGTACTATTAAAAGGAGGAGAATTAAAAATTTCTTGCGAAGAGAAAAGTAAGCATGTGAAAATGAAAGGAATTGCAAATTATGTATTTGAAGGAAAAATTGAAGTATAGACGGACGAAGAAAACAGGAAGAAAATGAATCTTCCTGTTTTCTAGATAAAATAAATAGGCTTTAAAAGTTATTTCCTATTGGATTTCTTTTGCCAGAAGCGATCATGTCTTCGATGGTATCATGAATTACAGTTCTTTCGTTGTATGGATATTTTACATGCATATATTCAATATATAAATCGCTTCCAAGACCAGGAAGAACGATAATATCATCTGTAGTTGCAATCGATAATGCATATCGAATTGCTTCTGTTCGATTTAATATTTTTACATAATTACCACCTGATCTTTTTAATCCAACTTCAATTTCATTTAAAATTTGTTCTGGTTCTTCTGTACGAACTTGATCAGAAGTTAAAATGGTAAGATCGGCTAAGTTGCCAGAAATTTCACCCATAATTGGTCTTTTTTTACGATCACGATCTCCACCAACTCCCCAGGTACAAATAACACGACCTTTCGTATAAGGTTTTACTGTTTCTAGAATAGATTGTAAACTAGAAGGAGTATGAGCATAATCAATTAATATTTTTAATCCTAATTTATTAGGAACAACTTCACTTCGTCCAAATACTTTAATATTTTTTAATCCTTCCTGAATGTCAGAGATAGTGCAACCCATTTTTTTTGCAATACCAATTGCTCCAAGACAATTATATACCATATATTTTCCTGGAATAGAAACATATACAGGATATTCTTTTTGATCCATTACTAAAGTAAAATGAACACCGATATTACTTAACTCTAAATCTTTTGCCATAATATCAGAAGAATGTTCCATTCCAAAAGTTAAAATTTCTTTTTCTGATAATAGATTTGGAATTCTGGAAGTATAGTCATTATCTAAATTCGTTACAAGGAATGGAGCCATTTTTACTAAAGATAATTTAGCATTAAAATAATCTTCCATATCTTTATGTTCTCTAGGACTGATGTGATCTTCTGTTAAATTAGTAAATAATACTTCATCAAAATGACAGCCAACTACTCGATCTAATTTCATTGCTTGAGAAGAAACTTCTAAAATTGCAATTTCTACATTTTCATCTACCATTTGTGCCAATGTTTTTTGAATTTTATAACTTTCTGCAGTTGTTCTATCGGTATCTTCTAATTTTTCATCTCCAATATAAATTGCAATACTTCCAATTAATCCAACTTTAAAATTGTGTTTTTCTAAGATAGATTTAATCATGTAAGTAGAAGTTGTTTTTCCTTTTGTTCCTGTTACTCCAATTAATTTTAATTTGGTAGATGGATGACCATATAAATTAGCACTAGCAATCGCTAGATGATAACGAATACGGTTAATTTTAATGAATGTGATTTCATTAGGTATATCGAAAGAATTTAAATCGCAAGTTTCATCAACGGCGATTGCAGTTGCTCCATTTTCAATTGCGTTAGGAATAAATTGAGTACCATCTAAAGTATATCCTTTTATTGCAAAAAATAAATCATTTTCCTGTATCTCTTTGGAGTTAGAAGAAATATTTTTAATCTCTTTTTCCAAATCTCCTTTATATTCTATTATTTCTATATTTTTGAATATGTCTTTTAGTTTCATAAAATGCACTCCTTATTTTTCTAATTATCAAATGAACTTAATAAAATTCAATCGATATAGATTTAAATTTACTTGCATTATATACTTTTCACTTTTTTTTGTACATACTCTTGACAAGAAAACATAGAAATAATATAAAAGAATTAAGAACTTTCAGACTTGAAAGATCTATAACGATAGAACTCTTAGGAGGCAAAATATGATAAAAATAAACGAAAATTTTTTAAAAATGCAGGATAGCTATTTATTTTCAACGATAGCAAAGAAAATAGCCAGCTATCAACAAAAACATCCAGAAAAGGAAATTATTAAGTTAGGAATAGGAGATGTAACAAGACCAATTGTAAAATCGGCAGTAGAAGCAATGCACAAAGCAATTGACGAAATTGGAACACCACAAGGATTTCATGGATATGGGCCAGAACAAGGCTATGATTTTTTAAGGAAAAAAATAGTAGAATTTGAATATCAAAATCGTGGGATCGATATAAAAGAGGACGAAATATTTTTATCCGACGGAGCAAAATGTGATTGTGGAAATATTGGAGATATTTTATCAATTAAAAATAAAGTAGCAATTACAGATCCGGTATATCCTGTTTATTTAGATACGAATGTGATGGCAGGTAGAACTGGAGCCTACAAAGAAAAAGAAGGAACTTATGAAGGAATTATTTATATGCCTTGTACGGCAGAAAATAATTTTGTACCAGAATTTCCAAAAGAAGTACCAGATATGATTTATTTATGTCTGCCAAATAACCCAACAGGAACAATCCTTACAAAGGAGGAATTAGCAAAATGGGTTCAATATGCCAAAGAGAATAAATCTCTTATTCTATTTGATTCTGCTTATGAGGTTTTTATTACGGAAGAGAATGTGCCACATAGTATATATGAAATTGAAGGAGCAAAAGAAGTAGCAATTGAATTTCGTAGTTTTTCTAAAACAGCAGGATTTACTGGCGTTAGATGTGCCTATACTGTAGTTCCAAAGGAATTAAAAGGATATACAGAAAACGAAGAAGAAGTAGAATTAAATAAATTATGGAATCGTAGACATTGTACAAAGTTTAATGGCGTTTCTTATATTACACAAAGAGGAGCAGAGGCAATTTATTCTGAAGAAGGACAAAAAGAAATAAAAGAAAATATTAAGTATTATATGGAAAATGCAAAATTAATCCGAAACGGACTACAAGAGGCTGGATTTGAAGTATATGGTGGAAAAAATGCTCCTTATATATGGTTAAAAGTACCAGAAGGAATTACTTCTTGGGAGTTCTTTGATAAACTGTTAGAAGAAGTAGGAGTAGTAGGAACTCCAGGTTCTGGTTTTGGACCAAGTGGGGAAGGATATTTTCGATTAACTGCCTTTGGAACAAAAGAAAATACCATAAAAGCGATCGAAAGAATCAAAAATTGGAGAATAAAATAGATAAGAATGACAACATAAAATTGTGAAAGAAGAATGAAAAAAGAAGAGTCTAGAAATATTGTTAATTTCTAGACTCTTCTACTTTTTAAATTATGATTTTGAATAAATAATAACAATATGAAATTCTGTTACTTGATGTAAATTAACTATTTTGATCTTGGTCAATGTCTTGAACGTTTACATTTTTTCCATAACGTTTAATTTTTTGTGTTGTTGTCTTTTCAAATTCAGAATCTTTAATTTTGAAACTTTTGATATGTTTATAATTTGGTAGCCTTTTATTAATAGATGCAACAATATCTGCAATAACAGCTCGAATTTCAGCTTTTTGAGGTACACTTACTTTTAAATATTCTTTTATAGCATCGATATTAGGAAAAATTTGAGCATTTACATAAGTATCGTCTGCTTCTTTATCGTTTAAACCAGTAACAAGGGATTCTGAAATAAGAGGACTTTCGTTTAGATATTGTTCTAGTTCTTCTGGATAAATGTTTTTGCCGTTTTTTGTAACAATTACTGTTTTACATCTACCAGTAATATATAGCCATCCATCTTGATCAATTTTACCTAAATCACCTGTGTGGAACCATCCATCTTTTAAGACTTTATTCGTTTCTTCTTCGTTTTGATAGTAGCCCAACATAACATTAGGTCCTTTTACAATAATTTCTCCTTCACCTGCATCATTTGGATGATCAATTTTATATTCCACATTAGGGATAGGTAGTCCAACAGAATCCGATTTTATATAAAAATCATTATTTCCTGCAACTAATGGAGAACATTCTGTTAATCCATAACCTTGAAGAGCTTTCATTCCTAATTTTTTATAAGAATTTACATAGGATGGATTAAGAGGTGCAGCTCCAACAATAAATGCACGAATTCTACCGCCCAAGCTATTACGGACTTTTGTTTTTACAATAAGTGATAGAGGGAAAGGAATATTATCAATAATATGAGTTCCTTCCTTTTCATATTTTGGTAAAGATTTCGCAACGGTTGTTTCAATTTTTTTGTACATTTTTTCTAATAAAAGAGGTACACATAAAAAGATAGTTGGTTTGAATTCTTGAATATTTTGATTAATATATCTTAGTCCTTCACAATAGCTAATACATGCACCACTATAAAGTACTAAAAGACAACCTAAAGTACATTCATAAGTATGATGGATTGGTAGAACAGAAAGTACTTGATCATTTCTTTTTACTTTTACAATTCCATAAGTAGACATGATATTAGAGCATATATTTTTATGAGATAAACAAACTCCCTTTGCATTTCCTGTCGTGCCAGAAGTGAAAAGTAAAATATGCATTTCATCTGGATTGATTTGAATTTGTTCAAATGAATGATTTCCTTCCTCTATTTGTTCTGCACCAAAGGATTTTAAAAGAGAAAGAGATTTATAATCAGATGTATCCTTTTCAGAATTAAAATTAATATATATCGTATTTTTGTTTTTTATTTTATCTTTGTTTTCTGTAAGAAGTTTGATGTGATGATCATCTCCTAAAACTGCCTGCGCATCAGAAAGGTTTAAGAAATTTGAAATATCATCTACATGAAGTTCTTTATCAATAGGAACAACAATTCCAACAATAGAAGCTGCTAAATAGGAAATAACCCAAGAATAACTATTTTTTCCAATAACGGCAATCTTTTGATTTTGCAATTGTAAATGAAGAAGAGCTGTACCAAGAGAAAACACATCCTCTTTTAATTGTCTATAAGTAATACCATAAATAGAGCCCACAGAATCTTTTAGGCGGAATGCGTAACGATTTTCATATTTAGTAGCAGAACGCACTAATAGATCTTTGAAATCAGAAACATAAGGTGCTTTATGATATTTTTTTCTTAATTTATCTGCTAAATTTAAATTTTTCATAATTCATCCTCCTTGCGATGAAATCTTTTATCTTAATATTATATGTGAAAAAGGAAAAATCTACAATAAAAATGAATCATTGGTCGAGAAAAATTTAGAAAGTCTGCAAATTTATTAAGAATTTATGAAAAAAAGGTGCAAAATTTCTAAAATATATGATAGAATAAAAATCGCTATATAAAGTTAAAAAAGTAAAATAAGGAGTGAAATGTTAAGTGAAAGAAGAAACTCAGTATAAAAGAATTCTTTTGAAGTTAAGTGGAGAAGTTTTAGCAGGAGAACAAAAGAATGGAGTAAATGCAGAGGTACTAGGAAAACTATGCGACGAAATTAAAAAAGTAGTAGAATTAGGAGTGCAAGTGGCTATCGTTGTTGGTGGCGGAAACTTTTGGAGAGGACGCTACGGTCATCAAATGGAAAGAACGACAGCTGATTATATGGGAATGCTTGCAACTACAATGAATGGTTTAGCATTGCAAGATGCTTTAGAAACAAGAGGAATCTTTACGAGATTACAAACAGCAATTGAGATGAGAGAAATTGCAGAGCCATATATTAAAAGAAAGGCATTAAAACATTTAGAAAAAGGAAGAGTTGTTATCTTTGCTTGCGGAACGGGAAATCCATATTTTACAACAGATACAACAGCAGCATTAAGAGCAGCAGAAATTGATGCAGATGTTATTTTACTTGGAAAATCAATTGATGCAGTATATTCAGCAGATCCAGAAGTGGATAAAAATGCAGTAAAATATGATGAAATTACTTATTTAGATATTTTAAATAAAGATTTAAAAGTAATGGATTCAACAGCAACCTCTTTATGTAGAGATAACCAAATACCAATTATCGTATTTGGAATTGATGATCCAAAAAATATTGTAAGAGTAGTAAAGGGAGAGAAACTAGGAACAATTGTAAAATAAAAAGATTATATCACAGTTGTGAGAAATTTAGCGAAGACAGAATACTAAAATAATAAAAAATTATAAATATAAAGGAGAAAAGAAAAAAATGGATTATACGAATATTGAAGAAAAAATGAAAAAAACAGTAAGTGTATTTGAACAAAATTTATCAGAAATAAGAGCTGGAAGAGCAAACCCAGCAATCTTAAACAAAGTTAGAATTGATTATTATGGAACACCAACACCAATTAATCAAGTAGCAGGTATTTCCGTACCAGAGGCTAGATTAATTGTAATCCAACCATGGGATATGAGCGTTTTAAAAGAAATTGAAAAAGCAATTTTAGCTTCTGATATTGGAATTAACCCAAACAATGATGGAAAAGTAATTCGTTTGAATTTTCCAGAATTAAATGAAGAAAGAAGAAAAGAATTAGTAAAAGAAATCAAAAAAATAGCGGAAGATGCAAAAGTTGCAGTTCGTTCTATCAGAAGAGAAGGAATTGATGAATTTAAAGCAAAACAGAAAAATTCAGAAATTACAGAAGATGATTTAAGAACTGCAGAAGATAAAATTCAAAAGATGACAGACAAAAAGATTGAAGAAATCGATCAATTATTAGAAGCAAAAGAAAAAGAAGTTATGTCAATTTAGAAAACTTAAAAGGAAAGAAAAAAGTAAAAGAGGATTTTAAATGGAACTAAAAGAAACAATCAAAGAATATCAAATCATTGTAAATCAAGAATTAGAAAGATATAGAAAAAAAGAAGATTGTCCAGAAAAGGTACTAAATGAGGCAATGGCATATAGCTTGATGGCAGGAGGAAAAAGATTAAGACCAATTTTATTATTGCAAACATATCAAATTTTTAAAGAAGATTATCAAAAATGTTTTCCTTTTGCAGTGGCAATCGAAATGATTCATAATTTTTCGTTAATTCATGATGATTTACCCGCAATTGATAATGATGATTTTAGACATGGAAAACCTACCAATCACAAAATGTTTAATGAACCAACTGCTATTTTAGCAGGAGATGCTTTGTTAAATGGTGCTTATCAGGTGATAAGCAAAGACTTACAAAATAGTCCAAAGGAAGATTTACCATTTAAGATACAAGCTTTTGCAGAGTTAACTTATGCTATCGATCGTGTAATTGCAGGAGAATATGTAGATACTGAATATGAGGGAAAAGAGATTTCCAGTGAATATTTAGAATATATGCATAAAAATAAAACAGGAGAATTTATAAAGGCTGCAGTAAAAATGGGAGCAATTCTTGCGAAAGCAAAAGAAGAAGAAATTAGCCGATTAGCAAGTTATGCAGAAAGAATTGGTTTAACATTTCAAATTCGAGATGATATTTTATCTGAAATTGGGGATAAAGATATTCTTGGTAAACCAGTAGGAAATGATAAAGAAAAAGGAAAATGTACTTATGTTACAAAATATGGTTTAGAAAAGGCTGAGCAAATATTAGAAGAAATTACGGATCAAGCAGTAGAAATTGCAAAAACATTTGGAGAAAAAGGAAAGTTTTTTGAAGACTTTGCTATTTATATAAAAAATAGAAATAAATAAGAAGAGGGAAAAATAAAATATAACAAAATAGGAACGAAGAGAGGATGAAATCGATGCTAGAAAGGGAAAACATGCCAAGCCATATTGCGATTATAATGGATGGGAATCGTAGATGGGCCAAAAGTCATGGATTAGATCCAAAACAAGGGCATAAAGAAGGAGCAAAAACATTAGAAAAAATAGTAAGGTATGCAAAAACAATAGGAATAAAATATATTACGGTATATGCTTTTTCTACGGAAAATTGGAAAAGAACAGCGGATGAGGTAGGAGCTCTAATGTTACTTTTACAAAATTATTTAGAAGAATATAGTAAAAGAGCAGATACAGAAAATATAAAAATTAATGTTTTAGGAGATATCACAAGACTTTCTGAATCTATGCAAAAAAGTATAAACAAGTGTATGGAAAGAACAAAAGAAAATACGGGAATTATTTTTAATATTGCACTAAATTATGGAGGAAGAGCAGAAATTGTAAACGCTGTGAAAAAAATAGCTAAGCAAGTAAAAGAAGGAAAAATACAATGCGAAGAAATTGACGAAAATACGATATCAGAAAATTTATATACAAAAGGACAACCAGATCCAGATCTTTTAATTCGTACTAGTGGGGAATTAAGAACAAGTAATTTCCTACCATGGCAAATTGTATATTCTGAGTTTGTTTTTGTCGAAAAACATTGGCCAGACTTTAGTGAAGAAGATTTAATAAGAGCAATAGAAGAATATCAAAAGAGAAACAGAAAATTTGGAGGAAAATAATTTTTATGAATGCGACACGTATTATAACAGGAATCATTCGGATTTCCAATTGTAGCACTAGTATTAATATTTGGAAATGAATATATTATTGACATTGCTTTTGCAATTATTGCAGCAATGAGTTTACATGAATATTTTAATAGTTTAAAAGAAAAGGCAAAGCCAGTTATTTGGATGGGATATGTAGCATGTGCAATCATTGCTTTTATTCATGTAATTCCGAGAGAGAATTTAATTCATATTATTGCTGTTTTAGTTCCAAGTGCGATACTAATTCTATTTTTACAAGTAATTTTAACAAATATGAAAACTAATTTAAAAGATATTGCTCTTACTTTTTTTGGAATCTGCTATATTCCGCTATTTTTAATGTTTATCCCTATTTTAAGAGGAGTAGAAAATGGTGTTTTATTAATATGGTATATTATATTAGCTGCCTGGGGAACTGATATATTTGCTTATACAGCAGGAAGAACGATTGGAAAACATAAATTTAGTAAAATTAGTCCTAATAAAACAATTGAAGGTTGTGTAGGAGGAATCATTGGAGCAACTGTTTTAATTTTAGCTTATACCTGGGTGATTAATACTTTTTTTGGAATGCAGATTAATTATTTTGCAATTAGCGGAATAGGAATTATATTAAGTGTTATAGGTCAAATAGGAGATTTTGCTGCATCATCTATAAAAAGATATGTGGGAATTAAAGATTTTAGTAATTTAATTCCAGGACATGGTGGAATGCTAGATCGAATTGATAGCATTATCTTTATTTCACCATTTGCTTATTTTTTATTAATGTTAATATAAGAGAGAACTTGGGAGGCTGTTAATTTGATTGAATTTATCATTAGTGCAATTAAGATTATATTTTTACTAGGCTTTTTAATTTTTATCCATGAAGGTGGACATTTTCTTGTTGCGAAACTTTGCAAAATAAAAGTAAATGAATTTGCAATTGGATTTGGTCCAACAATTTGGAGAAAGCAAGGAAAAGAAACTAAATATGCAATTAGACTAATTCCTCTTCGGAGGATTTGTTAGTATGGAAGGCGAGGAAGAAAGAAAAGACACAGAAGGATCTTTTAGTAAAGCAAGTATTCCAAAAAGGATGGCAATTGTAGCTGCAGGAGGATTTGTCAATATTATTTTTGGACTTATCATATATTTTATGCTTGTTTCTTTTTCAAGCGATCATATTTCTAATGTAGTAGAACAAACAGTAGACGGTCTTAGCGCACAAACAGCAGGAATTCAAGTTGGAGATCAAATTTTAAAGATTAATGATCAAAAAATTAGATTAAAATCAGATTTAGAAGAGTTAGTACAAGAAAATGGAAACAAAGAAATGACAGTATTACTAAAAAGAGGAGATAATGTACAAGAAATAAAATTACAACCTTCTGAAGTAAAATCAAAAACAACAGGAATTTATCTTTCTGGTATTTCAGAAGGAGAAAAAGCAACACAAATTGTTCAGATTGATGAAAACAGTAATGCTGCAAAGCAAGGATTAAAAGTACAAGATATTATAAAAAAAGTAAATGGAATTGATGTCATAGGAAATCAAGAAAAAATAGTGGAAATTATTAATGGAGCAGAGGGAGATCAATTATTATTTACAGTAGAAAGAGACGGAGAAGAATTAGAAATTGCGGTAGAACCAAATGAAATTTCAAATTATTATTTAGGAACGATAATGAAAGTCGCGGATAATAATGTTTTTAGTGACATGTATTATGGATTTTGGCAAACATTAGAATTCGGAGGTTCTATTTTAGATAATTTAAAAATGTTATTTATAGGAAAAGTAGGACTTGACCAAATGATGGGTCCTGTTGGAATTTCAAGCGTAGTATCTCAAACACAAGGAATACAAGATTTCGTTTATATGCTAGCTTTAATTTCATTATCATTGGGAGTTACAAACTTACTTCCAATTCCAGCGTTAGATGGAGGAAAATTACTTTTATTAATTATAGAAGCGATTCGAAGAAAACCAATGAAAGAAGAATTAGAAATAGGAATTCAAATGTTAGGTTTTTCGATTCTAATTGTTCTATCTATTTTTATTGCTTATAAAGATATTGTAAGAATTTTTTAAAAAGGAAGTAAAGATATGAAAAAAGAAGAGCCAAAACTAGTAATAAAATCAACCTATAATTATTTATATGAATTTTTAAATCGAAATGCAATTACATGCTTAATTTTAGTTATTTTAGGTATTATTGCTGTTCAAGCAGATGTGTTATTATACTTTATTATAATTTTAATTGCATATATTGTATTTCTAGTAGGAAGCACAATTTATAACAAATTAAAATATGAGGCAAATGATTTTAAATTTTATAATACTAAATTAGTGTATATAAATAGCTTAATTCATCATGAAGTAAAAGAAGTAGAATATAAAAATATAAAAGAGATAAGATATAGTCAGTTATTTTTGCAAATGCTATTTAGCTTAGGAACGATTTATATTCGTATCGATTCTGATAAAATGTTTCATAGGGGCATTCGAATCGACGGAGTAAAAAATGTAAAAGAAGAATATGAAAAATTAGCGAAGATTTTAAATGCAAAATAATTCAAATAGGAGATGGAACAGGCATTGGAAAATCTAAAATTAATGAGGGACGTTTTTTCAGATTATCAAAAAGAAAATAAAATATTAGAGGCTTATATTCAAAATGTTAATTTATATCGAAAAGAAAATAAATTAGTGTTAGAAATAACCTCTAATTTATTTGTGCCTATTAAAGATATCTGGTACTTTGAAATATTTTTAAGAGAACGTTTTTCAATTGAAAAAATAGAAATAAAAATTCATTATTCAAACGAAGTTGACATTCCAAAAGTAGAAGATGAATGGGCGAATATCATTTGTTATATGGCACATAAGTACCCATTAATGAAACCACTTTTATTAATGAATAGTAAGGTAGAAGTAATTGGAAATAAAATTGATGTAAAAATGCATATTAAGGGAGCAGATTTTTTAAAAGCAAAGAAGACGGACAAAGAACTAGAAAAAGTAATAAAAAATCTATTGGACGAAACCTATCAAGTTTTTATTGAAGAGGAAATCCGAAAGGAAGATTTGCTAGCAATTGCAAATGAAACAAAACATACGGAAGAAGAAGTAATAAAACATGCTATGGAAGAAGTAAATATTCCAGCACCAGTAGAATATGAAGTTTCTTATGAAGAAAGTCCTTTCAATTCCCCAGAAGGAAGTTTAAATGATATGATGCTTGATGAACTACAAGAAGGCATGGAAGAAAATCAGGTTTATATTATGGGAAAGCCATCAAGGGCAAAAGAAAAATTAATGAAAATTAGAGGAATTACTGCAAATGATGGAAGGGTGGCTTTAGAAGGAAGAATTGTAAATACGGAAATTAAACAAACAAAATCAGGAAAAGCAATTATTATTTTTGAACTTTATGATGGAACAGGAATTTTAACTTGTAAATCCTTTACAACTCCAGAAGAAGCAGATGGAATAGTAGAAAAGATAAAACAAGCAAAAGCAATTAAAGCAATAGGAAAGGCTCAATTAGATCCTTATGCCGGGGATATTACAGTTCTTGCAAATTCTATCATTGAAACAAATGCAGAAGTACCGGAAATGCCAGAAGAAGATGAAAGTACACCATTAATTATGGGAAGCTCATTAACGATTAGAGAACCATTGGTAAAGGTTGCTGATTTGAGTGTAGATGACGGAAAAGTAGCGCTAGAAGGAGAAGTAATTAATAGCGAGGATAGAGAATTAAAATCTGGAAAAACATTATTTAGTTTTGATTTATATGATGGAACAAGTACTTTAACTTGTAAAGCGTTTTTAGATAAGAATCATGCAAAAAAAATCATGGGAAGAATAAAAAAAGCAAAAGGAATTCGAATCGCAGGAACTGCACAAATGGATCAATATGCAGGAGAAATTACGGTAATGGCAAATACGATTATCGAAACAGAGGGAATGAAGAAAGAAACAAGACAAGATACGGCAGAAGTAAAAAGAGTAGAACTTCATATGCATACACAAATGAGCCAGATGGATGGAATGACTTCAGCAAAAGATTTAATCAAAAGAGCAATGAAATGGGGAATGAAATCTATTGCAATTACAGATCATGGGGTTGTACAAGCTTTTCCAGATGCGCATAAATTATTAGGAGTAGATAACCCAGATATGAAAGTGATTTATGGCGTAGAAGCTTATTTAGTACCGGATAAAACTCCTAGTGTATCTTTCCCAAAAGGACAAAGTTTAAATACAACTTATTGTGTACTAGACTTAGAAACAACAGGTCTATCTTTCCGAACTGAAAAAATTACCGAGATTGGTATTATGAAGGTAAAGGATGGAGAAGTCATTGATGAATTTTCTTGTTTTGTAAATCCAGAAAAACCAATTCCACCAAAGGTAGTAGAGGTAACCAATATTACAGATGACATGGTAAAAGATGCAGAAACGATAGAACAAGTATTACCAAAGGTTATCGAATTTATAGGAGATTCTGTTTTAGTTGCACATAATGCAGATTTTGATATCGGATTTTTAAAATACAATGCAAAGCAGCAAGGATTAAGTATAGAAAATACCTATATTGATACATTAAGACTAGCAAAAGATTTATTCCCAGATTATAAAAAATATAAATTAGGAAAAATTGCGGAAAATTTGGGAATTGTAGTAGAGGTTGCCCATAGAGCATTAGATGATGTTGATACTACGGTAAAAGTATTTCGTCATATGTTAAAAATGTTAGAAGAAAAGGGAGTAAAAACAGTAGATGATATTGATATTAAATTAGCTGGAGAAGCAGATTTTAAAAAACTTCCTAGTTATCATGCGATTATCTTAGCTCAAAATTATATAGGACTTAGAAATCTATATAAATTAGTATCGATTTCTCATTTACACTATTTTTATAAAAAGCCAAGAATTTTAAAATCAATTTATAAAAAATATTCGGAAGGACTTATTATGGGAAGTGCCTGTGAAGCGGGAGAATTATATCGTGCTATTGTAGCAGGAAAAACGGATGAAGAAATAGAAGAAATTGCAAAAGATTATGATTATCTTGAAATTCAACCAATTGGAAATAATATGTTTATGGTAAGAAATGGAACAGTTCCAGATGTAGAGTCACTTCAAGATATTAATCGAAAGATTGTGCAATTAGGAGAAAAACTAGATAAATTAGTGGTAGCAACTTGTGACGTACATTTTATGGATCCACAAGATGAAATTTATCGAAGAGTATTACAAGCAGGACAAGGTTATGATGATGCAGATGAGCAAGCACCACTATATTTAAGAACAACGGACGAAATGTTAAAAGAATTTCAATACTTAGGTCCACAAAAGGCTTATGAAGTAGTAGTAACCAATACAAATAAAATCGCAGATATGTGTGAACAAATTAGCCCTATTTCACCAGAAAAGTGTCCGCCTCATATTCCGGGATGTGAAGAAACAATTAAAACAATTGCATATGGAAAAGCACATGAGTTATATGGAGAAAATTTACCAGAGATTGTAGAGAAAAGATTAGAAAAAGAACTGAACTCTATTATAAAAAATGGTTTCTCTGTTATGTATATTATTGCGCAAAAGTTAGTTTGGAAATCCAATGAAGATGGATATATTGTTGGTTCCAGAGGATCGGTTGGATCTTCCTTTGTGGCAAATATGACAGGAATTACAGAAGTAAATTCTCTTCCACCACATTATCGATGTCCAAATTGTAAATATTCTGATTTTTCTGATTATGGGTATAAGAATGGATTTGATCTTCCAGATAAAGAATGTCCAAAATGTGGACATATGTTAGATAAAGATGGAATGGATATACCTTTTGAAACTTTCCTAGGGTTTGATGGAGATAAAGAGCCGGATATTGACCTTAACTTTTCAGGAGAATATCAAGCAAAGGCGCATAAATATACAGAAGTAATCTTTGGAAAAGGAACGACATTTAAAGCGGGAACGGTAGGTACCGTTGCAGATAAAACTGCATTCGGATATGTAAAAAAATATTTTGAAGAAAGACAATTAACAGTAAATAATGCCGAAGTACTTCGAATCTCTGCAGGATGTACAGGAATAAAAAGAACGACAGGACAGCATCCAGGAGGAATTATTGTTGTACCAAAAGGAAGAGAAATATATGAATTTACGCCAGTACAGCATCCAGCAGATGATCCAAATTCAGATATTATAACTACTCACTTTGATTATCACTCGATTGATCAAAACTTATTAAAACTAGATATTCTAGGACATGATGATCCAACCATGATTCGTATGCTATTTGATTTAACAGGAAAAGATCCAACAAAAGTACCTTTAGATGATAAAGAAACAATGTCAATTTTTGCTTCTACAAAAGCATTAGGAGTCACACCAGAACAAATTCATTCTGAAGTAGGGACTTTTGGAGTGCCAGAATTTGGAACGAAATTTGTAAGGGGAATGTTAGTAGATACAAGACCTACTACTTTTGAGGAATTGCTTCGTATTTCAGGCTTGTCCCATGGTACGGACGTATGGCTTAATAATGCGCAAACATTAATTGAAGAAGGAACAATTACCTTACAAGATGCAATTTGTACTAGAGATGATATTATGCTATATTTAATAAAACAAGGATTGCCACCAAAGCCAGCATTTAAAATTATGGAGTTTGTTAGAAAAGGAAAACCTTCCAAAGATCCAGAAAAATGGAAAGAGCATGAAGAAATGATGAGGGAATATCATATTCCAGAATGGTATATTAATTCCTGTAAGAAAATAAAATATATGTTCCCAAAGGCACATGCAGCAGCTTATGTAACAAATGCTTTTCGCATTGCTTGGTTTAAAGTGCATGAACCAAAAGCATATTATACAGCTTACTTTACCATAAGAGCAGATGAATTTGATAGTGAAATTATGTGTCATGGAAAAGAAAAAGTAAAAAATAAAATGAAAGAAATTGATTTACAAGGAAATAGTGCAACAGCAAAAGATAAAAATATGTATGCAATTTTAGAACTGGTTTTAGAAATGTATGAAAGAGGGATTGATTTTCTTCCTATTGATTTATATAAATCTCATGCAACGAAATTTAGAATAGAAGAGGATGGAATTAGACCGCCGTTAAATAGTTTGCCTGGATTGGGAACGGTAGCTGCAATTGGAATAGATGAAGCCAAAAAAGATGGGAAATTTATGTCAATTGACGATATGAAAATACGATCTAAGATAGGAAAATCAGTAGTAGAATTATTAGAAAAAGCAGGATGCTTAAAAGGAATGACACAAAGTAATCAAATGAGCTTTTTTGTATAAAACAAAAGTAAGAAAAGAGGAAGAAATATGTATGATTTATCAGAACTTGCAAAACTTATTTTTACACCACAAAATATTTTAATTTATTTAGTGATAATAAATTTATTAGCTTTTTTTGCTATGTGGTGGGATAAAAGAAGAGCACAAAAAGGAGAATGGAGAATTAGTGAAGCAGGATTATTTGGTTTTGTATTATTAGGAGGAGGAATTGGACGGGATTTTAGGAATGTACTTATTTAGGCATAAAACCAAAAAACTAAGATTTACGATAGGTTTTCCTGTTATATTAATTACAGAGATTATTTTAATTATTTATTTTCTTGTTAAATTTTAAACTAAAATTAAATAAATATGAAATACATGCAAGCTTAAAATATTATTTTGAATATAATATTTTAAGCTTTTTCTTTTAGAAATATTTAACTAAAAAGTAATAGACATAACACAATGGAAATAACTGTAAAAATAAATTGTAATAAATATTTGTGGAAATGAATGTGAATAAAAAATGAAAAAATGACTAGTAAAATGAATTATTCACAGACTTATCCACAATATCCACAACTTGAGAAAAAATAGTGATTGTAGATAAAAGAATGAGCAAAAAGTAACATAAAATTGAAAAGAGATTGTCATAAACTTGAAAAATACAAGAGAAAAAAGACAAAAGGAACAAAGAAAAGAAAAAAAGTTACAAAAAGTGAGAAAAAATTAAAATGTGGATTGTCATATGAATGTAATAAAAACGAAGAAAAAACAAATATTAGGTAAGAAATGAATCGATAGAGATGTTGCTAAAAGCAGAAGAATATCAAAAAATGTAAGAAAAGGAAGAAGGATCTTGCCTGTAAAAAAACAATATGATAGTATAAAGTCATCTAAGAAAAGAAAGGGGAAACGTGAATATGGAAGCAAAAATTATAGGGGATTCACTACCAGTAGTAACAATTAAATTAAAAAGAGGAGAAAGCATTATATCTGAAAATGGCGGAATGAGCTGGATGGATTCTGGAATTAAGATGGAAACAAGCACAAATGGTGGAATTATGAAAGGATTAGGAAGAGCGTTAGCTGGAGAATCTATTTTTATGAATCAATATACAGCAGAAATAGACGATGTAGAAATTGCATTTGCATCTTCTTTTCCGGGAGAAATATTAGAATATGACCTAAAAGAAGGAGAATTTGTGATTGCACAAAAAAGATCATTTTTATGTGCAGAAAAAAGTGTAGATGTTTCTATGCATTTTCGTAAAAAGATAGGAGCTGGTTTCTTTGGTGGAGAAGGATTTATTATGCAAAAATTTACAGGACCAGGAAAAGTATATTTAGAATTAGACGGCACTGTTGTAAAAAAAGAATTAGCAGCAGGAGAAAAAATGAAAGTAGATAATGGATATGTTGCATTAATGACAAGTGAAGTAAAATTAGATATCGAAACAGTAAAAGGGGTTAAGAATATCGTGTTCGGAGGAGAAGGATTATTTGTAACAACATTAGAAGGACCTGGAACTGTTTGGTTACAATCAATGCCAATTTCCAAATTATCTGGATTACTATATATGGGAAATGCGGCAAGATAGGATAACATATTCGGGTAAATTAGATATGAAAAAGGAATGAATTTGAATTAAAAGGAAATAATAAAAATTTAAATAGGAATAGTTGATTTTTTAGAAAAAACATGATAAAGTATATGTAGAATTTAATAGTGCGAAGAAAAAGAAAAAATATTTCAGTTTTGTTTTAAGAGAGTTAGTGGATGGTGTAAACTAACAGCAAACGAATATGGGGAGCTTTGGAGCATAAAAAAACAGAGTGGATAATGCTGCTTACATTATCAAATAGGGTGGAACCGCGGATATAAACTTTCGTCCCTAGCATTTAGCTAGGACGAGAGTTTTTTTGTTATATAGGAAAAAGTAATTTTTCCTATATAACAAAAAAAGATTGCACAGAAAAATTGCATAGCAATTTTTCGCGTCGACAAATCTTTACGCTTCTTTGAGAACTTAAAAATATATAGTTAAATTAGAAAAAGTAGAGGAAAGTTCTCGCGAAGCGAGATTTGTCCTTAGAAGAAAATGTAGTGCAAAGTTTTCCCAAGGCGAAATTTATCTTTTCATTACGTAGGAAATTTCGGGAGAAATTTCTAAAGTAACAAGGTTAAGTTTTCTTTCTTACTTCGGAAAAAAATAAGGTAGGAGGTTTTAATATGTATCAAATTTATAACAAATTGGAAAGTGCAGAATTAATTGAAAAATTAAATTTAAATGTATTACCACAAAAAATGTTCAAAGTAAATGGTGTTCAGGATGTAGAAGGATTTTTAGATTCACACCCAGCACAATTTTATTCCATTCGTGATAATGTGAAATCAAATTCCAAAAATAGAAACCATAAAGCATCCAAAGAAGACATTTTAAATAGTTATCAAAAATTTGATATTTGTACAGTTGGGGTAAGCCAATTTAACTATATCGATAATCAAGTTTTAACAGGAAACATTCTGATTGATGAAAAAGGAAATGTAACGATAGAAGGTACTAACGAAAAATGTGATTCTGCAAGAGAAGCTGTAAACAATGCAAAATATCATATTAATACCGATATCTTTGATAAAAAGCTAAAATATATTAATGGAGCCTATGACATTATTGATTATGTATTAGAACATAATTTACAAAATGTAGTAGTAGAATTTTCTGTATTTAATAAAAATATTGGAGTGAATCAAGAAAAAGTTCTAATTTGGGAGCTTAGAACAAATTATTAAGAGGAGGAATGACTTATGGTAGATTCAATGGATAAAATTGTAAGTTTATGTAAAACAAGAGGATATGTATATGCCGGTTCTGAAATTTATGGAGGATTAGCAAATACTTGGGATTACGGTCCTTTAGGAGTAGAATTTAAAAATAATATAAAGAAAGCTTGGATGAAAAAATTCATTCAAGAAAATAAAATGAATGTAGGATTGGATGCTGCAATTTTAATGAATCCACAAACTTGGGTAGCTTCAGGTCATGTAGGAGGATTTAGTGATCCATTAATTGATTGTAAAGAATGTAAGACAAGACATAGAGCAGATAAATTAATTGAAGAATGGATGCATGAACATCATTGTGAAGAAATCGTAGATGGTTGGCCAGATGAAAAAATGATTGCATATATGGATGAACATAATATTGTATGTCCAAATTGTGGAAAACATAATTTTACAGGAATTAGGAAATTTAATTTGATGTTTAAGACATTTCAAGGAGTAACAGAAGATGCAAAAGCTGAAATTTATTTAAGACCAGAAACTGCACAAGGAATTTTTGTAAATTTCAAAAATGTACTTCGTACGACAAGAAGAAAATTACCAATGGGAATTGGTCAAGTTGGTAAAGCTTTTCGTAATGAAATTACACCAGGAAACTTTACTTTTAGAACAAGAGAATTCGAACAAATGGAATTAGAATTCTTCTGTAAACCGGGTGAAGATTTGAAATGGCATGCATATTGGAAAGAGTATTGCAAAAATTGGTTGTTAAGTTTAGGAATGAAAGAAGAAAATATTCGTTTAAGAGATCACTCAAAAGAAGAATTATCTCATTACAGTAATGGAACAACAGATATCGAATTTTTATTCCCATTTGGTTGGGGAGAATTATGGGGAATTGCAGATAGAACCGATTTTGACCTAAAATGTCATATGGAACATTCAAAACAAGATTTAACTTACTTAGATCCAGAAACAAACGAAAAATATATTCCATATTGTATCGAACCATCTTTAGGAGCAGATCGTGTAGCACTTGCCTTTTTATGTAACAGCTATGAAGAAGAAACGATAGGAGAAGGAGATACAAGAGTGGTATTACATCTTCATCCAGCACTTGCACCATATAAAGTAGCAGTTCTTCCTTTATCGAAAAAATTAAGCGAAAAAGCAGAAGAATTATATGAAAAATTATCGAAAAAATTTATGTGTGATTATGATGAAGCAGGAAGCATAGGAAAAAGATATCGTAGAGAAGATGAAATCGGAACTCCTTATTGTGTTACGGTAGATTTCGAAACATTAGAAGATGAAATGGTAACAGTTCGCGATCGTGATACAATGGAACAAGTAAGAATAAAAATTTCTGAATTAGAAAATTGGTTACAAGAAAAAATAGAGTTCTAGAAAAAATAGTATAAATACCTTATTTCATTTAAAAGATGGAATAAGGTATTTTTGATTGAGAAATATAAACAATTGATGAGTATAAAGTTAGATAATATAGAAAAATAAGGAAAAAGTGAATTTCTATTTACAGATTTTTAATTTTTGATATATAATAACAATAGAAAAATTAGGTTTAAAACAAAAGATTAATGGAGGAGAAACAATGGACGAAAAATATGTATATCTTTTTAGAGAAGGAAATGCAAATATGCGTGAATTACTTGGAGGGAAAGGTGCAAATTTAGCAGAAATGACAAATTTGGAAATGCCAGTTCCACAAGGATTTACTATTATTACAACATGTTGTAATAAATATTATGAAAATAATGAGTCAATTCCAGAAGAGATAGAAAAACAAATTAAAGATGCTTTAAAGAAATTAGAAGCAATGACAGGAAAAAAATTAGGAGACAAAGAAAATCCATTATTAGTATCAGTAAGATCAGGAGCAAGAGCTTCTATGCCAGGTATGATGGATACGATTTTAAATTTAGGAATCAATGATGAAACTGTAGAAGTACTTGCAAAAAAGAACCGTAGATTTGCCTATGATAGTTATCGTAGATTTATTCAAATGTATGGCGATGTTGTTATGGGAATTCCAAACAGTTTATTTGAACAAGCAATCGATACTAAGAAAATGCAAAGAGGACTAAATTTAGATACAGATATGGATGCAAATGACTTAGAAGATTTAGTAAAGGTATTTAAAGGAATCTATAGAGAAAATAAAGGAGAAGAATTTCCACAAGATTCTAATATTCATCTAATGGAAGCAATTAAAGCAGTATTTCGCTCATGGAATAGTCCAAGAGCTATTACTTATCGTAGATTAAACGATATTCCAGGAAGCTGGGGAACAGCAGTAAATATCCAAGAGATGGTATTTGGAAATATGGGAGATGACTGTGGAACTGGTGTGGCTTTCTCAAGAAATCCAGCAACAGGGGAAAAGAAAATATTTGGAGAATTTTTGATGAATGCACAAGGCGAAGACGTTGTTGCAGGCATTCGTACACCAAAACCAATTGAAGCATTAAAAGAGATTAATGAGAATGTATACGAAGATTTTGTAAGATATGCTAATAAATTAGAAAAACATTATAAAGATATGCAAGATTTAGAATTTACCATTGAACATGGAAAATTATATATCTTACAAACCAGAAATGGAAAAAGAACTGCAAATGCAGCGCTTCAAGTTGCTGTTGACATGGTAAATGAAGGAATGATTGATGAAAAAGAAGCGGTTATGAGAGTAGAACCAAAGCAATTAGATCAATTACTACATCCAAACTTTAAAGAAGAAAAATTAAAAGAAGCAACTGTAATTGCCAAAGGATTAGCTGCATCTCCAGGAGCTGCTACAGGAAAAATTGTATTTACAGCAGAAAAAGCAGTGAAATTAAGAGAAGACGGAGAAAAAGAATTAATACTAGTAAGATTAGAAACATCTCCAGAAGATATTGATGGAATGAATGTATGTAGTGGAGTTTTAACAGTAAGAGGCGGAATGACATCTCATGCAGCAGTAGTTGCAAGAGGAATGGGAAGATGTTGTGTAGCAGGATGTTCTGAAATTCTTGTAAATGAAGATGAAAAATATTTAATGACAAAAGATGGAAGAAAATATACAGAAGGACAATACATTTCTATTAATGGAAGTACTGGTATGGTATATGAAGGTAAAATAGAAACAGAAGATGCTTCTGTAAGTGGAAACTTTGCAAAATTAATGAGCTGGGCAGATCAATATCGTATGTTAAAAGTAAGAACCAATGCAGATAGTCCAAAAGATGCAATGCAAGCATATAAATTTGGAGCAGAAGGAATTGGACTTTGTAGAACAGAGCATATGTTCTTTGCACCAGATAGAATTCCAGCAATTCGAGAAATGATTGTATCAAAAACAACAGAGCAAAGAGAAAGAGCATTAGCAAAATTATTACCAATGCAAAGAGGAGATTTTGAAGGCTTATATCGTGCAATGCAAGGATACCCTGTAACGATCAGACTTTTAGATCCACCATTACATGAGTTTTTACCACATGAAGATGAAGAAATTGCAGATTTAGCAAAAGAAATGGGAATGACATTTGAAGAGTTAAAAGATGTTGTTGTTGGATTACATGAATTTAATCCAATGATGGGACATAGGGGATGTAGATTAGACGTAACATATCCAGAAATTGGTGTAATGCAAACAAGAGCAATTATTGAAGCAGCAATCAATGTAAACAAAGAAGGAATGAACATTGTTCCAGAAATTATGATTCCACTAGTTGGAGAATATAAAGAGATTAAATATGTAAAAGAAATTATTACAAAAACGGCAGATGAAGTAATAAAAGAAGCAGGAGTAGACTTAGATTATCACGTAGGAACTATGATCGAAATTCCAAGAGCAGCGTTAACAGCAGATGAAATAGCATTAGAGGCAGAGTTTTTCTCATTTGGAACAAATGATTTAACACAGTTAACATTTGGATTCAGTCGTGATGATGCAGGAAAATTCTTAAATGATTATTACAGCAAGAAAATTTATGAATCCGATCCATTTGCAAGACTTGACCAAGTAGGAGTTGGAAAATTGGTAAAAATGGCAGCAGAATTAGGAAGAAAAACAAGACCAGATATCAAACTTGGTATTTGCGGAGAACATGGAGGAGATCCATCTTCAATTGAATTCTGTCATAAATTAGGATTAACATATGTATCTTGTTCACCATACAGAGTACCAATTGCAAGATTAGCAGCAGCACAAGCCGCAATTAAAGATACAATGAGATAGGAAGCTAATATATATTAAAAAAGGAAAGTGCGATAAAACGTAGCACTTTCTTTTTTTAGGAAAATAATAAAAATTGAAAATCTTTGTAACATTTATGTATTTAAATCGTCTTATATTTAGATAGAAGTAAAATCGTATACGATAAAATAAATAATTAAAAAAGCAAAAATACTATATAATTAAAAGTGTTATATATCGGATTGAAGGAGGCAGAAACTGTGCATGATATGGAACAACTATATAAAGAATATTTTAATTCTATTTATAAATATTTATATTGCTTAACACATAGTGAGGATATAGCAGAAGAATTAACTCAGGAAACATTTTATCGTGCTATAAAAAAGATTCACACTTTTCAAAATGATTGCAAAATATCTGTATGGTTATGTCAAATTGCGAAAAATCTTTGGTATGATGAACTCAAAAAAAGAAAAAAAATTAAATATATAAGCGAAGAGGAAAAAGGACAAATTGAATCAGAAGAACAAGTTGAAAATGATATTTACTTAAAAGAAAAGAAATTACAATTATATCAAAGAATGCAACAATTAAATGAACAAACAAGAGAGGTAATATACCTACGAATTACTGGAGAATTAAGCTTTAAAGAAATTGGGCAGATTTTGGGAAAGACGGAAAACTGGGCGAGAACAGTGTTTTATCGTGGAAAAGAAAAATTAAAGGAGAAGGATATAAATGAAAAAAGAGATTGAATGCGAAATTGTTCGAGATTTGCTACCAAATTATATTGAAAATTTAACAAGTAAAGAAACATCTAAATATTTAAAAGAACATATTGATCATTGTGAGAAATGTAAAAAGATACAAGAACAAATGCAAAAAGAAGTAGAATTAGATACAGAAAAATCAGATAAAAAAGAAATTAATTTTTTAAAAAAATATAAGACTAAATTAAATGCTTTAAAAATTATAATATTTATTTTTATTATTATATTCTTACTAACATTAGGAAGAAAAATGATAATTCTTTCTAATTTATCAAATGAAGCGGATAAATACATGGAAAAGACTAATTATCATGTTATTCAGTATTCCTATAACGAAGATAGTTATATAAAAACAGAAATATTTAAATCAAACCATAAAGCAAAGTTAAAAATAAGTAATATAGAACCAGAGCCTAAAAAGAGTATAACGATATATGGAAAAGAAAAAACAATGGAATCAAAAGAATTTGATATGTATAATGCCAATATTTATGTGAATAAAGAAAATAAAAATACAGTATTGTTAAATCAAGAGATAGGAAGCATTAAATTTTTACAGAATGTTTTAAAGACAGATAATTGGTTTGAACTTTTTAGGACTTCTTTTAATATTTCGGTAAAACGTACAACATTTAATGGAAAAGAATGTTTTTATATCACATCTAGTTATGGTAAAAATTATTTGCCGAATACAGATGGAATATATGTAGATGCAGAAACAGGATTAGTAATTTGCGAAAATGCGCGTGAATATATAAATGAAAAAGGAGAAATAAAAAGATCTGGAATTTTGAAATATGTTTATGAGTTTGATTCGGTAACAGAAGAAGACTTTTTAGAGCCTGACATAAATGATTATGAAATAACAGAAAAACTAGAATTTTAAACAATGAGTAAGGATATCATAAACACCCCATTTTATTCTATAATAAATGGGGTGTTTTTTTATAATAATACATTTTTTATTTTATATTTTCTCTGCGTTTTTTGCATATTTCTTTAATTTTTCATATGCTAAATAATTAATGGTACCGGCTGGGAAATTACCGTTTTTATCTTTTTTACCAGCAGGAACACCAGTTAATACTTCAATTCCTTCATCTATAGTAGAAACTGCATATACATGAAATAGTCCTTTTTTTACGGCGTTTACAATTTCTTCTGGAAGATGTAGATTTTTTACATTTTGAACAGGAATCATAACTCCATGAGAACCATCTAGTCCACGTTCTTTACAAATTTGATAAAATCCTTCGATTTTTTCATTTACACCACCAATTGGTTGAATTTCGCCTTTTTGATTTACCGATCCAGTTACTGCAATTGCCTGATTAATTGGTACTTCAGAAAGACTAGAAAGAATTGCATATAATTCAGTACTAGAAGCACTATCACCATCTACGCCATTATATAACTGTTCAAAACAAATACTTGCTGTAAGGCATAGAGGAACTTCTTGAGCAAATTGCTCTCCTAAATATCCTGTTAAAATGAATACACCTTTGGAATGAGTAGATCCAGAAAGTTCAACTTCTCGTTCTACATTAATAACGCCACTTTTTCCGATATAAGTATTGGCAGTTATTTTAGCTGGTTTTCCAAAAGAATAATCTCCAATGGTTAATACAGTTAATCCATTTATTTGACCAATTTCAAAACCAGATGTAGTAATAAGAAGGGTATTATCTTTAATCATTTCTAAATATTTAGAATCATATTTTTTTACACGTTCAATTCTTTCAGCCAAAGCTTTTTCAATTAATTCTCCAGTAATAATTTTAGATTTTGCAATTTTTGCCCAAGTAGCAGCTTCACCTAAAATTTGTGATAAATCATTAAATCTGGTTGATAGTTTTTCTTTGTCATCTGCTAGGGCAGTTGCATAATCGATTAATTTTGCAACACCACTTCGATCCAATGGTGGTAATTCTTCTTTCGAACAGAAACCATGAGCAAAACGAGCAAGTTTTTGCATGTTTTCTAAATTTCTAGGAGCATCATCTTCAAATTCTACTTTAATTTTAAATAATTTACGAAAATCATTATCTAAAGAAAGAAGTGTATTATATATATTGCTATTTCCAATTAAAATTACTTTTATATCCAATGGAATTGGTTCTGGTTTTAGTGATACCATAACCATGGAAGAACGTTGATCTGCGGCATTCTCAATACTAATTTCTTTTATTTTTAATGCTTTTTTTAATGCTTCGTAACATAGACTATTGGAAATTAAATCATCTGCTTGAAAGATAATATAACCTCCATTTGCCATTTGAAGTAAACCTGGTTTTAACATCGTATGATCTGTTTTTAAAGAACCATAATAGTTTTCATATTCTAGTTTTCCAAAGATATTATGATAAGAATAGTTTGAATCCATAATAACAGGAGCGCCTTCTAGATTGCTATTATCTACGAATAAGTTAACACGATAGTTAAGCCATGGAGCATGAGATTCTGGTCTTGGACCATTATTTTGTTTTGATGCATCGTTTGGTTCTTCTGTAATAAACATTGAAATATTTTTTAAAATATCTTGTTTTACATTATTTAAAAAAGTAGTAATTTTCTTATTTCTTTTAAATCTAGATTTAATGTTATTAATGTGAACATTAATGGTAAGAAGAGCAATGTTAGATTGCCATTCTTCAATTTTTTTATCTGCTTGTTTTTCAATTGCCTTAATTTCACTAATTACTTCAATGATTTGTTGTTGTACTATGGTTGATTTATCCTCAAATTCCTTTTTTATAGATTCATCTAATTTTTCGAATTCTTCTTCTTCAATTGTTTTCCCATTAATAACAGGCATCATATAAATACCGTTTTGTGCACTTTTTACATAGAAACCTTGTTTCATTGCATCTTTATTCAATTTTTCCATAAGGGAAGTTCTTTTATCTTCGAATTCTTGCTTAATTAAAGATTTTTCTTTCTCGAAATCCTCGTTATTAAAAGTATTTTTGATATCATTTTTAATATCTTTAATAAAGCTATCCATAGCTTCTTTAAATTCTTTTCCTTGACCTGCTGGTAGTGCGACTGCAATTGGTTCATTTGGACGTTCGAAGTTATAAATATAACACCAATCATTTGGAACTTTTTTCTTTTTAGAAATCGTATCTAGATAGTTTTTGGTATACATTGTTTTTCCGACGCCACTAGGACCTTCTAGATATAAATTATAACCTTTTACTGTAACATGAATTCCAAATTCAAGTGCTTTAATTCCTCGATCTTGTCCGATACCAGTTGTAATTGGTTCTAAAGATTCTGTTGTTTCAAAATGGAAAATATTTGGATTACATACAACTCTTAAATCTTTATAACTTAATTCGTTTTTTTTCATTTGTTCTCCTTCTTTCTATATATGATTCGGAAAATAATTTAAATTATTCCCTGTTAAATTTTTTCTTTTGAAATGAATTTAAATCGTCAATTTTTGGTTTTATTATTGTTTTGGTAGTATCTTTGTCATAATAATAGCATTATCGGTATGATTGTAATACTGCTTTCGTAAGCCCACTGTTTCAAAGTGAAATTTTTTATATAACTGAATGGCAGCAATATTTTTTTCGTTTACTTCTAATGTAATAGAAGTGCAATTTTTTTGTTTCGCAATTTGTATTAGTTTTTCTAATAATTGTGATCCAATTCCTAAATTTCTATTTTCTTTATGAATTACGATATTCGTAACAGTAGCTTCGTCAAAACATAAAGAAATTCCTGCAAATCCTACAATAAAATCATCATTTTTCGCTACAAAGTAATAAGAATTTTGATTTTCTAATTCACCCTTAAAAATATTAGGAGTCCAAAAATCATCGAATTTTTCATATAAAATAGGTTCTATTTTTTGAAAATCAGATAATTCCATAGGATATATTTCTAAACTCATCTTAATTTTCCTCTTTCTTTTTTTCCATTAACATTCTTTCCGCTTGAGCCTTTTTTAAATATAAAGGATGCAATAAACGATCAGAATCAGAAAAACGATGAGACAAATAGCGAAAATAAGCTGCTTTCCCAACCGAAATAGCATCAGATTGCATAATGTCTTGGTGAAAAGTGCTATCAGGAAAATTTTCTTTTAGCATTTCTTGGTAAGAAAAAGTACCATCTCCAACAAAAGAAAGGGAAGATAATTTTTTTTCTTTTAAGTGAATGATACATTCTTCTAGAGAAAAAGCTTTTTCATCTTCCTGGGGAAGAGAAATTCCATTTTCATTCGCAAAAAGCCCAAAATATACATTGGAATGTTTTGCATCAATCAAAGGACAAACCATATGAGAATCTTCCATACTACGATAAGCCAGAGCTTCTAAAGATGAAATACCAAGACAAGGTTTATGATATACATCCACAAAAGCTTTTATTGTTGCAATTCCAATACGAATTCCAGTAAAGGAACCAGGACCTTTACAACAAGCAAATAAGTCAATATCTTGAAGCGTTAAATGTACTAAATCAAAAGCTTCCTTTATCATAGGCATCAATGTTTTAGAATGGGTAAGTGAGCTATCCATTGATTTTTCATATATTACAGTGGTATCTTCCAAAACAGCGATACTACATATGTTATTGGAAGTATCAATACTTAAAATTTTCAAATTTTACACATCCTTCATTGGAATAGAAGCCTTTCCATGGCTTTCTATTGTTAAATAACGAATTGTTTCATCTTCAAAATCAGTAGAAAATGAAATTTTTATATAATCTTCAGGAAGAATGGATTCAATGATTTCTCCCCATTCAATAATGCAAACACCGCTTATCAAAATATTCTTCTCCACCAATTGCAGAGAATTCGTCTACATCTTCTAAACGATATACATCGAAATGAAATAAAGGAAACTTTTCTGTTTCGTATTCATTTACGATCGTAAAGGTTGGACTGGAAATTTCATTTTGTAGTCCAAAGTAAGACAAAATACCTTCTGTAAATTTTGTTTTCCCAGCACCTAAATTACCAGAGAGAACAAGAATGTCTCCTTTTTTTAAGTTAGAAGCGATTTTTTTTGCAATTTGTATTGTTTCTATTTCTGAGTGAGAAATTAACTTCATATATCATTCATCCTTATTTTATACTTTTACACATGTTATTTTATATGATGAAACAAAATTTGTAAATACTTAAATGAAAATGGGAAAAAAAGGTTGCAAAAATAGAGAAATGAGAGTTTTTGTAGAAAGAAGAAATAGAATAAAATCCAACTATGAATAGTATAAATTTAGAAAAGAAAGGAAAAATATTACATAAATAAAAAGAAAAGGAGAGAAACAAAATATGAAAGATTATTTAGGAATTGAAAAAATAAAAGCAATGGAGGTATTTGATTCTAGGGGAAATCCAACTGTCCAAGTAGAAGTAGTAACAGAAGGTGGATTTTCTGGAACAGCGCTTGTGCCTTCTGGTGCATCTACAGGAAGTTTTGAAGCAGTAGAACTAAGAGATGGAGAAGAAAATCGTTTCTTTGGGAAAGGAGTACAAACAGCAGTTGAAAATGTAAATAAAAAAATAGAAAAAAAGCTAATTGATATGAATGTTTATGAACAGACGAAAATTGATAAAGTTCTTTTAGAACTAGATGGAACGCCAAATAAATCAAGATTAGGTGCAAATGCAATACTAGGAGTATCGCTTGCATGTGCAATTGCTGCTGCAAATTCACTTGGAATCAGTTTATACCAATATATTGGAGGAATTAATAGTGGAGAGCTTCCCATCCCTATGATGAATATTTTAAATGGAGGAAAACATTCCGATAATAATATTAATATCCAAGAATTTATGATTATGCCAATTGGAGCAACTTCTTTTAAACAAGCAATGCAAATGGGAGTGGAAGTATATCATACTTTAAAGAAAGTACTGAAGAAAAAAGGTTTTTCTGTAGCAGTCGGAGATGAAGGAGGATTTGCACCAAATTTAGAAAACGAAGAAGAAGCAATAAAAAATATCTTAGAAGCAATTGAACTTGCAGGATATAAACCAGGAATAGAAATTGGAATCGCATTAGATGTTGCAAGTACAGAAATGTTTGAAGAAGCAAAAGCAATTGGAAAAACAGGATATTATTTTTGGAAAACAGATGAATATAAATCGACAGAAGAAATGATATCTTATCTTGAAGAATTGGTAAATAAATATCCGATTTTATCAATTGAAGATGGTTTAGCAGAAGAAGATTGGGAAGGATGGAAAAAGTTAACGCAAACATTAGGAAGCAAAGTACAATTAGTAGGAGATGATTTGTTTGTAACAAATGTGGATCGATTGCATAAGGGAATCACAAAAAGTGTTGGCAATAGTATTTTAATTAAGCCAAATCAAATTGGAACATTAACAGAAACTTTAGATGCAATACAAATTGCAAAAAAAGCAGGTTATACTACAGTTATTTCTCATAGATCCGGAGAAACAGAAGATACTACAATAGCAGATATTGCGGTAGGAACCAATAGCGGTCAAATAAAAACAGGAGCTCCTTGTAGGACGGATCGTGTAGCAAAATATAATCGTTTATTAAATATAGAAGAAGAGTTAGAAGAAAGAGCGATTTTTTCACATTTTCCAAATAGATAAATTCTGTTAAATTAAATTTAAGAATAAAAGTAGAGAGTGATCCATTAGAATGGAAGTTAGCAATAATAGTTAGTAAATTAGAATTAAGGTTTAAATGATGATGAATGAATTAGAACTAAGAAAAAGTAATAAACAATAAATTAAAATTCTGTTATATTATATTTCATAAATTTTTCGGTTCAATCCGAAACTTAAGAATTTCTAACATGATTTTATGGCACCCTTTCACAAAAATGTGAACATTTTCCATAAAATCATGAAAGAAATTCTAAATTTTCTCCTATCAAATTCAAAATTGATTCAATATAATATAACAGAATTTTTTAAAACTAAATTTCATGATTATGAGTGAATTATGAATGATAATGAATTTTCAATGATTTTCATTCAGATTCTAAGCAAAGATAGACTTTTGCATAGAGATATGATATGATAATAAAGAAATTTTGGAAAATAGAAGGAATTTAGATGGAAAAACTATTAGATCATATCAATCAAATTAGCGATTTAAAGAAATTAAATTATCAAGATAAAATAAAACTTTCAGAAGAGTTAAGAGAATATATTATCCAAATTGTTTCTAAAAATGGAGGGCATTTGGCTTCTAATTTAGGAGTTGTGGAGCTTACAATTGCTTTACACAGTGTTTTTGATGTTCCAAAAGATAAAATTATTTGGGATGTAGGGCATCAAACTTATGTACATAAAATTCTAACAGGTAGAAAAGAACAAATGAGTACACTAAGGCAACTTAATGGAATTGCTGGTTTTGTAAAAACATGTGAATCCGAATATGATTGTTTCGATACAGGACATAGCAGTACATCTATCTCTGTAGCAGCGGGGATGGCAAGAGCAAGGGATGTTAGGAAAGAGAAAAATAGTGTTATTGCTGTCATTGGAGATGGAGCTTTAACTGGAGGAATGGCATTAGAAGCTTTAAATGATGTGGGAAGTTCCAATACAAACTTAATTGTTATCTTAAATGATAATGAAATGAGTATTTCAAAAAATGTAGGAGGAATCTCAATTTTCCTAAATAAAATTAGAACAAGAAAGGTATATACCAGTTCTAATAATTATATAAAAAAAGTGGTAAATAAAATTCCTCATATCGGTAAATATATTATTCATTCTGTTCGAAAATTAAAATATGGAATTAAACAATTAATGATACCTAATATGATGTTCGAAGATATGGGATATCGATATATTGGACCTATTGATGGTCATGATATAGAAAAGATAGAAAGTATATTGAAAATTGCAAAAGGATTGGATGGACCAATTCTAATTCATGTTGTAACAAAAAAAGGAAAAGGATATAAGCCGGCAGAAGAAAATCCAGATAAATACCATAGTACAGGTCCTTTTAAAATAGAAACAGGAGAAGCGATTAGTAAGAAAAAGCCGGATTATTCTAAGGCTTTTGGAGAAGCGCTGGTAAAGCTTGCTGAGAAAAATGATAAAATTGTAGCAATTACAGCAGCGATGAAAGATGGAACAGGACTTACTAAATTTAGTAAGATGTTTCCAGAACGTTTTTTTGATATTGGAATTGCAGAGCAACATGCGATTGGGATGGCAGCTGGAATGGCAAAAGATGGAATGATACCAGTGGTTCCAATCTATTCTTCTTTTTATCAAAGAGGATATGATCAGGTAATTCATGATGTATGTATTCAAAATTTACCAGTGATATTATGTGCGGACCGTGCAGGAATTGTGGGAAATGATGGAGAAACACATCAAGGAATTTATGATTTATCATTCTTCCGTATTGTGCCAAATTTAACAATTATGGCACCGAAAAATTTTGAAGAATTATCAAATATGTTAGAATTTGCAGTTTCTTTTCAAAAACCAATTGTAATTCGATATCCAAGAGGTGGAGAAGGAGAGGTAGTATTTTCAAAACAAGAACCAATTGAGCTAGGAAAAGCAGAAGTATTAACAGAAGGTTCTGATTTTTCTATTATTGCAATTGGAAAAATGGTACAAAGAGCAATAAAAGTAAAAGAACGATTAGAAAAAGAAGGAATAAAAACAGAAGTAATTAATGCAAGATTTTTAAAACCATTGGATGAAGATACGATTCTAGAATCGATTAAAAAAACAAAACATGTAATTACGATAGAAGATAATATCATAGATGGTGGTTTGGGAAGTAGTGTAATAGAAGCGGTAGAAGAAAAAATTCCATTTAAGGTAAAAGCAAAGAAATTTGGATATCCGGATGAATTTATTAAGCATGGATCAGTAGATGAGATTGAAAAACAATACGGACTTGATGTGGAGAGCATTGTAAAATATTGTTTAAAAGAAATGGGAAGATAAGAAATAAAGAATAGTAAGAGAGAACGAAAATGAATCGAAAAGAAATTCTAGAAAAATATAAAAAAGAGGAAGAAATCCTTTTAATTTCAAAAGTGTTGGATAAAATTTGTTTTGTAAAAGAAAAGAATAAGGTTATGACAACCGACTTTTTAGATCCTTATGAGCAAACAATAGTGGAAAAAGAATTAAGACATCTAAAAATAGCAGAATATTTATTTTTTGGTGGTTATAAAGAAGCAGAACGAAAAATCTTAATTTTATATCCAGAAAAATTAAGAGATTTGTTTCAAAATGAAAAATGGAAGCCAAATAACTATCTTCATGTTTTAAGAATTAGTTTACCCAAAGCATTAGAAGGAGTATATAAGCATAGGGATTATTTAGGTGGAATTATGAAGTTAGGGGTAAAACGAGAAAAAATAGGAGATATTTTAGTAGGAGAAGAGGGGGCAGATATCATCATTCTTCCAGAAATAGAAAATTACTTACAATATAATGTACCAGAACTTACTCGATTTCAAAAAGCAAAAATGGAAATAGAGTTAATTGAAAATATAAGAGAAAGCAATATTAAAACAGAAGTTTTTGAAATACAAGTAGCTTCTATGCGAAATGATTGTGTGGTAGCAGAATTGATGCATACTTCAAGAAAGAAAGCATGTGAAGTTATTAAAAGTGGTAGAGTTTTTATCAATTTTATTCCAGAAGTGAAAGAGGCAAAAGAAATAAAAGAACAAGATAGGATTACAATTCGAGGAAAAGGGCGATTTTGTATAAAAGCATGGGTTCGAAATACCAAAAGTGGGAGAGATGTTTTAAAAATTGAGAAATATGTGTAAGTAACAAGAATGATATCTTGTATAAAATGAAAATAATTGGCAAAGAATACTTGAAAAGTATTCTTTTTTGTTATAGAATTGTTATGGTCACAGATTGGCCGAATTTATGGCGTTCATAAGAAACGCAAAGAATGGAGGAATTTAAATGTCAATAAAAGTAGGTATTAACGGATTTGGAAGAATTGGAAATTTAGCATTCCAAGCAGCTCTTGAGAAAGGTGATGAAGTTGAAGTAGTTGCAATTAATGATCCATTTATCACAGCAGATTATATGGCATATATGACAAAATATGATACAGTACATGGAAGATTTGCTGGAACAGTAGAAGAAAAAGATGGAGTTTTAATTGTAAACGGAAAAGAGATAAAAGTATATAATGAAATGGACCCTAAAAATGTACCATGGGGAAAAGATGGAGTAGAATATGTATTAGAATGTTCTGGTGTATTTACTACATTAGAAAAAGCACAAGCACACTTAGATGCTGGAGCTAAAAAAGTAGTAATTAGTGCGCCTTCTAAAGATGCTCCAATGTTTGTTATGGGAGTTAACAATGAAACATATGATCCAAGTATGAATATTGTTTCTAATGCATCTTGTACAACAAACTGTTTAGCACCACTTGCAAAAGTTATTAATGACAATTTTGGTATTAAAGACGGATTAATGACAACAGTACATGCTACAACAGCTACACAAAAAACAGTAGATGGAGCTTCTAAGAAAGATTGGAGAGGAGGACGTGCAGCAGCAGCTAATATCATTCCTTCTTCAACAGGAGCAGCAAAAGCCGTTGGAAAAGTTATTCCATCATTAAATGGAAAATTAACAGGTATGGCATTTAGAGTTCCAACAGTAGATGTATCTGTAGTAGATTTAACATGTAACTTAGAAAAGCCTGCAACATACGAAGAAATTTGTAATGCAGTTAAAAAAGCATCTGAAAATGAATTTAAAGGAATTATTGAATATGTAGATGAACCACTTGTATCATCAGACTTTGTAAATGATGCACATACATCTATTTTTGATGCACAAGCTGGAATTCAATTAACAGATACATTCGTAAAATTAGTAGCATGGTATGACAATGAATGGGGATATGCTCATAAATTAGTAGATTTAGCATGCTATATGGCTTCAAAAGAAAATTAATAAAAAAATGAGATTAATATAGGGGTTGCAAACAAAAGCAACCTCTATCACTCGTATTTTAATTTTGAAATAAAGTAGTGCTTTTACGCATATTAGCAGAAGCTGTATAAAGTAAGGGCTACCAATCAAACAAAATTTTAATACTTGTTTGATTGGTAACCTTTATAAAAGGTTATTGAGAAAATAGGAGGAATTTTTATGAATAAAAAAACAGTTAGAGACATCGATTTAAAAGGAAAAAAAGTCATTGTTCGTTGTGACTTTAATGTACCACAAGATGAAAATGGTAACATTACAGATAACAGAAGAATCGTATCTGCATTACCTACGATTCAATATTTATTAGAACAAAATTGCAAAATAATCCTATGTTCACATTTAGGAAGACCAAAGGGAGAAGTAAAACCAGAATTTTCATTAGCACCAGTTGCAAAAGAATTAAGTAGATTATTAGATCAAGAAGTAAAACTTGCAAAAGATGTTGTTGGAGAAGATGCAACAAGACTTGCAAATGAATTAAAAGAAAAAGAAGTTATCTTACTAGAAAACGTAAGATTCGAAAAAGGGGAAGAAAAAAATGATCCTGAACTTGCTAAAAAATTTGCACAAATGGCAGAAGTATTTGTAAATGATGCTTTTGGAACAGCACATAGAGCACATGCTTCAACAGCAGGAATTGCAGATTATTTACCAGCAGTAAGTGGATTTTTAATTGAAAAAGAATTAAATTTCTTAGGAGAAACAGTAAATAATCCAAAAAGACCTTTTGTTGCAATTCTTGGAGGAAAGAAAGTTTCTGATAAAATCGGAGTAATTGATAGTTTACTTGAAAAAGTAGATACATTAATGATCGGTGGAGCAATGGCTTATACATTTTTCCGTTCTATGGGATATAGTGTAGGAAATTCAATTTGTGAAGAAGATAAATTAGATTTAGCACAAAGCTTAATGAAAAAAGCAGAAGAAAAAGGTGTAAAATTTATGCTTCCAGTTGACACAAAAGTAGGAAAAGAATTCAGCAAAGATACAGAAAGTAAAATTGTAAAATATACAGAAATACCAGATGGATGGGAAGGTTTTGACATCGGAACAGAAACCATTGAAATGTATAAAAAAGAATTACAAAAAGCTGCTACTGTATTATGGAATGGACCAGTTGGATTATTTGAGTTTGATCAATTTGCGGTAGGAACAAATGAAATTGCAAAAACATTAGCAGAGATTGATGCTGTTACTGTAATTGGTGGTGGAGATTCTGCAGCAGCAATTGAAAAAGCAGGATTATCTGATAAAATGACTCATATTTCAACAGGTGGTGGAGCATCTTTAGAGTTCTTAGAAGGAAAGAAATTACCAGGAATTGAATGCTTAATGGATAAATAAAATAGCCTTTATCATAGACATGAAAATGGCAAAGAAAAGGAGAGAAAAAATATGCGTAAAAAGGTAATTGCAGGAAACTGGAAAATGAACATGCTTCCAAATGAAGCAATCAAATGTATTGAAGATTTAGTCCCAATGGTAAAAGATACAGAAAATGAAGTGGTTCTATGTGTACCATATACAGATTTATTTTATGCATTATTAACTGCCCAAAATACAAATATTAAAATTGGTGCACAAAATATGCATTGGGAAGAAAAAGGTGCTTATACAGGAGAAATTTCAGGTGAGATGTTAAAAGCAATTGGTGTACAATATGTTATTATCGGACACTCTGAAAGAAGACAATATTTTGCAGAAACAGATGAAACAGTAAATAAGAAAGTAAAAAAAGCTCATAGTGTTGGATTAACTCCTATTGTTTGTGTTGGTGAAAGTTTAGAACAAAGAGAAGCTGGAAAAACAAAGGATATTATCACAAATCAAACAAAACTTGCCTTAGATGGTTTAAGTAAAGAGCAAGTTGAAAAAACAATTATTGCTTATGAACCAATTTGGGCGATTGGAACAGGAAAAACAGCTACTTCTGATGATGCAAACGAATCTATTAAAGCAATTCGAGCAGAAATTGCTAAAAATTATGGAGAAGAAGTAGCAAATAAAGTAATTATTCAATACGGTGGAAGTGTTAAAGCTTCTAATGCAAAAGAATTATTTACAACATCCGATATTGATGGAGGATTAGTTGGAGGAGCAAGTCTAAAAGCAGAAGAATTTGCAGGAATTGTAAACTACAATAAGGAATAGAAAAGGAAGGTAAAATATATGAAAGATAAACTCACAATGTTAATGATCTTAGATGGATTTGGAGAAAATAAAAATAAAGATGGAAATGCAGTAGAATTAGCCAATACTCCAACCATTGATCGTTTAATGAAAACATGCCCAACAACCGATATATATACAAGCGGATTAAATGTTGGACTTCCAGATGGACAAATGGGAAATTCAGAAGTAGGACATACCAATATTGGTGCTGGAAGGATTGTATATCAAGAATTAACAAGAATTACAAAATCAATTGAAGATGGAGATTTCTTTAATATACCAGAATTAGTAGGGGCAATTGAAAATTGCAAAAAGAATCATTCGAAATTACACATTTTAGGATTACTTTCAGATGGTGGAGTTCATAGCCACAATCGCCATTTATATGCAATCTTAGAATTAGCAAAAAGAAAAGATTTTGAAGATGTATATGTACATTGCTTTATGGATGGAAGAGATACACCACCAGCATCAGGTGAAAATTACATCTTACAATTAGAAGAAAAAATGAAAGAAAAAGGAATTGGAAAAATTGCTACAATTTCTGGAAGATTTTATAGCATGGATCGTGACAAGAGATGGAATCGTATTCAAAAAGCATATGATGCAATGGTAAATGGTATAGGAGAAAAAGCAAATACAGCAGTTGCTGCAATTGAAGAATCTTATCAAAAAGAAGTATTTGATGAATTTATCGAACCTACTGTTATTTGTAGTAACAATAATCCAGTTGCAACAATTGGAGAAAATGATTCTGTTATTTTCTTTAACTTTAGACCAGATAGAGCAAGAGAAATTACTAGAACATTAGTAGATCCAGAATTTAATGAATTTGAAACGAAAAAATTAAATTTATATTATGTATGCTTTACACAATACGATGCCACAATGCCAAATGTACAAATTGCATTTAAACCAACTAGATTAGTAAATACTTTTGGAGAATATGTAAGTAGCAAAGGGTTAAACCAATTAAGAATTGCTGAAACAGAAAAATATGCACATGTTACATTCTTCTTCAATGGAGGAGAGGAAAAACAATACCCAGGGGAAGATCGTATTTTAGTACCTTCACCAAAGGTAGAAACTTATGACATGCAACCAGAAATGAGTGCACTAGAAGTAACAGATAAAGTAGTAGAAGCAATTGCATCGAAAAAATATGATACAATTATTTTAAATTATGCAAATCCAGATATGGTAGGACATACAGGAAATTTAGAAGCTGCCATTAAAGCAATTGAAACTATAGATGGTTGTGTTGCAAGAGTAGTAGAGGAAGTAGAAAAACAAAATGGTGTTTTAATGATTACAGCAGATCATGGAAATGCAGAGCAAATGATTGATTATAAAACAGGTGAACCACATACTGCTCATACGACAAATCCTGTTCCTCTTATTTTAGTTGGAATGCAAGATGTGAAATTAAAATCAGGTAAACTTGCAGATTTAGCTCCAACAATGTTAGATATTATGGGATTAGAAAAACCAGAAGAAATGTTAGGAGAAAGTCTTTTAATTCGAGAGTAAAATAGTGGAGATATAGGGGGAAACTAACGTGACAACGACGCTAAAAATGAAAAGACTCTATAATGAAATTCAGCAAAAGCTATTTTATATGATTCCAGAAAAATGGGATAGAATTTATTTATATGCATCTGTCATTGAAGGAATGAATAATTTAGAAACTGGGGAAATGTTTTTTTACTATTTCCCCAAAGGAATTCTAAAAAAAGATCCAATCAATGTATACGAGGTTCCTATTAAGTTTAATATAGAAGATTCAAAATACTTTAAATTAGCTGATGAGCTTTATGGAGTAATAAAGAAACTAAGAGAAGAATATTATGAAATAAATAAAAAAGCATGGAGTAATATTACAATATCAATTGAAAATTTTAAATTTATTGTAGAATATGATTTTACAGACTTAGTAAACTCAGCTTATAGCAGTTATGATAGACATCTTGTTTTTCGATATAAATATCTAAAAACAGGGATTAATACATATAATAAAAAAGAAAGAAGTATTATTTTGGAATATATGGAAAACGAAGATGCGAAACAGGATGAAATGAAAGACACTTACATAGAAGGAATTTATAAGACTTCAACCCATAATGTGATCGATTACGAAAAAGAAGAAAACGAAAATATGTATCAAAAAGAGGAAACAAATAAAATAGAAAAAGAATTAAAAGAAGAAAAAATAGAAATGAAAGAAAAAAGTAAAAATCAAATCTTGAATTTTGATAGAAAAGATACTCAAAATTAAGTTATTAAAATTTATAATAAAATAAATACTTTGAAAGGAGCAATTAAAATGATTTATTCAAAAGAATTAGAAGAAATGTGTACTGTTGCAAAGGGAGTAAACCATGGACCAGCACCAATACCAGAAGAAGGAAAATGGGTTAAAGCAAAAGAAATAAAAGATATTTCTGGATTAACACATGGTATTGGATGGTGTGCACCACAACAAGGAGCTTGTAAATTAACATTAAATGTAAAAGATGGAGTGATTCAAGAAGCTTTAATCGAAACAATTGGATGTTCAGGAATGACACATTCAGCTGCTATGGCAGGAGAAATATTAACAGGAAAAACAATATTAGAAGCATTAAATACAGACTTAGTATGTGATGCCATAAATACAGCAATGAGAGAATTATTCTTACAAATCGTATATGGAAGAACACAAACAGCATTCTCAGAAGGTGGACTTCCAGTAGGAGCTGGACTTGAAGATTTAGGAAAAGGACATACATCACAAGTTGGAACAATTTATTCAAGTACATTAAAAGGACCAAGATATTTACAATTAACAGAAGGATACATAGTAGAACTTGGATTAGATAAAGATGATCAAATCATTGGTTATAAATATGTTCATATGGGAAAAATGATGGATAATATCAAAAAAGGAATGGATCCAATGGAAGCAATCGAAAAAGCTTCTGGAACATATGGAAGATTTGATGAAGCTGTTAAGAAAATAGATCCAAGAAAGGAATAAGATATATGAAGATATATTTTGCAGGATCTATCAGAGAACGTATCCGGTATGATTCGAGGAAATAAAAATTTTGAAATGATAACATATACGAAAGTAGATGAATTACTAAAAGAAATAAGAAAGATTTTAGAAATGTAGGAGGTAAAATCATGGCAGTAACATTTGAAAGTTATGAAAGAAGAATAGACCAAATTAAACCAGTAATGGAAAAATACGGAATAAAAGATTTCGAAGATGCATTAAAAATATGTACAGACAAAGGATTTAATCCATACGAAATCGTAAAAGGAGTACAACCAATTTGTTTTGAAAATGCTGCTTGGGCATATACATTAGGAGCAGCAATTGCAATTAAAAAAGGTTGTACTAAGGCTGCAGATGCAGCAAAAGCGATAGGAGAAGGATTACAAGCATTCTGTATTCCAGGATCTGTTGCAGATGATAGAAAAGTTGGATTAGGACATGGAAATTTAGCATCTATGTTACTTTCTGAAGAAACAAAATGTTTTGCATTTTTAGCAGGACATGAAAGTTTTGCGGCTGCAGAAGGAGCTATTGGTATAGCAAAATCTGCAAACAAAGTTAGAAAAGAACCATTAAGAGTTATTTTAAATGGGTTAGGAAAAGACGCAGCACAAGTAATTTCAAGAATTAATGGATTTACATATGTAAAAACAGAATTTGATTTCTTTACAGGAAAAGTAAAGGTAGTAGAAGAAATACCATATTCAGATGGTGAAAGATCAAAAGTTAGATGCTATGGTGCAAATGATGTTAGAGAAGGTGTTGCGATTATGCATCTAGAAGGTGTAGATGTTTCTATTACAGGAAATTCTACAAACCCAACTAGATTCCAACATCCAGTAGCAGGTACATATAAGAAAGAATGTATCGAACAAGGAAAGAAATATTTCTCAGTAGCTTCTGGTGGAGGAACAGGAAGAACATTACATCCAGATAACATGGCAGCAGGACCAGCTTCTTATGGTATGACAGATACAATGGGAAGAATGCACTCTGATGCACAATTTGCAGGATCATCTTCTGTTCCAGCTCATGTTGAAATGATGGGATTAATTGGAATGGGTAACAACCCAATGGTTGGAGCTTCTGTAGCAGTAGCAGTAGCAGTAGAAGAAGCAATGAAATAAAAATGAATTCTTAGAAAGAAAAGTGGTATGAATTAATATTAATTGTTCATACCACTTTTTATTACGTAGGAAATTTCGAAAGAAATTTCTGGAGTAACAAGGTTAAGTTACTTTAGTTTGTGCGATTGCGAAGCAATCTGTACATGTGGCGAAGCCACTTTTCTTATTTGTTTTAAAATTTTATATTTACCTCTTTTTCTCCATCTAAAGAAAATAGACTAAATTCTTGGAAATGAAATAGGCGAGCAAGTAAATTATTTGGGAAAATAGTAATTTGAGTATTAAATTTTGTAACATTGTTATTGTAAAGTCTACGTGCAGCTTGTAACTCGCTTTCTACTTTTACAAGTGATTTCTGAAGGTTTATAAATTGCTCGGAAGCTTTTAAATTTGGATTATCTTCTACTAGAGCAATTAGATTAAAATATTGAGAATTTAATTCTTTACAAGCTTCTATATTTTTATCTTTTTGAAAAGAAGTTCTTAACTCAGTAATATGTTCTAAAACAGAACTTTCATAATGTGAATATTCTTTGGTTACTTCCACTAAATTAGGAATTAAATCAAACCTTTGTTGTAAGTAAACATCGATCACACTTCTAGCTTGATGTACATTATTTCTTAGATGAATTAAATGATTATATAATAAAATAATAAGAATTAATAAGATAATCAAAATAAAAAAAACAATAGGCATAGTTCAATATCTCCTTCGATTTCTTTAAAAAAATTCTACCATAAACGACAAAGAAAAACAATATAGGACAAAATAATTCTTGTCAAGGAATTGTTTCAATGTTACAATAAACTTGGTGAAGAAAAATGAGAGACTCGTTAATTCGATTTGGATTTATGCTTGTATTAATTATTGTATTAATTGGAAGCTTCTTTGTTGTTCCAATAGATACAATGATGATGATTTTTCAAAAATATGGATTATTGATTAATATTGTTGTTATGCTATATGTAGTATTTGCAGCAGTTAGTCCTAAAATTATAGGAAATAAAAAAAGAAAAGAAATGGCAAAACAAGAATACGTAAGTCTAGAAGAAGGTAAGCAAGAACAATTTGATGGATTGTATCAAGAGCTATATCAAAATCATATGATTCAATTAGAAAAGATAAGAGAGAAAGTAAAGATTCGTATGATAATTCAATATGGATTATTAGCTGTATTTGTTATCATAATTATGTTACGGAGGAAGCTCCATTATTCCGAATTCTATTAGAGGAATGTTGCCAATTCTTTGTTTTATACTTTTTATTTCGAGTGTAGTTCTTCTTTTTGTAAATCAAAAATATAAGAGAAAATATATAAAAGTATATAAAGATGAAATTATTTCAAATTTTATAAAAGGGTTATATCCAAATTTAACTTATAAAACAACAGAAGCTTATGAAACATTGGGGATTGAGGCAAGAAAAAGCTATGAAAAGGCAAATTTTGATGGAAGAACTTTTAATCGATTCTTTACAGATGATTATATACAAGGAAATACGGAGAATGATGTTAAATTTCAAATGTGTGATATTAATGTACAACAAGTTACTAGATCGGGAAAGCATACAAATGTAGAAACGTTATTTCAAGGTATGTTTGCCTATATGGATTGTAAAAAAACACTAAATACTTATATAAGAATTACAAATAAAAATGTTGGAAACCTGGATGAAAGCATTATGAATGTTACAGGAGGAATATTTAAAGGGAATGATAGAGTAGAAACAGATCATGCAGAATTTGAAGAAATTTTTAATGTATATTCAGAGGATAAAATTTTAACATTAAGATTATTAACAATAGATACAATGGAATATTTAGCAGAATTCTATAAAAAGTTAAAATTTGAAATCGTAATAAAAGAAAATCATATCTTTTTCCGTTTTTTTACAGGACCTATGTTCGAACCTAAGATATTTGGAAAATCTATGGATAAAGAATATCTATTTACCTGTTATTCTGCTTTAAAATTCATGAATGAAATTACCAACAGATTAAATAAGCTATTAGAAGAGGTAGAATTATAAGAAAAGTGAATTTGCCATATATACAGATTACTTCGTAATCGCACAGACTAATGTAACTTAACCTTGTTACTTCAGAAATTTCTGACGAAATTTCCTATGTAATAAAAGAAGCCGAATATGAATGTTTCGTTTCATATTCGGCCTTTTATTTTTAACTTTCTAAATATTTAATGGTACAAGAAATTAATTCCTCTGTTGTTTTTGCCAGATCGTCAATGGAATCTTTCATACCACCTTCTAGCCATTTTACTAAAATAGAAATACACCCAGCACTTACAAAAGAATAAAAGTGTTCAATTTGATCTGGAGAAGCATTTTTAAAATGTTTGGTATAAGCAGAGATGCATTGAGCTTTTCCTAGCTCTAACATTTTTGCCACAAAAGTTTTATCTCCGGTTTCACTAAACATAATAATACAAATATCAGAATGATTTGCTAAAAATTTGAAAATACTAATAAAGAAATCAAGGGATGTTAAATCAGCTTCGGAAGAAGTTAAAATAGGAGACAATTGAATTTTAAATTCTTCTAGCATTTCATTTTCTATTTTTTCTAACAAGTCGTAAATATCTTCATAATGGCTATAAAAAGTTCCTCTATTAATTCCAGCTTTTTCACAAAGTTCTTTTACAGAAATTTTTTGAATTGGTTTTTTGGTCAACAATTCTGTAAAGGTCTTTTTAATTAATAATTTTGTAATTCTTACTCTTTGATCATTTTCTTTCATTAGAATCACCTCTATTTATCAACAAACATATTGAAAATGTTCAATAATATACAATAAGCATGATGATGTAGAACATGATGCAATCCAAAAAATATTGATGATTGAATATCAACTTTAATAGTATTATAATACATATAAGAAAGAAAATCAACACGGTGTACAAAAAGGAGGTGGCTTGTATGAAAAGATTATATATCATAACTGGTGCTGCTGGTCATTTAGGAAACACCATTATTCGAATGTTGAAACAACAAGGAGAAAAAATAAGAGGATTGATTTTGCCAAACCAAGTAGAGAAAGAAGATATTGAATATGTAAAAGGAGACTTAACTCAAAAGGAGTCTTTAATTCCACTTTTTAAAGATAAAGAAGGTTACGAAACAATAGTGATTCATACAGCAGGGATTATTAGTATTTCAGATCAAGTATCGGATAAGGTATATCAAGTAAACGTAGGAGGAACAAAAAATTTAATTCATTTGTGCTTAAAATTTCACGTGTCAAAATTTGTTTATGTTAGTTCTGTTCATGCAATACCCGAAAAAAAGAAAGAAGAAATAATTAAAGAGGTAGATCATTTTTCTGCAGGGGAAGTACATGGGGAATATGCAAAAACTAAAGCGATGGCAACACAAATTGTATTAGATGAAGTAAAAAATGGACTTCCTGCAGTTGTCGTGCATCCATCTGGAATTATTGGACCATATGGAGGAGAAGAAAATCACTTAATTCAATTAATTATTGATTATGCAAACAAAAAACTTCCTGCTTGTGTAAAAGGTGGATATGATTTTGTAGATGTAAGAGATGTTGCACAGGCTTGTATACAGGCAACAAAAACAGGGAAAATAGGAGAATGCTATATTTTATCGAATAAGCATTATGAAATAAAAGATATTTTAAAAATAATTCGCAAAATAAAACATTGTAGAAAAGTTCCAACATTGCCAGTTTGGATGGCAAAGATGTTTTTACCTGGGATTCGAATTTATTCAAGAATCAAAAAGCAAAGACCTTTATATACTAAATATTCTTTGTATACATTAAAAAGCAATGATCGATTTTCTCATGAAAAAGCATCGAAAACACTAAATTATCATCCACGTGATATTTATGAAACCATTAAAGATACATTAATTTGGTTAAGAAAAAAGAAAATTTGCATTAATTAAAAGAAAAAATTAAGAGAAGTGGCTATACCACTTCTTTTTCTAGTGATTTTCTCTTGATAAAATTAATAGATTATGTTAACATATATAAGGAGAAAAGTTAAAAAAGGATGGTAGAAATGTCTAAGACTGCAAAAATATTAGAATATTGTTATGATTCAGAACAATATAATGCAGAAGATATTATGAAAGAAATTGATGAAACGAAGAAAAAATTTGAAAACAGAACGGCAACTGCCCATGTGACTTTAAATGAATGGGGAGCTTATGTTGTAACGTTTCGATTTGTAGAAAAAGAAAAAAAGCCATTCTTAAAGAAGAGAGAAAATAAAAAAGAAAAATTTAAATTATTACCACAAAAAACAGATATTTTAAAATTAGAAATGATAGAAGAAAATAGTTGGATGGAACCAAAACAAAATAAAATAGAGAATAGAAATAAGAAAAAAGAGGAAATAAATAGAAGAAAAGAAGAAGCAATAAAAGCAAAGAAAATTCAGAAAGAAATGGAAAACAAGGAAAGAGCATATAAAAAAGAGAAAGAAAGAGAAAAGAAAGAGAAAATAAATCAGATGAATAAAATGCTAAATGAAAAAGTGAAAATAAAGAAAGAAAAGAAAAACTTAACAGAAAGAGAAAGATTAGAAAGTATTTATGGAAGTAGAGTATATGGTCAGTATAAACCAACGAAAACTTATAAGCCACTATAAAAAACAAATTTATATTTTTAAATAGAAAGGATAGAAAAAGAAAAAAAGATATGATACAATAAGGCAAGAAAGGTTTTTAAGAATGTACAATTATAGAGAAGTTTTAAATTTTTTAAACAAAATGAAATTGCAAAAAGATCTAGTTTTATTAGGTGATATTCAAGATCCAAGGAAAAAGCTGTGGAAAAAAATAGAAAATGTAAGAAAGAAACAGGGAATGGATGGAGCACTTTTATATGCAAGTACAATAAAAAAAGAATATGATACTTATATGAAAAAACATCCAGATTCATTATATGCTGATTTTGCAAAACAAATGATTGAAAAAGAAGAACAGTATCAGGGAGACGATAGAGAATAAATAATTATTGGCAGTACAACAAAGATAAAATATATAAATAGATAAAAATTGTTTTATAAAAATACAGAAAATAAACAGAAGAAAATGGAGGAAGAATAGTGGAAAAAGAAATTGGAAGTTCAGGAAAAATGACATTTAGTTTTTTATGGCATTATGTTTTATATTATATTATTTTAACCTTAATATTTGGAGTTATTTTTTCGTTTATCTATACAAAAGTGAATATTATTATTTCATCAATTTTAACAGTAGTAGCATTATTTATTTCCGTTTTTTTAGCAACAAAGTTATCTACCAAAGATATATTTAGATCTAAATTATTGGACGAAGAAAACGTAAAGAAATTTCAAAGAAATATGTTAATATTTTTTATTATTTGTATTTTATTTACCACATTTTATAATGCTATTGTTTATTCTGTTTCAATTTTAAGAATTGATGGTCAAATGTTAAGTTTAGGAGAAGAAATACAAGAACAAATAAAAAGTGTAGTAGAAGAAGCAAAATCACTGCAAATGATCATTACATTAGTAGTTGCTGCAATAGAAAGCATTGGATATATTGTAATGATTCCAATTCAGAGAAAGTGGATCCAAAAGGAAAATAAAGTAGAAGAATAAAATAAGAAACAAAGGAGAGGACAAGCTTATGAAAATATATGATAAAGATATGTATAATAAACAAGAAGAAATGAGAAATGTAATCATTGTTGTAGTAGCATTTTTAGTTGGTTTTTTTGTAGGATATATGGCAAATTCATTTACAAGTGCCAAAGAAGAAAATAAAATTGAAAATGATTTAAATAATGTAACAGCATCAATTCATCGTACATATGATAGCTTAAGTTAGTATAAAACATTTTTTGGTCTATTTTTTTTATTTCTGCATTAAATACATATGATAGCTTAAGTTAGTATAAAACAAGTAAAAAAGTAGATAATAATAAAAAATGCAAGGAAGATAGTTTGTGAAATTTTTAAGAGAACAAGAATCTAACTTAAGATAAGCTTGCACAAATAAAAAAAGTATGATATGATATTGCACATAAATAAAAAAGCCTTTGAAAAAGCAAAGTACATAAATTGTTAAGATTGTATAGAGAGAAGGGCGTTTGCTGGAAGCCAGTCCAATCCGATTTATGGAAATTTCACTTTTGAGGTTTATTTTTGAAAACAAGTAGAAAATAACGGTTGCAACGTTATAGCAAATGAGTGATTAATTATTAAAATTAATAAATTAGGTGGTACCACGGATCGTTTAAGCCATTCGTCCTAGCAATAGGATGGATGGCTTTTTTGATTGTAATTGATAGAAGAAAAAAGAGAAAGTACCATCATAGGAAAAAATAAAAAAGGGAGGAAAATCATGAAAGAACAAATCAAACAGATTGAAGAGAATGCACTACAGGAAATAAAAAGTGCAAAAGACTTAAAGGAATTAAATGATCAAAGAGTAAAATATTTAGGGAAAAAAGGTGAACTTACTGTTGTTTTAAGAGGAATGGGAAGTCTTTCACCAGAAGAAAGACCAGTCATTGGAAGTTTAGTAAATCAAGTAAGAGATGAACTTGAAAAAGAAATTCAAGGAAAAGAAGCAGAACTAAAAAGAGAAGAATTAAATCATAAATTACAAACAGAAACAATTGACGTAACAGAACCAAGTAAAAAAATAGAAATTGGATCTGTACATCCTGTTACAAGTATTAATAAAGAGATTGAGGATATTTTCATTGGATTAGGGTATGAAGTTGCAGATGGACCAGAAGTAGAGCTTGCAATCTATAATTTTGACAAATTAAATACACCAGAAGATCACCCAGCAAGAGATAGTCAAGATACGTTCTATATTACAGATGATATTGTACTTCGTTCACAAACTTCACCAGTGCAAGCAAGAGTAATGGAAAGTAAAAAGCCACCAATTCGTATTATCTGTCCAGGAGCTGTATATCGTTCTGATAGTGTAGATAGTACTCATTCACCAGTATTCCATCAAATAGAAGGATTAGTAATTGATAAAAATATTACAATGGCAGATTTAAAAGGAACGTTAGAAGTATTTGCTAAAAAATGTTTAGGAGAAAATACAAAAATAAGATTTAGACCACACCATTTCCCATTTACAGAACCAAGTGCAGAAGTAGATGTTTCTTGTTTCGTTTGTGGAGGAAAAGGGTGCAAAACATGTAAAGGAGAAGGATGGATCGAACTATTAGGTTGTGGAATGGTACATCCTAATGTACTAAGAAATTGCGGAATTGATCCAGAAGAATATTCGGGATTTGCATTTGGATGTGGTGCAGAAAGAATTGCTATGGCAAAATACGGAATTGATGATATGCGTTTATTATTTGAAAATGATGTTCGATTCTTAAAACAATTTTAAGGCATGTTAAAAGTTTTATTCTTAAAAGAAATAAAGGAGAGAAAGATGAAAGAACCAATCATAAAGCGATATGTAGATATACGTGATTTTTATGGACCTTTTGATGAAAAGGCAAGAATACAAGAGTTAAAAAGACTAAAAGAAGAATATCAAAAGAAGGGAATTTGTATCGATGTACAAAAAGTAATTGACGAAAGATTACATGTAACGGTTGGTTATGAAATTGAAGTAAGAAAAGCAAGAAGAAGAAATCCAAATCAAAGTTGGAGCTTAGGAGCGCAAAGAAAGAGAAACCGTGATCAAGAAATGGCTCAAAAACAAGTAGATAAAACGATTGGACTAACAGAAAGAGAATAAAACAAAAAATAACTTATGATAAAGGAAATACTTAAATAAAAGAAAAATGGAAAGGAAGGAAAGTATGAAAGCAAGTATAGAATGGTTAGAAGAATATTCAAATATTAATAAATCTGCATTAGAATTAGGAGATATTCTTACGCTAACAGGATCAAAGGTAGAGACTGTAGAAGAAAAAGGAAATGATATTAAAAATGTAGTAGTAGGAAAAATTTTAGAGATAGAAAAACACCCAGATGCAGAGAAGTTAGTAGTAACAAAAGTAGATGTAAAGGATGAAATTTTACAAATTGTAACAGGAGCAAACAATATTAAAGTAAATGATATTGTACCAATTGCAAAAGATGGATCAGAACTACCAGGAGGCGTAAAAATAAAAACAGGAAAACTTAGAGGAATTGATTCCTGTGGTATGATGTGTTCTGTAGGAGAATTAGGTTTGAATATTGAAAATTATCCAGGACAAATTGAACATGGAATTATGATTTTACCAAAAGAGTATGAATCAAAATTAGGAATGGATATTGTTGAAGTATTAAATTTAAGAGAAGATATTATTGAATTTGAAATTACACCAAATCGTCCTGATTGTTTATCTATTGAGGGATTGGGAAGAGAAACAGCAGTATCTTTAAAAGAAGAATTTAAAGATCCCCGTAAAGATTTAAAAGAAATTCCATATGTTCCAAAAGATGAAATTGAAGGATTAAGTGTTGAAATTAGTGCGCCAGATCTTTGTTATCGATATGTGGCAAAAGTAGTAAAAAATGTAAAGATTGGACCTTCTCCAGAATGGATGGTAAGAAGATTAAATGCATGTGGAGTAAGAAGTATTAATAATATTGTAGATATAACAAATTATGTAATGCTAGAACTTGGTCAACCAATGCATGCATTTGATATCAATTCTATTGCTGGAAAACACATTAATGTAAGAAGAGCAACAAAAGGAGAAAAAATTGTAACATTAGATGATGTAGAAAGAAATTTAGAGGATACTATGCTTGTGATTAGTGATAAAGAAAAAGCAGTTGCAATTGCAGGTGTAATGGGAGGTCAAAATTCAGAAATCGAAAAGGATACGCAAACGGTTGTATTTGAATCTGCTGTATTCTATGGAGGAAGTGTAAGAAAAACAGCTAAAAAAGTAGGGCTAAGAACAGAAGCATCTAGTCGTTATGAAAAAGGATTATCTCCTGAAAATGCGTTAAGATCTGCTAATCGAGCAGCACAATTAGTAGAAATGTTAGGAATTGGAGAAGCGGTAGAAGGTGTAATCGATGTTTATCCAACCAAGCAAAAAGAAAATAAAATTTTATTAAATGTGGATAGAATTAATCAATTATTAGGAACAAATTTAAAAAGAGAAGAAATGGTAGATATTCTTCAAAGATTAGATATTAAAATCGAAGGAGATACTTTAACGCCACCATTCTATCGCCAAGATTTAGAAGGAATTGCAGATATTGCAGAAGAAGTAGTTCGATTTTATGGATATGATAAATTAGATAGTACTTTAATTCATGCAGAAACGGTTGCTGGAGGAAAGAATAAAGGTCAAAAATTAGAAGATAATGTTCGTAAATTATTAGTAAATAGAGGAATGTCTGAAATATATACTTATGCATTCATCAACCAAAAAGATTTAGAAAAAATTAATGTGGGAGAAGAAAACCCATTAAGAAAAGAAATTATTGCAGTAAAAAATCCATTAAGTGAGGACTATACATTATTAAGACCAACTACGATTCCTAGTATGATGCAAATGTTAGCAAATAATTCTAATAAAAAGAATCCAGAAGTAAAATTATTTGATATTTCGAGAAGATATCGCAATGATAATCATCAAATTGAAGAAGGAAAATTACCATCAGAAGAAATTATTTTAACATTAGGAATGTATGGAGAAAAAGTAGATTTTTATGAATTAAAAGGATATGTAGAAAATATTTTAGAAGTATCAGATGTATTAAGATATGAAGTAGTAAGAGAAACGGAAAATGAAATTTATCATCCGGGAAGAACAGCAAATATAAAAATAGGAAATGATACAATCGCTGTTTTAGGAGAAATTCATCCTATTCTTGCAAGTAACTATGGCATATCTCAAAGAGTATATGTAGCAGAAATTTGTCTTGCAAAATTAGAGAAATACGGAAAATCGAATAAAAAATATGTAGAAATACCAAAATATCCAGCAATGGAAAGGGATATTGCAATTTTAGTAGATGAAAAAGTAGAAGTAGGACAAATTGAAAAGATTATTAAGAAAAAAGCAAAGAAAAACTTAGAAGAATTAAAATTATTTGATATTTATCGTGATGAAAAAATCGGAAATGATAAAAAGAGTATTGCTTATAGCTTAAAATTTAGAGCGAAAGACAGAACAATGAGTGACGATGAAATTAATCCAATTATGGAAGAAATAATAGCTGGGTTAGAAAAAGAGTTAGGAGCAGAACTTAGAAAATAAGATACACTAGAATAAAAATGAATACCTTTGTCAAAGTACTGAAAAGAAGAAGCTTTTCAGTGCTTTTTTATTACGTAGGAAATTTCGTCAGAAATTTCTGGAGTAACAAGGTTAAGTTACATTAGTCTGTGCGATTGCGAAGCAATCTGTACATGTGGCGAAGTCACTTTTCTTATTATATGGGAAATTTCCTACTATGTAGAATGAATGTGGAATGGAAAAAGGAGGATAAGGCATTGTGAAACTAAGGATTGTATGATATAACTAGGGAAAATAAGAGAAAACAGATACAAAACGAAGGTAGCAAGAAAATAAGGAAAAAGTTTGGAGGAAGATTTATGTTAAAAGTATTAAAAGGTTTTGAAGTAGATTTCCTAAGAAAAAATGAAGCAAGTGCTTTAATTCAAACAACAGTGGAAGAAAAAATAGATATAAAAGAAGTTTCAGAAATAGCACAAAAAATAATACAAGAATTTACTAAAAATTATTTATTATTAAAAGAAGAAGATAAATGGATCACTTATGAAGAATTTTCTACCTGTTATGAAACATTATTCTTATTACTAAATACCTTCCAAGTAAAAGTAGAAATTATTGAGAATAACAAATATTATAATATTTATCCTTTAGAAATTTACGATTCAAAAACAATGGAAGAATTTTTACAAGAAGAGAATGAAGAAGAGAATAAAGAAACAAATAAGGAACATTCTATCTATTCTTATGTGTATAAGATAAAGAATCAATATTTTGTACAATATCATAATTATGAATATGACTATAAGGACAAATTAGAAGTAAAGCAAAGATATGAAATTGAAAAAAAGGATTTAAGGAAAAGTGCAAATGTAGAATATATTTTTGAAATCAGTGAGGATTTAACATCCTATGTAGAAAATATATTAGAATGTGAAAACTATTCTAAAATTGGAATCTCGGTGGATATTGAAACTGAAATAACCAAGGAAATAAAGCAAGGATTGATTGCTTATTTAACAAGCATAGGAAAAGAAGTATATGAATATTTAAACCAAATTGAATACCAAAAAAGAAGTAGAGAATATAAAAGGATTGCCATAGAAGAAATAGGAATTCCGAATTTCCAAAACTTTAAGAAAATAAAGATTTATAAAAATCCAAGTGAGGGAAATGAACTAGAAGAAATAAGTCAAGAAGAGATTATTAATGAAATTGTAACTCAAATTGATTTGTGCAAAAATGAAGAAAGAAAAGCAAGTTACAGAGATATTTTTGTAACAGCACCAACCGGTGCTGGAAAATCTGTCATGTTTCAAATTCCAGCAGTATATGCAGCCAATAAATATCATTCCATTTCGATTGTAATTTCACCATTAGTAGAATTAATGAATGACCAGGTAGAGAATCTAGAAAAAAGAGGATATCATAAATCCGCTAGAATTAATTCCGATATTAATGCATCTGAAAAAGAAGAGATATTAAGAAAAATTGAGGAAGGAAGCATCGATATTTTATATTTAAGCCCAGAAGCGTTATTATCTTATTCGATTGAAAGTATTATTGGAACTAGAGATATATCTACTATTATTGTAGATGAAGCGCATATTGTTACAACATGGGGACAAGGATTTCGACCAGATTATTGGTATTTAGGTTCTTATATCGAAAGATTAAGAAGAGCAAGATACAACGGTGGAAAATTAGATGAAAATTCAAGAAAATATGATTTCCCGATCTGTACTTTTACTGCAACATCTGTATTTGGTGGAAAAGATGATGGCGTTATGGAAATTGCAAAAAGTTTATATTTAAAAGATCCAATTCGCTATATTGGAGAAGTAAAAAGAAAAGATATTCAGTTTGACATTCATGTAAATGAAGAAAAATTAAATCAAACAGAAACAAAAATAAAAAAAGCAGAAAATTTAAAAGAAAGAATACAAACTTGGGTAAATGCAGATGAAAAATCTTTAGTTTATTTCCCATATAATTCCACTGCAATTGAGGCATATGAAAATCGAAATGAATTTGAAATGCTAAAAGACGTATCGAAAGGAATTGGAATTTACACAGGGCAAGTAAGAAAATGTATTAAGAAAGAATCCGCAGAAAAATACAAAAAAGGGGATTTAAAAGTAATGTTTGCTACCAAAGCATTTGGTATGGGAATCGACATTAAAGATATTAAACATGTATACCATTATGCGATTTCTGGTAATCTAAATGACTATATGCAAGAAATAGGAAGAGCAGCAAGATCAAAAGATTTAACTGGAATTGCTCATTTAGATTATTATGATTTAGATATGAATTATTCTAATTCTTTATTTGGAATGTCAGCAATTAAACAATACCATATTACCGCAATGATTCGTATTTTAGATCATATTTATCAAAAGAGTAAGAGAAGAAGTAATTTAGTTACTCCACAAGCTTTTGAAAGTGTATTTCCAAAAAGTACGGATTTAGAAACATCGGTAAAAACAGCGCTTCTAAATATAGAAAAAGATATGATGGCAAAATATAAAATCCCAGTTATTATCACTAGACCAAGAAGTATGTTCACAAGTACGTATGCTGTTGTAGATAAAGAAATAGAAGATGAATTCTTAAATGGAAAATATGGAAAGTATTTCAAGAAAATCAAAGAAGGAAGAAAAGATGAAATCGAGATTGATCGAAAAGATCAAATTACGATAAATAGTGATACTGGAGATATTTATGTAGTAGATTTAAAGAGAATTTGGGAAGAAAACTTTTCTAGAATATCTTTTCCTAATTTTAAGTATTATTACTATGAAAATAGAGAAAAAATATTTGAAAAGTATGCCAATAATATTCATCCAAGAAATAAGATAAAAATAGAAATGGTAAAAGAAAATGAAACATTTAAAGGAATTAAACAAAAATTATTGGATGAAATTGATAAAGTAAGTGGAGTACTTGCAAAATTACAAAGCAAACAGGGAGAATTTACATTACAACAATTTGAAAAAGAGCTAGTAGAAATTTATAAAGATAATATTACTGCTAGAAATATTGCAAATGGATATTTTACTTGTATCGAGGATCGAGGAAATTCTTTCCAAAACAAAGAGTTTTATGTTAAAAAGACTGTAGGAGAAGTAACAAAGTATAGAATTACAAATTCTACTTATCGAAGTGTAGCAGAATCCCTTGTTTATAAGAATACTTTTATAAAAGAATTAGACAGAATCGATAGTAATAAAACAGAGAAATATAAAACAAGTGGAGATGCGAAAATAAAACCAATTATTAAGATATTAAATTTATTATCTCTATTTAATTTGGTTCAATATGATATGTATGGAGGGGAAAATCCAGAAATCTTTATTCGTATCAATGATCCAAGCAGAATTGAAGCAATTGCAAAAGAAAAGATTCGATATGAAAACAAAATTGTAAAAAAAGCAACAGAGAAACATAAAAGAGATCGAGCAATTATCGAAAAGTTTATTAAAGAATTAAAAACAGATGAAGAACGTTGGGATTATATCGAAAGGTATTTCTTAGGAGACGATGTATTAAAAGAAGAGGAAAACGAAGAAGCTTAAAACTGAGAAAGTAGGAACATAAAAATAAGAGGTAAGTTTTATCATATTTGATAATAAATATGATAACTTATCTCTTTATTTTTGACAGTATAAATCATATTAAACCAATTATCTTATAATCTCACTTTCAAAAAATCTTTCTTGAAATTCGGTTAATACTCTAATCTCATCATCTGTAAAGCTTCTATTTTCAGGAACAACTACTAGTTTATCATCATTATCTTTTATTCGATGGATGATGGCAATGCAAGTTCCAGTGAATGATTGCAAAGGTTCAAAGACACCTAAAACATATGAATCTAATTCTTCGCCATCACCACTTAAGGTATTAGGAATATATCCATAGTTAACTGGATAAATAAATCCGTGCTTTGGATGTTTACTTCCCATAGGGCGATCCATTTTTACTGTTACTTTCTTGTTTAAAAACTCAATGCTATTTGTCAAAATAAACACCTCTTTTCTTAATGATTAAATTGAAATTTATTTTTATAATAAGTTATGAAAACTATTTTAAATCATCTAAAATATTTTCATTGTGAGTAAAATTTTTTAGCCATTGATTTAAATCTTTTTGTTTTTTAAAGATTAAAACTTTATCTTGAGGAATGGTATTTAAAAGTTCTACAATAAGAGGTCTTTTTTGTTTATTATAAGTTGCAACATATTTAATAAAAGTAAAATCAAGGCGTTCTCTACAACCAGGGATTTCTGGTCTTTCTGCATGGCGCATTTTCAAGTATCTTTTGAAGATCCCTTTTAATTGATCAAAGGTAGAGTAATCTAGCCAAATGATTAGATCGGCTCTATCAAAACGTTCCTTTAATGTTTTATTATAATTTCCATCGATAATCCAATTCTCTTCAGAAGATTTTTCTGAAATGATTTTATCTCTCTCTTTTTTGTCAACTTCAACCCAATTAGACTTAAAATTAATACCATCTAAATGAATGGCAGGTAGATTTAGTTCTTTAGATAAAAGATTGGCTAAAGTACTTTTTCCACTACCGGATCCACCCACAATGGAGATTCGATGATACATAGAAAGTCACCTCACTTTATTTTTTATTTTAAAAGTTCTTTTATTTGCTCTATTTTTTCGATATCCTCAATATATTCTTTTCTTGGCTTTATAAAATTTTGGGATCCACGTTTTTCAAAAGAATATCTAGGAATCAATTGAATATGAAAATGATTCATTGGACCATCGCACATAGTACAAAGATATACACTTTCGGAATGATACACTTCTTTTAAAATATTCATCATTTTTTTCGCAAAGGTAAAAATATCTTTGCATAAGGAATCTGGAATTTCCATCATATCTTTATAATGCTTTTTAGAAGAAATTGCAGTATGACCGGCTGCACGAGGATTTCCTACTAAGAAACATTCAAAATCATTATTTTCAAATAATAGTTTATCAGAAATATCTCCATATAGGCAATTATTATTTTCTTTATTGTAGCAAGTAGGACAGATGGATAGATCGGTTAAAATAGCAGGAGTAATGTTTCCACTATTTTCGATTAATTGAGAAATAGGTGATTTTATAGAAAGCCAGAATTCTTTTAAATTATCAAAAGAAAGAACACCTTCCATATCTTCTAAATCGATCCATTTTAAAATTTCTCGATCTTTTTCTTGGATTATCTTTTCCGTAGGACCATCATCAACAGAAAGATACATATAGTTTTCTACTTCTTCATTCGATGGAGTTTTGTATTTTAATATAGCTATTTCTTTGGAAATTAATAAATGATTTTTTCTTAAAGTTTCTTCTTCTGTTTCTCTAACGGCACATTCGAGTAACGTTTCTCCTTTTTCTAAATGACCTTTGGGAAAGGAGTAATCGTTTTTCTTTTTTCGATAGACTAGTCCAATCTTTTTTGTCTTTAGGTTGATCAGTATTGTTCCTGATTTTTTTGTTATCATGGAGTACCTCCTTGTAATTCCTTTTATTTTGGATAGGTCAATGAAGCGGTTATTTTTATGGTTATTATATGATAAAAAATGGGAGAGGGGAAGGGGAGAGAAAAAAGAATTTGAGAGAGCGAAAAAGGGGCTCATAACCCGAAGGTCGTAAGTTCGAGTCTTACCCCCGCAACCAATTTATATATCACTAGAACTGTAACGGTTTTAGTGATTTTTTATTGCCTAAAAATTGGTTGCAATAATGATTAAAAACAGCGATATTATGTAGAATTGGGTAAAAATTGGGTAAAATAACCACCTCAAATTCCCGAAACTCTAATAAAAATTCAATAAAAAATATACTATAATTTTATAAATTTATTAAATCTTCAAGTAAAAAACTTTTGGGAAAGAGATATAAAATCTCAAAGTTTTTTACTTTTTTATATCGTGAAAATTTGTAATTTGTGAAAATTAGAAAAAAGTGAA
>DVNH01000026.1 GCA_018714565.1 Candidatus Merdicola faecigallinarum | reverse complement strand
GTAATTCCGCCAGAATTAAGACCAATGGTACAATTAGATGGAGGTAGATTTGCTACATCTGACTTAAACGATTTATATAGAAGGGTAATCAACCGTAATAATCGTTTAAAGAGATTATTAGAATTGGGAGCGCCAGAGATTATTGTAAGAAATGAAAAAAGAATGTTACAAGAATCAGTAGATGCTTTAATTGACAATGGAAGACGTGGAAGACCAGTAACAGGAGCTGGAAATAGACCATTAAAATCATTATCTGATTTATTAAAAGGAAAACAAGGACGATTCAGACAAAACCTATTAGGAAAGAGAGTTGACTATTCAGGACGTTCTGTTATCGTAGTAGGACCAGAATTAAAAATTTATCAATGTGGTCTTCCAAAAGAAATGGCAGTAGAATTATTTAAACCATTTGTTATGAAAGAATTAGTAGGAAGAGGAATTGCCCATAACATAAAAAATGCAAAAAGAATGGTAGAAAAATTAAGACCAGAAGTATGGGAAATTTTAGAAGAAGTTATTAAAGATCATCCAGTTATGCTAAACCGTGCGCCTACATTACATAGACTAGGTATTCAAGCATTCGAGCCAGTATTAGTAGAAGGTAGAGCAATTAAACTTCATCCTCTTGTTTGTACACCATTTAACGCAGACTTCGATGGAGATCAAATGGCAATTCACTTACCTTTATCTCCAGAAGCACAAGCAGAAGCAAGATTTTTAATGTTATCTGTTAACAACCTATTAAAACCACAAGATGGAAAACCTGTAACAATTCCAACTCTAGATATGGTTTTAGGAAGTTACTACTTAACTATGGTAATTGATGGTGAAAAAGGAGAAGGAAAATACTTCAAAGATGTTGACGAAGCAATTATGGCTTTTGAAAATAAAGATGTTGGAATACATGCTAAAATTTTTGTTAGAATGTCAAAAGAAATCAATGGAGAAATAAAAACAAAGAAAATTGAAACAAGCGTAGGAAGAATTATTTATAACCAAGGAATTCCACAAGATTTAGGATATATTGATAGAAATGATCCGGAAGAAATGTTCCAATACGAAATTAATTTCCCTGTTATGAAGAAATCATTAGGAGACATTGTAGAAAGAACGATTCGTGTACACGGATTATCGGATGCAGCAGAAGTTTTAGATTATATTAAAGCAACAGGTTTTAAATATTCAACATTAGCAGGTATTACATTTGCTACGGCAGATGTTAAAGTGCCAGAAGCAAAAAAAGGCTTATTAGAAGAAGCAGACAAGCAAGTAGAACAAGTTCGTAAACAATATAAACGTGGTTTAATTACAGATGATGAAAGATACAAAGCAGTTATTGACATATGGGAGAAAACAACAAAGAAAGTTAGTAATGCCATGGAAGAAAACTTTGAAGATTTAAATCCTATCTATATGATGGTTAAATCTGGAGCCCGTGGTAACATGAACCAATTAAGACAAATTGCAGGTATGCGTGGACTTATGGCAAGTACAACAGGAAAAGCGGTTGAAATTCCAATTAAATCTTGTTTTGCGGAAGGATTAGATGCACTAGAGTATTTTATTTCCTCCCATGGTGCAAGAAAAGGACTTGCAGATACAGCTTTAAGAACAGCAGACTCTGGATACTTAACAAGAAGATTAGTTGATGTTTCACAAGATATCATCGTAAGAGAAGAAGATTGTCATAGCCATGATGGAATTGTATTATGTGATATCAAAGATGGAAATCAAATTATTGAAAGCTTTAGAGAAAGACTAATTGGAAGATATGCAATCGAAGATGTAAAAGATCCAAATTCAGGAGAGGTAATTGTAGATACAGATACAATGATTACAAATGAATTAGCAGATAAGATCGTAGCAGCTGGAATCGAAAAATTAAAAGTACGTTCTGTTCTTGGATGTCGTTCAAAGCATGGTGTATGCCAAAAATGTTATGGAATGGGATTAGCAAGAAGAGAAAAAGTAAATATCGGAGAAGCAGTTGGTGTTATTGCAGCACAATCAATTGGTGAACCTGGAACTCAGCTTACAATGAGAACCATTCACTCTGGTGGTGTTGCAGGTGTTGCCGATATTACACAAGGTCTTCCTAGAGTTGAAGAGCTATTTGAAGCAAGAAAACCAAAGGGACTTGCAATTATGGCTGAAATCGATGGAAAAGTAACGATCAAAGAAGAAAAGAAGAAAAAAGAAGTTGTTATTACTTCAAAAGAAGATTCTAAAACATATGTAATTCCATTTGGAGCAAAATTGAAAGTAAATGATGGAGACATGGTAGAAGCTGGAGATCAAATCACAGAAGGATCTTTAAATCCAAATGATATTTTAGCAATTAAAGGTGCAGAAGGAGTATATACTTACTTAGTACAAGAAGTTCAAAAAGTATATCGTAACCAAGGTGTTGACATTAATGACAAACATATTGAAGTAATTGGAAGACAGATGCTTAAGAAGATAAAAGTAGAAGATAATGGAGATACAGATCTATTCCCTGGTTCTCTTGTTAATATGTACGAATTTGAAGAGATAAATGAAAAAGCAGAGCAAGAGGGAAAAAGACCTGCAACTGGAAAGAGAGTATTACTAGGAATTACAAAAGCATCATTAGCAACAGAGAGCTTCTTATCAGCAGCATCTTTCCAAGAAACAACAAGAGTATTAACAGAAGCAGCAATTAAAGGAAAAACAGACGAATTAGTTGGATTAAAAGAAAATGTTATGATTGGTAAATTAATACCAGCAGGAACGGGAATGTCTAGATATAAAGATATTCATATCAATACAGAAAAAGAACTAGAAGAAACTACAGATATGGATACAGAAAATCCAGCATAAAGAAAATAAAATGAGAAAAAAGAATGAATTTTAGTCTAAAGTTCATTCTTTTTTGTTAATAAAAAAAGATAATATAGATTGTTTGGGTAATATCGTGTAACAATCAAAAAAGAAGCAAATGCGATTAGAACATAACTCCAAACCCCACTATTTTCTTGACAAATTCACATAATCAGGGTAAAATAGATAGGAATTATTTAAAAAATAAGGGGTTTTTTTATGCCTAATAATAAAGGTTTTTTTAAAAAAATGATTTCAAAAACAAAAATATATTTAGCAATTATAGCAATCTTGATGATTATCATTAGTATATATGAACCAAGATTCATTATGCCTGGTGTTTTGATATATTTACTTATTGTTATGTATTCTTATTGGACGAATAATAAAAGAAATGCAGAAATTTCAAAGCATATTCAAGATTTAACATTAACAATGGATTCTACTGCAAAAAAGACATTAATCAATTCTCCTTTTCCATTAGTAATTATAGAGACAGATGGAAATATTATATGGAAAAGTTCAAAATTTGTTTCTGAATTTGCTAATATTGATATTAATCATTATTTGGATGACATTGTAAAGGAGTTAAAACAAAGTATAGGGCAAAATAACAACGAAAAAAGTAAATCAATCCAAAAACAAATTAAAATTGGAAATAAAACATATAAGATTTTAGGAGAATATGTAAAATCGAAACAAGATGATCGTAAAAAACAATCGGAATATATGTCTATTCTTTATTTTATTGATATAACAGAGAGTGTTAAAATTCACAAAAAATATGAAGATGCAAGAACTTGTGTTGGAGTTGTAATGATTGATAACTATGAAGAAATTATGCAAAGAATTGCAACAGAGGAAAAACCTCAAGTATTAGCACAAATTGATCGTAGTATGTACGAATGGGCTTCTAATACAGGTGGAATTTTAATAAAATCAGATCGTGATACATTTGTTTTTGTTTTTGAACAAAAATATTTAGAAAAATTAAGAGAAAACAAATTTGATATTTTAGATACTATAAAAGAAATTAATATTGAAGGAAGATTTCAGTTAACTCTTAGTATCGCAATTTCGAATGAGGGAAATACGAATTATGAAAAATATAGATCTGCATTAGCAAGTATGGACATTGTGCTAGGAAGAGGTGGAGATCAAGCTGTTATCCGTGAAAATGGAAAATATACATTCTTCGGCGGAAGAACACAAGAAGTTGAAAAAAGAACAAAAGTAAAGGCAAGAATTGTTGCTCATGCGCTAGAAAACCTAATTAATCATAGTGAAAATGTATTAATTATGGGACACACAAATGGTGACATTGATTCTATGGGATCAAGTTTAGGAATTTACCGTTTAGTAAAAAGTCTTAATAAAGAAGTAAATATTGTAAATAATACTTTTGGTTTAACGTTACATAGTTTTATGGAAGCATTATATCAAGATGAAGAATACAAAAAAGCAATTATTACAAAAGCGGAAGCAATTGAAAAAACAACACCAAATACTCTTGTTATTATCTTAGATACGCATAAAAAGAATTATGTAGAAGTTCCAGAATTATTAGATTTAACAAATCAAATTGTAATTATAGATCATCATAGAAGAAGTACAGACTATATTGAAGATGCTATTCTTACTTTTCAAGAAGTATATGCTTCCTCTGCAGCAGAATTAGTAACAGAGATTCTGCAATATGCAGAAGTAGAAGTAAACTTAAAAACAATTGAAGTAGAAAGTTTATATGCTGGAATCATGATGGATACAAAGAACTTTACATTTAAAACTGGTGTTAGAACATTTGAAGCGGCAGCATATTTAAGAAAATTTGGAATTGATATTATAAAAGTAAAGAAATGGTTCCAAAGCGATTTAAATACCTATAATACAATCACAGAAATTGTAAAGAACGCAGAAATCGTAAATGATACTATTGCGATAGCCATTTATGATAAAGAGGATAAAGATGCAGGAATTATGTGTGCAAAAGCAGCAGACGAGTTATTAACAATCTCTGATATTACGGCTTCTTTTGTTTTGGGAAATGTTGGTAAAAAAGTTTGTATCAGCGGAAGATCCATTGGAGATATTAATGTTCAAGTTATTCTAGAAAAATTGCGGAGGCGGAGGTCATATCACTTTGGCTGGAGCACAAGTAGAAGGAATGACAATCGAAGAAGTAAAACAAGAACTAATTATCAGAATTAATGAATATTTCACAGAAATTGTTTCATAAGAAATTTACTAAAGATGACTGCTAAAATGTATGAGAAAAAATGAAAAATCCCACATTTTAGTATACAATAGTAAACGTAAAAAAGAATATGGAGGGATAGAAAATGAAAGTAATATTATTGCAAGATATAAAAGGGGTTGGAAAAAAAGATGAGGTAATCCAAGCAAGTGATGGATATGCAAGAAATTTTCTACTTCCAAGAAAAATGGCAGTTGAAGCGAATGCAGAAAATATGACAAAATTAAAAGGAAAGAAAGATTCTCAAAATCATAAGAAAGAATTAGAAAAAGAAGAAGCACAAAAAATTCAAAAGAAATTAGAAGGAATCTTATTAAAAATTAAGGTAAAAGCAGGAGAAAATGGAAAAGTTTTTGGTGGAGTAACAGCAAAAGAGATTTCTGAGAACTTAAAAGCACAATATCAAATCGAAGTAGATAAAAAGAAAATTGATTTAAAAGAAACGATAAAAACAATTGGAACGCAAAAAGTGTCTATCAAATTATTTGAAGGTATTATTGGAGAACTAAGAGTAGATGTATTAGCGGAATAAAATAAATGGAGGCAAGAAAATGGAGCTAGGGAAAGTACCACCTCACGACATAGAGGCAGAGCAAGCTGTACTTGGTAGTATGTTAACAGATAAAGATGCAGTAATTTCAGCAATTGAAGTATTAAAAGAAGATGCTTTTTATCGTGAAGATAATAAAGCAATATATGCAGCAATATTGTCTTTATATAATCGCTCTGAACCGATTGATATTATTACCTTAAAAGCAGAGTTGACAGCAGAAGGCAAATTTGAAAAAGTGGGAGGACTTGAGTATTTAGCAGAACTTCCAGAAAAAGTACCTACGACTGCAAATGTAGAAAAATATATAAAAATTGTAGAAGAGAAAGCCGCATTAAGAGAATTGATAAAAACAGCAAATGAAATTATTGAATTAGGATATGATCCAACAGAAGACCTAGATATGATCATGGATAATGCCGAAAAAAAAATATTTAATATTATGCAAAATAAAAATCAAAAAGGGTATGCACCAATAAAAGATGTATTAGTAGATACTTTTGCACAATTGGAAGAACTATATAATCAAAAACAACATATCACCGGTGTAGCAACAGGTTTTGTAGATTTAGATTATAAAACAGCAGGACTTCATAATTCCGATTTGGTTTTAATTGCTGCAAGACCTGCAATGGGAAAAACAGCATTTGCCGTAAATATTGCAACAAATGCAGCGGTAAGAGGAAATGTACCGGTTGCTATGTTTAGTTTGGAAATGTCGAAAGAACAGTTAGTAAACCGTATTTTATGTAGTGAAGCAATGGTAGATAGCAATAAAGTAAGAACAGGTAAAATAGAGGATGAAGACTGGATAAAAATAGCAGGAGCGATAGGACCATTGTCAGAAGCACAGATGTTTATTGATGATACTCCTGGAATTTCAATTAATGAAATAAGAGCAAAATGTAGAAAATTGAAATTAGAAAAAAATATAGGGTTAGTTGTAATAGACTATTTGCAACTAGTTCAAGGAACAGGAAAAAGAGGTTCAAGCAGAGAGCAAGAAATTTCTGAAATCAGTAGATCTTTAAAAATTCTTGCAAAAGAAATAAATGTACCAGTAATTGCTCTTTCGCAGTTATCAAGAGCAGCAGAACAACGTCCAGATCATAGACCAATGCTTTCTGACCTTCGTGAATCCGGAGCAATTGAGCAAGATGCCGACATTGTTATGTTTTTATATCGTGATGATTATTATAATGAAGATAGTGAAAAGAAAAATATTGCAGAAGTTATTTTAGCAAAACATAGAGCAGGTTCAACTGGTACAGTAGAATTATTATGGCTTGGAAATTATACAAAATTTGTTAATATTGATAAATATCGTGAACAATAATAAAAATGAAGGATGTTATATGGAAGAAAAAATCTTAAAAACCATAAAAGAATATAGATTAATAGAATCTGGAGACAAGATTATAGTAGCAGTATCTGGTGGTCCAGATTCTATGTGTTTATTACATATATTAGAAAAAATAAGAAAAGAGCAAAATCTTATTTTTTCTATTTGTGTTGCTCATGTAAACCATGGAATACGTGAAGAAGCAGAGGAAGAAACAGAATATGTAAAAAGCTATTGCGAAGCTCACGAGATTGAATGCTATATAAAAAAAGTAAAAGTAAAAGAAATTGCCCGCAAAGAAAAAATAGGATTAGAAGAAGCTGGAAGAAAAACAAGGTATGAATTTTTTGAAGAAGTTTTAAAGAAGACAGATGCAAATAAAATCGCAACAGCACATCAACTAAATGATAAGGTAGAAACAATTTTAATGAATATGATTAGAGGATGTGGACCATTAGGGTTAAAAGGAATAGAGCCTAAAAGAGAAGATAAATACATAAGACCATTATTAGAAGTAACAAGAGCAGAAATAGAAGAATATTGTAAGAAATATAGCTTAGAACCAAAAATGGATGCAAGCAATCAAAATAACGAATTTACTAGAAATAAAATAAGGAACATTCTAATTCCCTATTTAGAAAAAGAATTTAATCCGAGTATATTAAAAGCAGTAGATCAATTATCAAAAATAACAGTAGAGGAACAGAATTATTTAAACAAGATTGTTTATACTATATACCAGCAAGTAATGTTGGAAGAAAAAGATGAGAAAATTATTTTAGACTTAAAAAAATTTAATCAGCAAGATATCGTAATAAAAAAACGTTTAATTTTATATACTATTAATAAACTTTTTGGGACGACACAGAATATAGAAAAAATTCATATAGAGGATATAATAAAGCTATGCGAAAGAAATATTGGAAATAAATATTTAACACCAAATAAAAAAACAAAAATATTTGTTAGAAAAGGAAAAATTTGTGTGATGAGGATAAACCAATATCCGTAAGAAAACCTAGAATATCAATAGTTTGACACAAAAAAGACACAGAAAAAGTATTGAAAATGCAAAATAGATATGTTATATTGCTACTTGAAATCTTAAAAGAAAATACAAGCAAGGTATTTCATGAAGGAGGAAAATAAGTTGAAAAACGGAATCAAGACACTAGCCGTGTGGATGATTATAGGTGTTATTGTCATTGGACTATTATCTACCATTATGGATAATTCTGATAAAAAAATGTCTTATTCAGAATTAATTACAAGCATGGAAAATGGATCTGTAACGAAAATAGAGATTCAATCTGATGGAACAAGAGCTTATGTAGAGCTAAAAGGAGAAACATTAGCAAAAGAAGTTAATATTCCAGATTTAAGAACATTTATGAATTATGCACAAGAAAGTTTAAAATCAGGAACTTTTGAACTATCAGAAAGATCACAATCTATTTTTATTACAATCATTTCTTTATTAACTCCATTTGGAATTGTTATTATTTTACTTTTATTCTGGTTCTTAATTATGAATACGGGAAGTCAAAGTGGAAATAAAACAATGTCATTTGGAAAAAGCAAAGCAAGAATGTCCAATGGAGCAGAAAAAACAAAAATAACTTTTGATGATGTAGCAGGAGTAGATGAAGAAAAAGAAGAACTAGAAGAAATTGTAGAGTTCCTAAAGACACCAAAGAAATTTACAGATATGGGAGCAAGAATCCCAAAAGGTGTTTTATTAGTGGGCCCTCCAGGAACAGGAAAAACATTGTTAGCAAAAGCAGTAGCAGGAGAAGCTGGAGTACCTTTCTTTATTATAAGTGGTTCGGAATTTGTTGAAATGTTTGTTGGTGTTGGTGCTTCTCGTGTAAGAGATTTGTTTGAGCAAGCAAAGAAAAATGCACCATGTATTATCTTCATTGATGAAATTGATGCAGTAGGACGTCAAAGAGGTGCAGGACTTGGTGGAGGACATGATGAAAGAGAACAAACTTTAAACCAATTATTAGTAGAAATGGATGGATTTGGTTCAAACGAAGGTGTTATTGTGCTTGCAGCAACAAACAGACCAGATGTATTAGACAAAGCATTATTAAGACCAGGAAGATTTGATAGACAGATTGTAGTGTCAGCACCAGATGTAAAAGCAAGAGAACAAATCTTAGAAGTACATTCTAGAAAAAAGAAAATTGCAGAAGATGTAGATTTAAAAACAGTAGCAAAAAATACTTCAGGATTTTCAGGTGCAGATTTAGAGAATGTATTAAATGAAGCAGCATTATTAGCAGCAAGAAGAAACTTAGATGAAATTAGAATGCAAGAAATAGAAGATGCTATGGTAAAAGTAACCATGGGACCTGAGAAAAAAACAAAAGTAAGAAGCGAAAAAGAAAATAAATTAGTTGCATATCATGAAGCAGGTCATGCAGTAGTAAGTAAATTCTTACCAACACAAGATACTGTACATCAAATTTCAATTGTGCCTAGAGGAATGGCCGGAGGATATACAATGTATCGTCCAACAGAGGATAAATCATTTATGTCAAAAACAGAAATGGAAGAAAATATTATTTCACTTCTAGGTGGAAGAGTAGCAGAAAAATTAATTTTAGATGATATTTCAACAGGAGCAAGTAACGATATCGAAAGAGCAACAGCAATTGCAAGAGCAATGGTAACGAAATATGGAATGAGTGATAAGATAGGAACGATTACATTAGGTTCTGATCAAAATGAAGTATTCTTAGGTAGAGATATTGCTCAAGCAAAGGAATATTCAGAAGAAACAGCAGCGATCGTAGATAAAGAAATTAAAAAAATTATTGATCATGCATATGCAGAAGCATTACGAATTTTAAATACCAATATCGATAAACTTCATCGTGTGGCAGGAGTTCTTTTAGAAAAAGAGAAAATCGATGGAGAAGAATTTGAAGAAATTTTTGCTGAATAAAAAATGTCATCAATTTGTAATATAATAAAAAAAGACTTGAAGAATAGCACTTTTCAAGTCTTTTTTTAAATGAGAAGAAAAATGAAAAAAATGGAAAAAAATCGCAAAAGGAGGAAAAGCAAAAGAAGTAAAAGAAGGGGATACATAACGTATTGATGTTTGACATTACTTTTTTGAAGACTTAGAATGATTAAGACAACAAAAGATGACACGTCCAAAAGGCGTTTTAAGGAAAACAGAATAAAAGGGGGAAATATCATGCTAGTTACAACGGTAAAGGAGAAGACAATTAAAAAAGTACAAGAAGAAAGAAAAAAGGAGACGGTTACTGTCATCAAAAGAGATGGAAGAAAAACAGAATTTGATGCAGATAAAATTGTAATTGCGATTAGTAAAGCCAATAAGGATGTAACAGGAAAAGATAAAATTTCAAGATCCGATATTGCAGAAATTGTAAAACATATCGAGCAAAATGCAAAATCATCCATGACAGTAGAAGAAATACAAGATGCAATTGAAAGAAAATTAATGGAATATGGAAAATTCGAATTAGCCAAGAAATATATTTTATATCGTGAAAGACGTGCCATTGTACGTCAAGCAAATACAACAGATGAAAGTATATTATCTTTAGTAAAAAATAAAAATGACGAAACTTCAAGAGAAAATAGCAATAAAAATGCACTATTGGTATCTACACAGCGTGATTTAATAGCAGGAGAAACATCAAAAGATATTACGGATCGTCTTTTATTACCAGAAAGAATCGTAAAAGCACATTATGATGGTATTTTACATTTTCATGATAAAGATTACTTTTTACAACCAATGCATAATTGTATGTTAGTCAATATTGGAGATATGTTAGATAATGGAACCGTTATGCATGGAAAGATGATCGAAACCCCAAAAAGTTTTGTTGTTGCATGTAATGTAATGACACAAATTATAGCAGCAGTAGCCAGTAACCAGTATGGTGGACAATCTGTTAATATTGCACATTTAGGCAAATACTTAAGACGTACTTATGATAAATGTTATAAAAAGAGATATGCAAAATACATTGAAAAAGGATGTAGTGAACAAGAAGCGGATAAAAAAGCAAAAGAAGATGCTTTAGAAAGAAGACAAGAAGAATTAGAAAGTGGAGTACAAATTATACAGTACCAAGTAAATACATTAATGACAACAAATGGACAAACTCCTTTTGTAACCATATTTATGTATATAAAAGATGGAGATCCATATGAAGAAGAAGTCGCCATGATTATAGAAGAAATTCTAAAACAAAGATACCAAGGAATAAAAAATGAAGTTGGTGTTTATGTAACACCGGCATTCCCTAAGTTAATTTATGTATTAGATGAGAATAACTGTTTAAAAGGCGGAAAATACGACTATATTACAAAACTAGCAGTAAAATGTTCATCCAAAAGACTATATCCAGACTATATTTCAGCAAAACAAATGCGCAAAAATTATGAGGGAAATGTATTTAGTCCTATGGGATGTAGAAGCTTTTTATCTCCATGGAAAAACGAAAAAGGGGAATATGTATTTGAATCGAGATTTAATCAAGGTGTTGTAAGTATTAACTTACCACAAATTGGAATTATAGCAAATGGAGATGAAAAACGTTTTTGGAAATTATTAGAAGAGAGACTAAATCTTTGCTATGATGCTTTAATGTGTAGGCATAAGGCACTAAAAGGAACTCTATCTGACTTATCGCCAATACACTGGCAATATGGAGCAGCAGCAAGATTAAAAAAAGGAGAAACAATTGATAAGTTATTAGAAGGTGGATTTTCTACAATTTCCTTAGGATATATCGGAATTTATGAGACAACAAAATTAATGAAAGGAGTTAGTCATACTGATCCAGTAGGAGAAGAGTTTGCCTTAAGATTAATGCATTATTTAAGAAATAAGGTGGATGAATGGAAAAAAGAAACTGGAATTGGTTTTGGACTATATGGAACACCAGCAGAAAGTTTATGCTATCGATTTGCAAAGATCGACAAAGAAAGATTTGGAGATATTGAAGATGTAACAGATAAAGGATATTATACGAATTCTTATCATGTAGATGTAAGAGAAAAGATAGATGCATTTTCAAAATTGAAATTTGAAAGTCAGTTTCAGCCAATTTCTTCTGGAGGTGCAATATCTTATGTGGAAATACCAAATATGAAGCATAATTTAAAGGCAATGGAAGATATCGTAAAATTTATTTATGAAAATATTCAGTATGCTGAATTTAATACAAAATCAGATTATTGCCAAGTATGTGGTTTTGATGGTGAAATCATTATTAATGATAAGAATGAGTGGGAATGTCCAAATTGCGGAAATAAAGACCATAGCAAAATGAATGTAACCAGAAGAACATGTGGTTATTTAGGCGAAAACTTTTGGAATGAAGGAAAAACCAAGGAAATAAAATCAAGAGTTTTGCATTTATAAAGGAAGTGTTATTATGCATTATGCAGATATAAAAAAAGTAGATATTGCTAATGGCGAAGGAGTTAGAGTATCTGTTTTTGTAAGTGGATGTAGACATCATTGTAAAGGGTGCTTTAATCAAATTGCTTGGGATTTTAAATATGGAAAGGAATTTAATGATCAAACAATAGATGAAATTATAAAAGATATGGATCATGATTATATTGAAGGATTAAGCTTACTTGGAGGAGAACCATTAGAACCGGAGAATCAAGAAGGATTAGCAAAATTAGTGGAAAGGGTAAAAGAAAAGTATCCGAATAAAAACATATGGTGTTATACGGGATTTGATTTTGAAAAAGACGTTATGGGAAAGATGTGTAAAGAATCCCAAATGGCCCAAAAATTAGTTTCTAACTTAGATGTTATTGTAGATGGAAAATTTGATGAAACGCAAATGGATAAAACATTAAGATTTCGTGGTTCAAGAAATCAAAGAATTATTGATGTACAAGAAAGTATGAAAGAAAATCATATAAAACTATTTGAGTTTTAAATTTACAAAAAAATGGATAGATGAAAAAATAAAAGAAAAGAGAATAATATTCGATTTTAAATCGAAAAGCATTCTCTTTTTTTCTTTTTATGGTATAATGCAGGTGAGTAAAAACGGAATAAAAAGGCATAAAAAATAAAAAAAGAAAGAGAGGGTATTATGGAACGAATTAAAATATTTGCATGTAAAACCGCAGAAAAATTCACAGAAGAAATTTGTAATCATTTGGGATTACCAATGGGAAAGATAACATCTATGAAATTTAAAAATGACAATAACTTTGTACAAATACTAGAAACTGTAAGGGAACAAGACGTATATATTGTTCAAACGACTCAGCCACCTGTAAATGAAAGATTAATGGAATTATTTATTACAATTGATGCCGTAAAAAGAGCGTCCGCTAGAAATATTAATGTAGTATTACCATATTTTCCATATTCTAGATCAGATAAAAAAGATCAACCAAGAGTACCAGTTACTGCAAAACTAATGGCACAATTATTAGAAGCAGCAGGAGCAACAAGGATTATTACATGTGACTTACATAATCCTGCAATTCAGGCATATTTTAATGTGAATTGTGATCGATTAACAGCAGAATATTTATTAGAAGATTATTTCAAGAAAAAAGAATTAGAAGATATGGTAATTGTTGCAACAGACGCAGGAAGCTCAAAAAAAGCATACAAATATTCTGAATTTTTTAAATGTCCTATCGCTCTAATTGATAAAAGAAGGGAAGGAAACGACGACAGAGCAATTGCAAGTACTGTAATCGGAGATGTAACCAATAAAAATGCAATTATTTTTGATGATGAAATTGATACTGCAGGATCTATGATAGAAACAGTAAAAGTATTAGAAAGATATAAAGCAAAAAGTATTTATGCAGCATGTACCCATGGAGTGCTATCTGGACCTGCAATTGAAAGAATTAAAAATTCTGCTATTAAAGAGTTAGTAATTACGAATACGATTCCATTACCAGAAGAAAAGAAAATAGACAAAATTACTGTATTATCAATTGCTCCACTATTTGCAGAATCCATTCGAAGAATTAATGAGGCAAGATCTTTAGGAGATTTGCTAAAAATGTGTTAAATCCTAGAGAAAAAAAGACAAACTATTGACAATATAACCCAATTTAGAGTATAATATGAAACGTACGAAAAGAGAAGGAACAAGTAATTGTTCAATACTCTAAAAATCCCAGACACTTTATTTAGAAGTCGGAAGGAGGGGAATTCAATGTCAGAAGTTAAAGTTAATAATGGAAATATAGAAGATGCGTTAAAGAGATTTAAAAGACAATGCGCTAGAAATGGGGTATTACAAGAAGTTCGTAAAAGAGAACATTATGAAAAACCTAGTGTAAAAAGAAAGAAAAAATCAGAGGCTGCAAGAAAAAGAAAATTTTAAGTTGGAATTTGGGGGTTGGAAGTTAGAAAAAAGTCTAATTTCTACCCTTTTTTGTTAGGAGGAATCAAAATGTTAAAAGAAAAGTTATTGGAAGACTTAAAAAATTGTATGAAAGAAAAAAACATTCTTAGAAAGAATGTAATTCAAATGATAAGAGCAGCAATTCTACAAATTGAAAAAGATAAAAAAATAGAGCTAAAAGATGAAGAAATTATACAAATTATTGCAAAAGAAGCAAAAAAGAGAAAAGATTCGCTAGCAGAATATGAAAAAAGTGGAAGAGAAGATTTAATTCAAAATATAAAATCAGAAATAGCAATTATTGAAGAATATTTACCAAAGCAATTAACGAGAGAAGAAATTGTTCCTATCATAAAAGGTATTATAGAAGAAACAGGAGCAACTTCTATGAAAGATATGGGGAATGTAATGAAAGAGGCAAAAAATAAAATTGGAGCAAGCTCAGATGGAAAAACATTAAGTGAAGTGGTAAAAGAATTGTTAAAATAGAAACCCATAAAATATTAAAGATTGAAAAGGAGTGGATAGTAACAAATATGCTATCTACTTTTCTTTCATTAAATTAAAAAAATCAATATCATACATAAGTAATAAATAGAAATAAAAAACTTTTGTAGAGGATAGAATATAATAATATTTCATGTATATTAACCATAAAAGAAACGAATACTATACAAAAAAGAAAGAGGATGAATGAATGAACAAACAAGAAATAAAACAAGGAATTACGATGCATTCTATCGAAACGGATAAATTTAAAACAAATTTAATTGCAGTGTTTTTGACTACTCCATTAACAAGACAAAACGTTACAAAAGAAGCGTTACTTAGTTTAGTGTTGCATAGAGGAAGTAAGAAGTTTAGGACACAACAAGAAATAAATATTGAGTTAGAAGAACTTTATGGTGCAACATTTGACTATGGGATAGAAAAGTTAGGAAATAATCATGTTTTAAAGTTTTATATTGAAAGCATTGAAGATCGTTTCTTGCCAAAGGAAGAAAAGAATTTAGAAAAAAGCTTTGAGATGATCTCTGATATTATATTTAATCCATATGTGGAAAAGAATGGTTTTAAAGAAGAGTATGTAGAAACGGAAAAAGAAAAATTAAAACAAATTATATTATCAAAAATTGATAATAAAGGAACTTATGCAATGTCCCGTTGCATTGAAGAAATGTATCCAGAAGATCCTTACGGATTATATAAATATGGATATGTAGAAGATCTAGATAAGATAGGAGCAAAAGAATTATACGAGTTCTATCAAGAACTTTTAAGAAAATGCAAAATCGATATTTTCATTTCTACTAGTAAAAGAGAGGATTTAAAACAGTTAGTAATGGAAAATGAAAATATAAAATCTTTAAATCCAAGAGATCCAGAATATAAGGTAAACCAAATAGAAGAAAAAACAAAAAAAGAAGTACAAGAAAAAGAAGAACATATGGAAGTATCACAAGGAAAATTAATTATTGGAATGGATATTTTAAAATGTGAAGAAAATACTAGGTTTGTTTCCTTACTTTATAATGCAATTTTAGGAGGGACTGCAACTTCAAAATTATTTCAGAACGTAAGAGAAAAAGAGAGTTTAGCATATTCTGCAGGTTCTAGTTATTTAAAGACGAAAAATAATATTTTTATTTTATGTGGAATCGATATAGAAAACAAAGAGAAAACAATAAAAATTGTGAAAAAACAGTTAGAAGATATGAAACAGGGAAATTTTACAGAGGAAGAAATTCAAAATGCAAAACAAGGTATTATTGAAACAATTCAAACCATTCCATATGAACAGGATACAGAAATTACGTATTATTTTGGACAAGAACTATCCAATACGAATTTGAATCTTGCTCAATATGCAAATAACATACAACAAATTGATAAAAAACAAATTGTAGATTTAGCAAACAAAATAGAGATAAATACGATTTATTTTTTAACGAAATAAAAGTAAATACATTAGCATGATGTTTTATTACGTAGGAAATTTCGTTAGAAATTTCCGGAGTAACAAGGTTAAGTTACATTAGTTTGTGCGATTGAGAAGCAATCTGTACATGTGGCGAAGCCACTTTTCTTATAAAAACAAAAGGAGGAAACATGCAAATTATAGAAAATTCAAAAATAAAAGAAAAAGCATATGTTGAAAAACTAGTAAATGGACTTACGGTTATCTTAGTTCCAAAGGAAAATACAAATAAGAAATCTGTAATCTATGGAGTAAAATATGGATCCATTGATCACAAATTTATTGACCCAAATACAAAAGAGCTAAAAGAAGTACCAGATGGAGTTGCTCACTTTTTGGAACATAAAATGTTTGAACAGGAAAATGGAACTAATAGCTTAGATGTATTATCTTCTCTAGGGGTAGATGCTAATGCATATACAACCAATGATCATACAGCATATTTAATTAATGCAACTAATCATTTTGAGGAAGCATTTGATGAATTACTAGATTATGTACAACATCCATATTTTACAAAAGATAATGTAGAAAAGGAAAAAGGAATCATAGGTCAAGAGATTATGATGTACGAAGATGATGCAAGTTCAAAAGTATATTTAAACTTACTAAAATGCCTTTACGAAGTAAATCCTGTTAATATTGATATTGCAGGAACAGTAGAAAGTATTCAAAAAATTGACGAAAATATACTATATGATTGTTATCATACATTTTATCATCCATCTAACATGGCTCTTGTTGTTTGCGGAAATTTTAATCCTATTGAATTATTGGAGAAAATAAAAGAAAAGATCATTTCAAAACCAACACAAAGAGAAATTAAAAGAATTTATCCAGAAGAAAAAGAAACTGTATTTCAGGACAAGATAGAAGAAAAAATGAATGTAAGTAATCCAATTTTTGTAATTGGGATAAAAGATAGGCCTGTACCAGCAAAAGAAAAAATAGTAAAAACGATTGTAATTGAGATTTTACTACAGATATTATTAGGAAGTAGCTCAGAGCTATACCAAGAATTATATGAAAAGGGAGAAATTCTATCAGATATCAGTTTTGATTATGAATTTTCGGACGAATATTCCCATATTATGATGGCAGGGCAATCAAAAGATCCAATAAAAATATTGGAAAAACTACAAAATCAAATAGAGAAAATAAAACAATCAAAAATAGATGAAACATATTTTAAAAGAATTAAGAAAAAAATATATGGTGGATATATTACAGATTACAATAGTACAGAAAATATCGCAAGAATATTTTTAACAGACTATTTTCAAGGAATTAATAGTTTTGAATATTTGGAAGCCTTTTCAACTATTACAAAAGAAATGGCAGAAGAATATTTGAATGAAATTTTTAAAAAAGAAAATATGGCAATCTCTATTATAAGACCATAACGGAAAGAACGACAAATGCTTAAAGAAGGAAAAAAGAAACAAAATTAAAAGAAAAATTTTAATATTAAAAATAAAAATAGGAAATAGAAGGAAATAAAAAATATTTCCTATTTTTTTACTTAAAAAATAAAATTTCTTCGAAAAATGATAAGAAAAAGATTTGTTGTATCTTGTAGAGAAACAAAAGAAAAAGAAAAAAGAAGAAAAAAAAACAAAAAAATAGATTTAAAATAGCAAAAAAAAGGACACGAAAGTTGCTATAAATAGCCAAAAATAGAGAAAAATAATTGAATTCGTTGTAAAAATATGTTATTCTTTTTTTATACAAAAGAAAAAAAGAATAAAGGAGTGTTTTTATGTTAAATGAAGAAATTTGTAAAGTAAGGGAAAAATTAAACCAAAGTATATTAAATGAGGATAACTATGAAAGAATCTATCAAATTAGCGTAGAATTAGATGAATTAATTGCAAGATATTATAGAAGACTTTTAGAAGAAGAATATTCAAAATGTTAGAAAAAGAAAGAGGCAGTTTACTTTTTTGTGCTTTTAGACCTGGTAGATGCTTATCGTGCTATACTTAGAAAAGAAAGTGAAATTTGGAAAATAAAAAGAAAAATATTGCAATTTGTCAAAATATATACTATAATTAATCATAAGATAAATAAATAGGGAGGAAAAAACATGAAAGTAACGAAGAAAACAGCACAAATTATTAATATAGTAATGATTGTATTAGTATTATTAATGATTGTTTCTAATGTTGCATTTGCAGCAGCAGGATCTTCTTATTTGGATCCAAAAACAATTACACCTAATAATGATGGAAGTTTAGCAACAAAATCTCAATCAATTGCAGGAAGTATTCTTGGAGTTGCACAAGTAATTGGTATTTCTGTTGCAATTATTATGTTAATTGTACTTGCTATCAAATATATTTCAGCTGCACCAAACGATAAAGCAGAAATTAAAAAACACGCAGTAATTTACATAGTAGGTGCAATTGTTCTATTTGGAGCGAGTGGATTATTAGGATTGATTAGAACATGGGTTGAAGGAACAATCAATAAGTAAAACTTAGTAAAAAAGATTTTAGCTCTGCTAAAATCTTTTTCTATACTGATGAAGAATTATGAAAAAAGTTTTGGTCTAAAGTTAAGGAGAAATTATGAAAAAATATAAGAGAATCATTTTTCTTATTATTCTAAATTTACTTTTATTAAGCTTTCTATGTATAAGTTACGGTTTTTCTACAAGTGACTATGCCCGGAATATACACTCCTGGAGGAGAAACTAAGCTTGTAAAAGCTGGTGGAGCTGTTTTAGGGGTAGTGCAAGTAATTGCGGTGGCATTTGGAATAATAAGTGCATTAGTAATGGGAATGAAATATATGTTTAGTAGTGTAGAAGATCGAGCTACAATTAAACAAAAAATGATTATATTTGTAATTGGTTCTGTTTTGGTTTTTGGTGCAACAGGCCTTATAAAACTAATTGCAAATTGGGCAAATACAGTAATAAAATAAAACTTTGCATTTTAACATATGCAAAGTTTTTTTGTTGTATAGGAAAGATCGACAGATTTTTTTATATAACAAGATTAAGGTACATTAGTAAGTGCGATTGCAAAGCAATTTGTATATGTGACGAAGGCACTTTTTTTATGATTAAAATTAAATTATGATTACAAATTGAAATAGTAAAATAGAACAAAAATCTAATAAAAGCTTGCGGAAATAGAACAAAGAAAATTAGAAAAAAAGAGTGGAAATATTACATCCATATTACATAACGTTAACAATTTGAAAATTATAGAAGTAATTACCTAGAAATGTTGAAATAAGTAGAAAAAACGTGATATAATTATAATAATTATAGGTAATTTTAAGTTTATAAATGGAGGGAAAAATGAAAGTAAAAAAGTTAATAAAATCTTTATTAATCATTGTACTGATAGTGCTTATATTGCAACCAACACCTACATATGCAATAGATAATTTTGATACAATGAAAAGTAAAGCAGATAAGTTTATTGATGAAGGAAAAAAAGAAGGAGAAACACTCCTTAGTGATAATGATTTAAAAAATTTAGTGCTTCCAATTGCAAGAACATTAGTAGCAGCTGCAACAATTATAGTAACAATTGTAACTATGATTTTGGGAATTAAATATATGATTGCAAATCCAGATGATAAAGCAAAATTAAAACAGAAATTGGTAGGGCTTGTTATATCAACAATTGTTATTTATGGAGCACAAGGAATATGGGCATTATTATATAATTTTATGACTGTAGTTGCTCATTAAACAAAGGAGGAGAAAAATGGGAACATATTATATTCCAAGAAATCTAAGAGGAGAAACAAGAATTCTTTATGTTTTTACAGTAAAATCATTAATAACCACAGCAATCGGTGGAATTTTGGTTGGAGGACCATTATTTTTGTTAATTGGAATGTTACTTGGCCAAAAGGTGGCCGGATTTATTGTAATGGGAGTATGTGCTGTAATTGGATGGGCAATTGGAGCAATAAAAATACCAACAGTATCTAGTCTTCCGTTCACCAAAAATGTAGGAGGAGAATCGTTAGATGAGATTATTAGAAGATATATAAAATTTAAGGCAAATAAAAAAGTATATACTTATGTCAATTTAAAACCGGAATTAAATACAAAAGAGAAGGAGGAAAAATAGAATGGATGTAATATTATGGCTAAATATTGTATTAGTAGTATTGGTTGTTGTCATTATAGGATTAGCTGCAGCATATTTTTTGATTGTATACCGAAATAAACAATTAAAAGAAGAGAGACAGGAAATCAAAGATTCACAAAAAAATGTAGGAACTTTTAATGGAATTACAAAAGAAGAAATAAACAAATTATTAGAATTTGATGAAATTAAAGATGATATGATTATTCGTAAGAATAACGAGCAATTTGTTATGATAATTCAGTGTAAAGGTATAAATTACGATTTATTATCAGAAGAAGAAAAAATGTCTGTAGAAGCAGGATTTGTACAATTTTTAAATACACTTCGTTTTCCAATTCAATTGTATGTACAAACAAGAAGTGTTAACTTAAAAAATATTTTGGAAGAATATCAAGCAAAAGTAGATACAATATCGGATTCGATTAGAAAATTAGAAGAACAGAGAAAAGAAGCAGTAAGGATTGGAAATGTAGAAAGAGAAGAAAGGTTAGCATTCGAAATTCGTAGAAAACAAAATGTATTAGAGTATGGCCAAGATATGGCATCTTATGTTGGAAGAATGAGTTTAAATAAAAATGTATTACAACAAAAAACATATGTTGTTCTTTCTTATTTTGCAAATGAAGCGGGTAATATTAGTAATTATTCAAAAGAGGAAGTAAGAAATATTTGTTTTTCAGAGTTATATACTAGATGTCAATCCGTAATTCGTTCTTTGGGAACAGCGCAAGTATTTGGTAGAGTTTTAGATTCAGAAGAAATTGCAGAATTATTATATATTGCTTATAACAGAGATGATTCTGAATTATATCAATTATCAAAGGCACTAGATGCTCAATATGATGCTTTATATAGTACAGGAAAAGATGTTTTACAGAAAAAACAAGAAAAGATAGAAGAAGAAATTGAAATTCAAGCGATGGATTTAGCAACAGATAGTATTTTAATCGCAGATAAAAAGAGAAAAGAAGAAAAAGACTTAAAAGAAAAGGTAAAAAGCAAAGCCTTAGAAATTATTGAAGAATATAAAGATAAAATGGAGCCAGACTTATATGAAAAAACAAAACAGGAGATAAAAAACCAGGGAAAACAGAGAAAAGATACAAAAGAAAATAAAGAGATAGTAGAAGAAAAAGCGACAAAGACTTCTAAAAGAGGACCAAAGGCAAAGAAAGTAAGTGGTTAAAGGCAAACATTGTAAACAAAAGATGGGAGGATAAGAAAAATGAAGTTAGGGTTAAAAAAAGAAACAGAAAATATAGAGAAAAGACCTACTGGAATGCTTGAAAAGAATCGAAAAGGAATCAAAGATTTAATTGCGCCAGCAGGAGTAGATGCTTCTAATATTAATCATTTAGAAATCGTTTCTGGAAGAACAAGATATGCCAGAAGCATGGTAGTATCTACAATACCTAGAATGTGTACATTTCCAGAATTTTTAAGAAGTATGTATACGTTCGGAGATTTAAATACTTCTGTATTTATTAGTCCAGTTAGTGAAAGTACATCACAAACAGACTTAAATAGAACAATTAATGAATTAGAGTCTGAAAGAATTGTAGCGATTGACAGAGGGGATATTAACCGTGAAAGAATCCTAGCACAAAAAAGATTAGAGGCAGAAGAATTAAGAGATCAGATTGCTAGTGGTTTTAATAAGCTATTTGAGGCATCTATTATATGTACTTTATTTGCATATAGTTTAGAGGAATTAGATAAAGATACCGAATTACTATCTTCTGAAATGTCTAAGACATTAATTGGTATTAAACCAGCCTGGGCAATACAAGAAGATGCATTTAAAAGTAATTTACCATTTAATGATAATAAAATTAACAAATCTCATGCGTTTGATAGAAGTTCTATGGCAACCGTATTTCCTTTCTTTTCATCAGAAGTAGGACACGACCATGGAATTCCACTAGGATTTAATAAACAAACAGGAGTACCAATTTTGTTTGATAACTTCAATCCTTCACTTACAAACTACAATATGGTAATCTTTGGTAAATCTGGAGCTGGTAAAGGTGTTACGATAAAGACGTTGACGGCAAGATCATCTGTACTAATGGGAATTGAAAGTTTAGCACTAGATGCGGAAGGCGAGTATGGAGTTGTTGCAGATGCTTTAGGTGGAATAAATGTAACAATCAGTCCAAATTCAAATACGATTATCAATTTGTTTGACTTAGAGTCTGAAATTATTAAGGATGAAATTACAGGGAGAGAAAAAGTTGCATTAAATTTAGAAAATAAAGTAGAAGATGTTACGCAAGCATTACTTACAATGGCAAGAGGTAGTACAAGAAGTGAAGAAGTAAATGAGCTTACAAAACAAATTATAGCAGAAGCAATTTATCAAGAATATGCAGCAAGAGGAATTACCAATGATATTAACAGTTTATATGTAGAAGATAAAGGAAAAACATTCTCAAAAGATTATTTAGGAAGACCAAAAAAAGAAATGCCAACAATTGGATCTTGGTATAAACGCATTCAAGAAAATGCAAAGAAAAACGAAAATCCAGATTATAGATTTCATTACAGCTATTTGATAAAAGTTATGAAGCAATATGTTAGAGAATACAATGGACAGATGGCATATTTCGATGGGCAATCTACTTTTGAATTATTAGATGGGGTTCCATTTATTAATTTGGATATATCTCAATTAGAGGAAAGATTCGCAAGACCACTTGCACAACAAATATTACTTTCTTGGATTTGGGAAAAATATGTTAAGAAAAATAGTGAAGATAAAGAAAAAGCAAAACAAAAAAGAGTATTAATTGATGAAGCTTGGATGTTACTTCCATATCCAGAAGCCGTAGACTTTTTAAATACAATGGCAAGACGTGCAAGAAAAAGAAATGTTTCTTTGGCAGTTATGTCTCAAAAATTCCAAGACTTTTATGAAAAGCCAGAAGTACAAGCAGTTTTAACATCATCTGATACAAAACTATTCTTAGCACAGGATAAATCAGAAATTCAATATATAAAAGAAGTATTTAAACTAAGCGAAGGAGAAGCAGCTTTCTTAACAACTTGTAATAGAGGAGAAGGATTATTGAAAGTAGGAGCAGATACAGCAATTCTTGCAATTCGACCTACAAAGAAAGAATTTGAATTTGTTGAAACAAATGTTAATGAGATGAGAAAGATTAGAGAATCAAAAAAACGAAGTAAAATAGAAGGGAAAAATTAAATGAAAAAACTTACTATTGCGAGTATAATAGCCGTATTAGTTTTTAATTTAATATTTAGTATAGAAGTAAGAGCGGATTATCCAAATGAGATTAGCGGATCTATTCAGAGTGAAAGTTTAAACGAAATTGAACAAGCAACAGATCCTAATCTAGCAGAAGATATGGCAGATAGTGGTGAAACTTCCATATATCCTGGAACAAAACAAGACGAGGATACGTATGAAATAACGGAAGAGACGACAACCGCTAGAAATACAACAAGTACTGGTGGTGCACTGGCTGGAATTTTAGCTCAAGTAATCAATATTTTTCCTACAATGATTAGTTCAATCATGAGCTATTTTGTGATTAGCCAAGAAGATTCAAATTTTTCAATCGAAGAATTTTCAATACAAGATTTAGTATTTGGAAAATTTAAACTATTTAATATCGATTTTTTTGATGTACCAACAACAGGAGATGATGCAAATACTAAGATAAAGCAGATGGTGGCTAAATGGTATGTAGCAATTCGAAAATTAGCAATTGTAATTGCTTTGGTATTATTAATTTACATTGGGATTAGGATGACTATTTCTACTTTAGGGGATGACAAGGCTAAATATAAAAAAATGTTAATCAATTGGCTTATAGGATTTTGCTTAATATTTTTGTTTCAATATATTGCAACAGTAGCAATCACTGTTTCAGAAGGGATTCTGGAGATTATTCCTGAACAAAATAATAACTTAGAAGCAACAATTTTAGAAGGAAATGGAAACGCAGATAGCAAAGCATTAAAAAATAAAATGAGTAATACAAAAGGTTGGAATTATGTTACAGCATGTATTTTGTATTGGATTATTATTTATTATCAGCTTAAATTTTTATTATTATATTTGAAAAGATTATTATCAACTGCTTTGCTTTTATTAATCTCACCGTTAATTAGTGCAACATATTGTATTGATAAAGTAAAAGATGACAAGGCACAAGCATATAAGAATTGGTTAAAGGAATTTTTAGTGAACGTATTTATTCAGCCATTGCATGCTATTATCTATATTGTATTTATTGCTTCAGCAGCAGAAATTGCAGCAGCGGCGCCATTATTAGCAATTTTATTTTTTGGAGCATTGTCAAGAGGAGAAAAGATTATCAAGAATATATTCAATATGAGAGGATTAAGTTCGATTAACTCAATTGCAACTTTAAGATTGAGGAGGTATATATGAAAATATGAAAAAGAGAAAAAGAATTATGATAATTGCTATTATTGTTATCGTTATTATCATTGGACTCATTATATACTTAGCAAGTTATAATAGAAAAAAAGAATATACCTCTGTAGAAGATTTTTCTACAGTAAAAGAAGTGTTAGAATATTTGGGTTGCAATTATATTAGAACAGAAAAAGGAAAAGAAGAATTTGAGGAAGATATATATGTAGAATTCAATCATGATTTATATGAAAATAATATTAGTAATGAAAGATTTTTTAATAATTTAATTGGACTTGTAACAAGAGTAAACTCTTATAAAAGTATGAGACTAATCGATCAAAAAAGAGAAATCACAATAGAAATATACTGTGATACTAATAATGGAATTTTAGAAAAATATACAATTAATGGAATAGAAGATTATTTTTCAAAGCAGAATTCAAAAGAAAATGTGGAAAATTATCAGGCAGAAAGGACAATAAATGCAGAAATTAATTCAAAGGAAATTTTAACTGCAATACAAAATAAATGGACAACAACGGATGTGAATTTTGGAAGTAAAGAAAGCGATTTCGAAAACTATGAGATTTACTTTGAAGAAGGAATCGAAGTAAGAACCGTTTCTAGTAAGATTTTTAATATTGTATTTAATGAAAAATATTTAAATAGTGTAATCAATGGAATTAGAGTAGGAACTTCGTTAGAAGAAGTGGAAAAGATATTAGGAGAGCCTTTGTGGAGAGAAAATGATGTAAAAATGATTGGATATAAAACAAAAGAGATGTATATATTCTTTTCAGAAAAAGAGATTTCAATTTATCGTATTGATAAACAAAATAACGAAGAATTTAATAATCTATTAGAAAAATATGTAGAAGACTCTGATTTTCAAAGTTTTACGAACCAATTAACTACAATATGGTCAGATTATGATAATTATATATCCAATGAAAATGGATATGAGTTATGCTATACCTTAAAAGGAATAAAAATACAAGTAAGCAGTGCAAACAAAGATGGAATCCATATTTATTCTAATTATCAAGATGCAAACAATGAGAAATTAAAGAATATGATGGATACTGGAAAAGTATACTTTGACACAGATGAAAATTTAGTATATCTAAATGAAATAAATAGGATTGCAGAGCAAAGAAATAGAAACTATTTTTATGATAGTTTTTATGAGTATGAAGAAAAAGAGAAAAATTTAGGGAATAGTCAATTATTTTCATATTATATTGAGAGATATGATGATAATACAATAGAGAAAATAAGATTTTTATCTCAAAATGGAGAATATGCAAACAATGAATTAAAAGCAAATATTAATACATATGCTTGGCTAAATGATCGAAAATTTATTTATAGTATTGCATACCAAGGAATTTATATATATGACCCAATTGAAAGAACAAGCGAAGTTTTGATAGAACAAAATGAAGAGTTTAATATACAAGGTATTGAAGAAGGAAATATATTAAAATATGATGATAAAAAAGTAAAAATAGAAATTAGATGAAAAGGTGAAAAATATGAAGAAAGGACACAGAATCTTAAATAAGTTAATAATTGCATTAATATTAGTAAGTTTACTATGTCCTTTTGTTGTTCCTGTAAAAGTAGAAGCGGCAGTGGATGTAAGCAAGGCCAGAGCAGCAATTGCAAGTTTTGCAATCGATTTTTATAATAAATATGGAACTAGAGTAAAATATGATTATACACCAAGTGTAAGAGGTGCTGCATATCAAGAAGAAGTTGTAGGAAGTATGGAGCAATATGGAATGGATTGTGTTGGATGGGTAAGTTATGCAATTCACCATGCTACGGGCTTGGATAGAGAAAGTGTTAGAAGTGGTGCTTGTGGATTTGTTACGCCAACAAGATATACACCAAACTTTCCAGAATTATTCGATGATGTAACAGGACAAGAATTATTGCCAGGGGACATTTTAGCAAATCATCACCATGTTATGATTTATGTAGGAAATGATAAACTGATTGATTCAAGAGGAGCTGGACCAAATGGAGGACTAACTTATACGACTCTAGAGGAATATGGAAATGCTAACTATATGATGGCTACTTATGGACCCGGAGCGAATAGAGTGTATGACAAAGTGTACCGTTTATCAGAAACAGCAGCGCAAGAACTGAATGAAGGTGATTTAGCTCCAATTATATCCGGCTTGGATTCTTTATCAAAAGACAAAGAAAAAGATTTTGGATATAATGGTATGCCATCTAGAGGAGGATACACTGGTTCTTCAGATCCTGTGAAAAACGCATTGAAATGGATATTCAATAAATTGTCTCAAATTGCAGATTATCTTGTTGGAATTTTAACAATGGGAATAAAAATTCAATTGATAGGATGGACAACCATTATTGAAAATGTTATTACAGATATGGTAAATGAAATTACCGGAACACAAATTGAATCTACAGATACATCTGGAATAGATCCTGACGCAGCTGGAGGAACAACAACGGATTCTCCAGATGAAAATACAGTAGATACACAAACAACAGAAGAAACAGGTAATCAATATACACCCGCAGCAACAGAAACAGTTACAGGTATGTTTACAGATAAAAATGATAGATTAACAGTTGAAAAAATTATATATAATCAAGTACCTATATTAGACGTTAATATATTTAACTTAGAAGAAGCTGGTGGACAGAAATTAAAAGAAGATGGAACTTTAAGTATTATTAAAAGAAATATAGCAAAATGGTATTATGCATTTCGAACAATAGCAATCATTGTATTACTTGTTATATTAATTTATATAGGAATTCGAATGGCAATATCAACAGTAGCGGAAGAAAAAGCTGTTTACAAAAGATATTTGAAAGATTGGATTGTAGGATTTATTCTTGTATTCACAATGCATTATATTATGATGTTTGTTTTGAATATAAATGAATATGCAGTTAAATTATTTGCTAATTCTTCACCAAATCAAGAGGTATCTATTTATGAAACGGTAAGAACCAAAGCATATGAATTAAAATTTACTTCTGGACTTGCAGGAACAGTTATGTATATGGTTTTGGTTTATATGGTAATACGATTCTTTTATGTATATATTAAAAGATATTTAACGATTAATATATTAGCGATACTAGCTCCAATTATTGGTATTAGTTATGCTATAGATAAAATAAGAGATAGCAAGAGTCAAAGTTTATCTATGTGGTTAAAGGATTTTATTTTTACTACTATGATTCAGACAGTACATGCAATGTTGTATACTATTTTTATGGTAATGGCGATTGATGAATCAGAAACAGGTTTGGCAGGAATTGTATTTGCTTTTATTGTTATGAACTTTATGTTAAAAGCAGAGCGAATTTTTACACATATTTTCAATATGGAAGGGTCGAAATCTTTAAGTAGTATGCTTGCACCAGATTCTATGAAAAATGCATTTATTGGAATTGCAGCAGTAAGAGGTGCATTAGGTTTTTATGGAGTAGCAGCAAAAATGTCTGGAAGAGTTATTAAGGGAGTAGGATCCACAGTAGGACAAATTGGAGGAGTCATTTTACCAGAAACAACTCGATATCGTTTTAATAATTGGTATAATCAAACAGCAGATAAAGTTTTAGGAGAAGGAAACTTTTTAAATAAACGAAGAACAAACAATATACAAACAGTAAGTAACATTGATCAAAAGATTAGGCAACAAAAGAGACTAAATAAAGTTTTATTTAAAAGAAATTTAAGAAAACCAATTTCTTTTGGCACAGGAGTAGTGAAATATACGGCTAAAAGTATTGTAGCAATTCCAGCATTGGTGATGAATCCAATGGAAGGAGCTGCGGCATTATTAGCACTTAGAAGTACAAGGAAAAAAGCACAAAAAGAAATTATAAGAGGATATAAATCAAGTAGAAAAGATGGAAAGAATAGAAGAAAAGAAAAATTAACAATTAAAAGAGCAGCAAAAGGAACCCTATTATTTACTGGAAAGGTGGCAGCTCTTCCATTCAAAGCAGTTACTGCGCCAATGCACTATACATTAAAAATGGGATTATCAGAAAGAGGAAAACAAATTCCTGATTTTGAAAAACAAAATAATAAAGGAATACAAAATGTAAAAATGTTAGAAGATGCAAAAAAATTAGAAGAAAATATTATTCTTGGATATGCAAATCTAGCAAAAAGAAGTCAAGGACTATTAGGAGAAGGTGACAATGGAATAAGCGGTGGATTATCCCATAGTTTAGAAGCAAGATTATCACAACAATATGATAAAGTAGTAAATGAAACTTTAAAAGAAGTAGATAAGCAAGATATTGAAAAAGCAGTTTCTAGTTATTTAGAAGATACAGGAAAGAAAAAGATACAAGAAAGAGATTTACAAGAGATTTTAGATAATGTACAAAATGCAATTGATAGAAGAGCAAGTAGAGGGGAAATAGAGGCAGAAATAAAACCAGAAATATCTGTAAGTGAAGCTAATTACAATGTAAAAGAAGCATTAGTAGAACAATATGATAGAAGACTTGCAAAAGAAGTAGAAGAGACATTAAAAGACAATAATGTCAGTGAGCAAATAGATGAAAAGGCGAAAATAAACATTGTAAAAGATCTAAAAAAGGTAATGGCAACAACAAGTGATAAAAGAGATTTTATGGAGGCACTTGATAAATCCTTTGAAAATAATAATATAGATGCAAATAAATTTGACAGTAAAACAAAAAATGAAATTGTAGACAATTTATCTAGAAAACTAAAAGATTCTGGAAATGCAGTATATACTGCAGAAGAAATTATAAGTGTTGTAAAAAAAGGACTAGATAAAAAGGATAGTATAAAGAGAGAAAAATTACCGACAGATTTTGATTTTCAAGAAGTTAGTGAAGATCTAGAAAAATTAAGAGAATTGAATCATCGTTATGAAGAAAAGTTTGGCGAAGAGATATTTACAAGTGAAGAACTAATTTTAACAATGAAAAAAGTTAAGGGATCTACTAAATTTGATTTGTATAATTCAATCATGAACAAGTAAAAGAAAGGATATAGTGATATGAAAAAGATATTTATAAAGTTAGTACTAGTTATTTCAGCAATCATGATGATATCAAGTTGCATTATGTCGGTATCACAAGCTGCAGGGCCAACAGTAGAAGAAGAAAATCAATTTCTAGAAACTGCTTTTAGTATAGCAGGAACTATTATTGATGGAGTTGCAGGAATTTTACTATTACCATTAAAATTATTTATTTTAATTATAGGAACTTGTGTAAGAGCAATTGCTGGAGGAATTGCTTTAATAGGAGGGACAACAGGAGGTTTGTCGGGGGCGATAGATACTCTCGTTATCTCACCAGAAGATATTCTATTTAATAATATACTATTAACAGATGTCAATATTTTTAATTTTGATGTAGAAGGACCAATCCTTACAATTCGTCAAAATATAGCACAGTGGTATTATGCATTAAGAAATTTAGCAATCGTAATTTTGCTTGCCATTTTAGTGTATGTTGGAATTCGAATGACTTTAACAACAGTTGCAGAAGAAGAAGCAAAATATAAGAAAATGTTAACCGATTGGATAATAAGCTTTATTTTAATATTCATCCTACATTATATTATTATTTTTACATTACAGATTAATGATGGTCTAGTAGATGTTTTTAAAAATTCTCTTGCGAACAATTCGAAATTTGGAGATGCTGTTACTGATACTTTTATGACAGCATTAGACGTAAGGCTTACTGTAGGATTAGGCTCCTCGATTGTATATGTAATGTTAACTGCGATTACTTTAATGTTTTTAATTATGTATATTAAAAGAATGATAACAGTTTCATTTTTAGTTATGATTGCGCCAATTGTAACAATTACATATTCAATCGATAAAATGGGGGATGGAAAATCACAAGCTTTAAATACATGGTTAAAAGAATTTGTGTATAATATATTAATTCAGCCGTTCCATTGTATTATTTATTTGAGTTTTGGAGTTACAGCAACAGAATTAATGAATGGTACTCTAGGTTCGAGTATTCTTGCTATTATAATATTAATATTTATTTTCCAGGCAGAAAAGATTCTAAAAAATATTTTTGGATTCCAAGCTCGAAGTTTAAGTGATAGTATAGCAGGGGCTGCGCTAGTTGGAGCGGGGCTAGGCTTATTAAGAGGAAACAAAAAAGGTGGATCGTCTGGTGGAGGAAGTGCGAAAGCGGCCGGTCCGGTTGGAGCTGGAGGTTCTGTACCTAATGTGCAAAAAGCTGCTCAAGGATATCAGGGAGCAATGGGTGCAGGTAACGGAGGAGGACCTTCTCCATATAATAATTCATCCAATAAATCAGGAATCAGAAAAGCGACAGGAGTCATAGGACATAAAGTAGCTGGAGTAGGGAAAGGTGTATGGAATAAAGCTGGATTTACTAGAACCGGAATACGAAATCAAATAAAGGCAGGAGGAAAAATTGGCATGATGATGCTAGGAGCAGCGACTGGAGATATGAAAAATGCAGTAGCAGGATATGCAGTTGGAGGTAACATTGGAACAGCAGCGGCAGATAAAGTAGACAAAAATGTAGTAGCAAGAAGAATTAAGAAAAACGAAGATTACTTTGCTCAAGCATATAACGATTATGCAGATAGTAATCCAAGTATTGATACAACAGGGCAATTAAGAGATAAAACAGAAGATATTTTAAATTCAGATCCAAGTTCGATTCAAGATCAAGATAAAGCATATGCAAGTTATGTATATGCAATGAGAGACAGTTATGCATACGCTGGAGAAGAAAACCCAGATCAAAAAGTACTAGATACTGTCAGAAATATAGATCAACAACGTAGAGTTTCGCCATAGTGAAAGGAAGAAATATAATGGAGAGGAGGTTGTAAAGATTGTCAGATAATGTAGAAGATATGTCAAAAAGTAGGAAAGAAGAAACCGGAAAAGATGGAAGATCAGGAATTGATAAAGCAAGTGCAGGAGCTCAAAAAGCAAAAAATGCAGCTAAGACCGCGAAAAAGGCAGCAAAAGCAGCAAAGACAGTAAAAAGTTCAGCTTTAGTAGTAAAGATTCTGGCACTTGCTTGGCCTGCTATTATTGTCTTAGTAATTCTCTTTCTATTAATTGGAGTGGCAGGTTTTATTACCTCTGTACCAGGATTATTGATGGATAAGATTACAGAAATTACGAGTGGATTATGGGATGGATTTGCTAGTTTCTTTGTGGGAAACGAAGCGTATATTCATAAAGAAGATGAAACAAAACTAGCAAACTACTTGCAAAATATGGGATATGATGTAGTAGGATTTGGGTTTGCAGCTCCAGATGAAGTAACAGAATCACAGGATGGGAATGGAGATAAATATAGCAATGCTCAGAGTAAATACCTGCTAGCATATCTATTAGCAGATTATAATACCTATACGGTTCATGGTAATGTACAAAATGCAGTAAGTGGATTTTTCAATAGCATAAGAGGAAAATCTACAGGACAAGTAACCGGAATGTTGTGCTTTGATGATAATGGATTAATTGATACAAAAACGGTAAAAGCAGATAGAGCAAATAAAAAAGTAACAGTCAATGTATTAAATCCAGAATTATTGAGTTGGTTTAATACAGATAGTTATACTTTTGACTTAGAAGGATGGACAGGAAGATATGGAAAACCATTGGAATTTCTATTAACATTGCATATAGCAACAATGGCACCAGATTTAGCGTTGCATGTAGCAAGTGATGAAGAATTTGATACAAAAGTTCATATTGGATTTGACGATGTAATTTCTTATGTAAGAGCTCAATATACGATTAGTTCTGATACCGTAGATCATTTAAAACAATTACAAACAACGGAACCGGGGAAAGTAATATGGGAGATAGAAGGTTTAGAATATTTATATACTAAAATTCAATCAGATAATACATTAATATTACAAACAGAAGATTTTAAGAAAATTCAGGAAATTTATAATAAGACTTATGGAGCTTATGATAATTTTGAAGCATGTATTGAATATATGAAAGTGTTTATTCCATATTTGGAAAAGGTAGAAGCAGGGGAAGAACAAATGCCTAGCGTGTTATATAATACAGGAATGGGAGTTTATTATAAGAACCCTGATGGTGGGGATAGTAATAATCCAGTAGTAGTTACAGGAATGGGATCCACCATGGACAGTTTTATGGAAGAAGCTAGGGAAGGAAGCGATGCTACATATAAAGCAGATACAGAGAGCTATTATTCCGATTTAATAACACCAACAGAGGCGATGCAATCTGGAGATACAAATGAAGCGTATGTAAAAAGAATGAGAGAAGCATTAGAAAAAGCGTTGGAAACTGCAGAAGCAGATTTACCAGTAATGAAAGAAAATAGTGATGAAACAGCTCAAGAAAGAAATAAATTAGTAGATTCATTAAATGAGATTGGAATTTCTAATATAGCAGCAATAGAGCAAGCAATTGATTTAAGTGATAAAAATGATGGAAAAGGGCAGGAAATAAAATCTGTACAACCATATATAACATATGTAGAAAAATCATGGTATAAAAACATTTATTTTGTTATTAATGATAGTATACGAAATGCGGTAGGAGGTGCAGATAGTTGGTTACAAAATGCATCGGATTTTAGTGCTTATCAGACTGAGAGTGGAGTGACAAAAGAATTATCTCCTTATGAATTCAATCCGGGATCTAATTCAGATCAAAAAGATATGGTATCGGGAGATCAGGGAAAATTTGAAATAATAGAGACAAGATCCAATACTACTCAGAGAACCCAAACAAGACAACCACTAAGAGGAGCAACTAATCCAAGAATAAAAGAATTGTTAGTAGGAGCAGGAAATCAAGATTCAGAAGGAACGAATCCAAAACCAGAATATTATATTTATGATGGAAGTAGAAAAACAGCGCAAAAAATAAAAGAATTAAAAGAGAAAGAGAAAGATCTACCAGATGGATTAAGTGAAAAGGAACTTAGTGAGGAAATTAATAAAATGGATCCAGATAATATTTATCGTCCAATCGATTTTAATAAGAACTCATTATCAGCATTTACTATATTAGAGAATATGAAATCAGAAGATGCAGATTTTATATTAAGAGATTTAAAAGATTTATTAGTAGAATTAAAATATTTTAAAGCATCTGACTTAGAGGATAAATATGTAGGTTTATTAGATTGGATTATACCTGCATACCAACCAGAAGAATGGCCAGAGAGAGAATTTGAAAAACAAAATTATGAATATGGAACATTAATAAAATATAGAGAAAATATAGTAAAAGGAGGAAGATCGCAAGCTGCAGATTTAGATATTTTAAAAATATCAGATCAAGACGCATGGGAAAGATTAACAAATGGAAAGATTAGTGCCAGACCACAAGATAAGGCAACAAACTCTGATTTACAAAATGAAGTAGATAAAAAGATAAAAACAATTACGGTAAAAATAAGAACTTGGGCAGGAGACACAGGACTAGAGAGAACAGATAAAGAAATACAACTACAAGTGAATGAAGAATTAGAAGAAATGTGGATTGCATTTTTTGAAGATTTATATGAGTCAGCTCCAGATTTTTGTATTGTAGAATGGGGAGGATATCGTGTTGATGGAACAGGAGTTGGACAAGTAGGACAAAAATCAGCTCATAACTATGGAGCCGCAGTAGATTTAAACTGGAGTCAAAACTACTATGGAAAACAGCCTATGACAAAAGCAGAGTGGGAAGCAATGCCAGAATCAAGGGAAAAATATCAAGAAATTTATATAAATTCTCCAATGGTAGAGGTAGCACATAAATATACCTTAAGTTGGGGAGGAGATTGGACAAGTTGTAAAGATAATATGCATTTTAGTTTCTTTGCAGATGAGAGTAGAGATACATTAATCCAAAAGTGGGGAAATGGACAAGTGATTCAAAATACAGGTTTATCGAAAAAGATTGATTCATTGGAAAATTTCTTATTTATTGGAGACTCTTATACAAAAGGAATTGAAGGTTATGGATATTTAGAAGAATGTAAGATATCAGCAGTAAATGGAGTATCCCCAAGTTATTGGTTAAGCAATATTAACTCTTTACCAACAGATGAAGTAAAAGGTGTTTGTGTTTTATTAGGAGTGAATAATCCAAGTGAAATTAGTCAGATGAAGCAACTAATTGACGCATTAAAAAATAGATATTCGTCTGTACCAATTTTTGTACAAAGAGTATTTCCAGTAGGCGCTGGATATTCAAATGCAAGTTCTATGAATAGTCGTATTAGCGCATTTAATGATGAAATAGAAAAATATTGTGAAGGAATAGAAGATGTTACCTTTATAGATACCACAAAAGGATTTATAGACTCTGAAGGATATTTGGCAAGTGGAGCAACGGATGATAATTTACATATTGCAGCAGGAAGTTATTCTGCGTGGATTGACAACATAAAAAATAAAATTTTAGGATCTTATATGGGAGCAGCAGAAGCAATAAAATTTGAAGATCAAGATGTAATTACTCCAGGAATCGGTGAAATTACTAAAATATCGAAAAAGTCCATTACAATTAAATTTACAGAAACAAATTTAGTAAAAGACATGGAAATGACAATTAGTGGATTTCAAGTAGACGAAAGTTTAAAAAAGGGAGATATGTTAGATAAAGAGCAAAAAATAGGAAAAACACTAAAAGAGGATATTTTATTAATATTAAGAACAGCAAATAAAGCAGTAATAGAAAATATAGAAGATTATATGCCACCACCAGAAATCGAAACGAATGAAGGAACGGCTGGTTTTGTAGAAAATCCGGAAGGAACAGATATAGAAAGATGGAGAGATATTGTTATTGGAGCATTAACGGAATTAGGATTAGACACTTCTGAAGATACTGTTCAAAGGGTTTTACAACAGATAGAAAACGAATCAAGTGGAGATCCATATTGTGTTAATGATTGGGATTCTAATTCATCGTTTGACTGTTCAGCAGGAGTATTACAGGCAATTGCATCAACATACAATACATACAAGCGTCCAGAAGATCCAGAAGCGACAGCTTTCACAGGAGATCAATATAGAGCAGGAAATTATGACAAGAATGATCCAAGATTTAATGGATATTATTGTATTTATGCATGTATAAATTATTGTGCACAAAGATATGGTAGAGATCTTCCAGTATGGCCTGGAGGAGGATATTAAAAAGGCATCTGGTGTGTGGAATCGATACACCAGATGTTTTAATATAAATGATAAAACATAGGAGAAAGATGTATGAAAAAAATAAATTTATTCTTATATATTGTAATCATTATCAATATATTGGCAATGATAATTCTTTTGTTTAGACAGGAACCAGAAATGAATAATTATGAACTTGAAATTGAAAATTTAGAGGAATTTACGGATGTTTATGGACAAGGTGTTGCGATCGATCGCTACAAAGAGTTCATAAAAATATTAGCAGAAGATAATTTACCATCATTGTATGTAGATACACAAGGAATGGACGAGAGTAAACGAAAAGAGTATTATCAAGAAAAGCAGGAAATATTAAAAAACAATTATAGCATTCAAAGTTATGAGGATTTTAATAGTATTTACAATCAAATGGGTATTTTTTCAAATCCTAATATAAGATTAAAAAAAGTGAAAATAATAAAAAATTCATGTAAAATGGAGGAAGAGTATACACAAACAGCAGTTGAATTACGTTATTCACATTTTAAAAAGCTAAAATTATATGTATATGTGGCAAACGTGATGACGAATGATAAGCCAATGTTCATAATAAAAGCATATAATTAAAGGAGGAAATTGGATGAAGAAAAAAGACGAGAGAACATATACAATTATTTTGGCAATAATTGCATGTGTTTTAATGGTAATTAATATTAGTATATATATAAATCAAAATAAATATATTCCTCAGCAGAAGTCAAGTGAAAACACAACAGTACAAAAAGCGACCATTAAGACAGAAGAAGAAAAAGAAGCAGAAGAAATTGCTACCTTAAAAACTCTAGGCGAAAGAGATAGAATGGAAAGGTATTTTGGGAAATATATTGGCTACATCGAAGAAGAAGAATATGAAAAAGCATATAATCTGTTATATGAGGAATTTAAACAGAATTATTTTAAAACATTAGATGATTATGTAAAATATATTAAAGAAACTTATCCAGAGATGATATCAGTAGAGTATACGAATATTGAAAGACAAGGACAATATTATGTATTGTTTGTAGATATAGTAGACTTAATGGCAACTTCAGGAAACGAAAATAAAATTTCTCAAAATATTGTAATATATGAAACGGATTATAATGAGTTTTATATTTCATTTAGTTTATAAGGTGGTGAGAAGATGAATTTTTTAGATTTAAGGTTGAAAGTAAGAAACTTTTTTAAAAAATATAAAAAGCTACTTATCATTATTATAATTGTGTGGGCTATTATTATAGCAATTAACTATTTTCTGAAACAATTAAATGAAAATCAAAAACCTACTACTACATATGAACCGAATAAGGCTGTTATGGATGATAGTGAAGTACCAAAGGCATTACAAGAGCCAATCAATAATTTAATTGGAGAGTTTGTAGGTTATTGTAATGATAAAAATTATGAGACTGCCTATTCTATGATTGATGCGGATTGTAAAGAAATATCATATCCTACAATTGATAGTTTTAAAGCTTATGTAGATAACATATATACAACAAAAAAGATATATAATATACAAAATTTTTCGAATGTAGATAATAATTATATATATAATGTTAGAATACTAGATGATATTATGGCTACGGGAACGAATGGAAATGGATATTTATATTATGAGGAAAAATTTGTATTGAAAGATACAGATCAAGGATTAAAACTTTCTATTGGAGGATTTATAGAAAAGAAAGATTTAAATATATCAACAGAAGATGAATATTTAAAAATAGAAATTCCATATAAAATAGTAGAATATGATACAGAAACTTATGTGGTTAAAGTTACAAATCGTACGCAAAACCCTATTGTTTTATTAGATGATAGTATTTCAAATGAAATTGAATTGAGTTTGGGAAATCAAAGAAGAAATATGCAAAATTCGTCCGAGAACTTAATTATGGTAAATGCCAGAGAGACAAAAACAGTAAAATTATACTTTACAAAATTTGTAGATGATGGAAATATACCAGAAAAATTAATGTTTAATGCTGTAAGAGTATTACAAAGTTATGCAGGAAATGAACAAAATACAGTGGACAATGCAATTGATAAATATAGTTTAAATATTGATTTACCAGAATAAAGCCGTTACTAAAAATTTATAAAAAACAAGAACAATATACTAAATATGGATGAAATCAGAAAATAAAAGATGTGAGAAATAATTTTAACTAGAAATTAGAAAAATAAAGGAGAGGCAATATGGATAATAAAATAGTTCCAAAACAGCATGAAAAAGAAATAAATGAAAAACAGATAAAACAAGAATTAGAGAACTTTCAAAAACATCAAGAACAAGTACTAACATTACAAAGAATGAGAGAGATTGAAGCAGAGATTGAAAAAAATGATGAGAAAAAAGTAATGGATATGGTAAAGGTAGAACATATTCCTTTAAATAAAAATGTGGGAATCCAAGATGCTTATCTAGCAGAATTACAAGATGAACAAGGAAACTTATCTTATGAATTATATGATCAAACGAAATATTTAGGTGCAAGTAATGAGCAAGGACTAATTATATTGGATGATCAATATATAGCGGAAATGAATCAAAGATTAGAACGTTATGAAGAATTATTTCATGATCAATATTTGATTAAGCAGGATCAAGCATTAGTTCCAGAAGAAATCAAAGACCAAGGAATTTATGCAAAAAATGAATTAGAAAATATGCCAGAGATTGCAAAGAAATGTGACGAAAAAGAGCAAGAAGCAAAAGAAAAGCAAGAAAATGAAGATGCAATACAGAAAATGGAAGACGATTTAGGAATGCATATTGTTTCTTTAGTAAGAATAGAAGACGAGAACTTTTCTGAAGATGTTATTGGAAGACAAACAGGATATACAGAACAATATGTAGCTTTAACGGATAGTGGAACATTTTATTTAATTGGAGAAGATCATAATGGGAAATATGAGCTAAATCCAGATTTTGTTGGAGCCACTACGGCTACGGCAAATGAGCAGCCAGAATATAATGAAAATGGAGAACGTTGTGGAAAAAGTTATACTGATATGGTAATGAGAAGAAGCGACGGAACAACTTCAAATCTTGCACTTAATTTAAATTATGGAGAAATAAGTTTATATAATAGAGATACCAACGAAGAAATAGTAACGGCTACGACAAAACCAAGTGAGGAGGAAATAGAGGAAGCAAAAGAAGCGGATCAAAAAGGTCGTACCATTGCAGAACAAGAAAAGGAAGAAAGTAGATGAAGCAAAAGAAGATGAATTAATACAAAGCTATGACAATTATGATATAACAACAGAAGACATGCAAGTAGCACATGATACATTAGAGCAAACATTAGAAGAAGAGCAAACACAACAACAAGTACAAACAAATGAAAATGAGGGAAGATAGGAGAAAAAGATTATGAATATACAAGTGCAAAGGACATATTCAGAGGTATATGGAATATTGAATATGATGGGGAAATATTATATAAAAAAAATTCCAACCAAATTATACCAGATGATAGAAAAAGAAAGAGATAAAAATTATAATCCTCAATATGATTATAATAAAACTTTAGATAGTCAAAATGTATCAAAAAACGCATTATCAATGATAGCATTAATACATATAAACTATTGGAGTGACCAAGAGGAAAAAAGGGAAATAAAAAGTGTATTGTTTAAAAATGAGCAAGAAATAAGGGAAAAATATAATCCAGATAATTTATTTAAGAAAAGGGAAAAAACTTTTGAACCACCTGTTGAAGAAACTAAACAAGATACACAATTAATAGAAAAAAAAGAAAACTTTATACAAAAAATATTTAATAAAATACAAAAAATTTTTAAAAAATAGGGGGATAAAATGGCAAGTGAATTAGATAAATATTATCAAAGTGGAAATACAAACCAACAAGAATTATATAAAGCAATATTAAGAGATGCAGGAGTAGATGAAAGATTTATACAAAGCAGTGTTGGATTTGCTAACTTAAGTCAAATGATAAATCAAGTTCAAATTAAGCATGGAGAGAAATTTTCAGAATTAAATCAAAATAATGTAAATGAACTTGTGAACATGATAAAAAATGAATGGGAAATATCAGATGGACATGTATTAGCAGAAGTGCCATTAGCAGAAGAGGATAAAACATCACAATTTTATGCACAAAATAAGCAAACATATAGAACTACTTCATTGGATTTAATTGGATTGGATAAAATAGAAGTAAATCAATCAATAATAATGTTAGAAAGTGATTTTAGTCAAGAAGCTCAAAATTTACAATATGCAGACATGCCATATATATTAGAAAATGGAAATAGAGTTGATGAAAACAATATTCAAGAGATCTATAAGACAAATTCAGAAAGTAATGATATTTTATTAGAGAAGACGGAAAAAAGAAAAGTAAGTACATTAGAATATTCTGAATTTCAGAACTTGCAACAAGATATGCAAACAAATACATTAACAGAAATAAAAAATCTTCAAAATAAGCCAGATGAATATTGGGGAATAATTAATAAAACTTCTGCATTTGACCAATTAAAATTGACACAATATTCTGAACTTTTTGAAAATTCTTCAGACAAAACATCGAATCTTTCAAAAGAACAGATTAATCAGATGGTAGAAAAAATATTTAGTAATTCAGATGTATTAGCACAAGACGAAATAGCCTTAGGAGCATTGCAACAATTAGGTGTATCAGAAGAACTATTAAGATATCCAGAAGTTAAATCGTGGATAAATAAAATGGTTGAAAAAACAATTACAGATAATCCAGAAATAGGAGATATTACAACTAAAGAAGGAATGGGAAAACTGATAGAACAATTAGACAAAGATTTAATTATAAAAGATAACTATATTGCAGGAAAAGTTGATGCTCCTGAAGAAGTTTTACAAAGAAATTATAATGAATTTGGAAAAGATGAGAATGGATTTTCAAGACAGGATGCATATGAGATATACATAGACAATGACGGATTAATAAATAAAAATCTAATTACATTAGCACAGATTTCAGATTTAGAAAATGATTCTAATAAATTAAGATGGTATAATAATCCTGAGGTATTAAGAAATAACAATTTAATAAGATTAAACGTTTTTCGTGATTTATATCAAAGATTAGAAAATGGATCCTTAATCAATTTGATGACTTTTTCTAGTGAAAAATATTCATCAATAAATGGACCAGCTAAACCAGTCTTAGATATAAATTCAGCAACAAGTTTAACTAATAATTCAATTGAATATTGGAATACAATAAATACAACTAAATATCAACCTGATATACTAATTGACGAAGCAAAAGAGGATGAACTAATTCAAAGTTATGATAATTATGATATAACAACAGAGGACATGCAAGCAGCACATGATACATTAGAGCAAACATTAAAAGAAGAGAAAACACAACAACAAGTACAAACAAATGAAGATCAAGAAAGATAATTTGCCAGAGGCTCATTCTTTCTGGTAAATTTTTTATCAAAGAGACAATCCTTGTTTTAAATTTCTATTGATAGGAAATATAACAGTGGTAAAATATAGAAATAGGAGAGAATTATTATATATAATCGAAATTCTATTGTTGGTGGTTCTTAAGAGCTTTCAAAATAATCGATATAAAAGGACAAGAATAAAATGGAATAAAATCACTTATACGAAATAGTAATAGTATAGGTGATTTTTTATGAAAAAAAAGACATTAATCCTATTCATGATTTTGTGTATATTTATTTCGAATACAGTTCATGCAGATGATCAGATAGAAGAAGAGGAATATAAAATAGAGGATATCATAGAAGCTTCTAATTCTCCAAAAGAAGAACCGATATTAAATGCAAGAGCAGCTGTTATTTATGATAGAAGAACAAATGAAATATTATGGGGAAAAAAAGAAAATGAGAGAAGACCAATGGCATCTACTACAAAAATTATGACTGCAATTGTAGTATTAGAAAATGGAAATTTAAAAGATATCGTACAAGTTTCGAAAAAAGCAGCAGGTACAGGTGGATCCAGATTAGGATTAAAAGCAAATGATAAAGTAAGTGTACAAGATTTACTTTATGGACTTCTTTTAGTTTCTGGGAATGATAGTGCTGTAGCGTTAGCTGAATATATTGCTGGTAGTGTAGAAGGATTTGCTAATAAAATGAATGAAAAAGCACAAGAATTAGGATTGGAAAATAGCCATTTTGTTTCTCCACATGGTTTAGATATGAAAGAACATTATACAACAGCATATGAGCTGGCGAAGCTTACGGATTATGCATTAGAGAATAAAAAGTTTGCAGAAATAGTAAATACAAAATATTATACCGTAAATCTTGGTGGAAGAACAAAAAACTTATCTAATACAAATGAACTATTAGGAAACTTAGAAGGTGTAAATGGAGTAAAAACGGGTTTTACAAATGGTGCGAATCGATGCTTGGTAACATCAGTTACCCGTAACGATATGTCAATTATTACGGTCGTTTTAGGAGCGGATACGAAAAAGAATCGAACTGCAGATAGTATTAAATTGATTGAATATGCTTATCAAAATTTTAAGGAAGTAAAAATTGATGAGAAGATAAAGAATGAATTCGAAGATTGGAAAGAGAAAAATGAGAATAATATTATTTTAAATAAGGGATTTTCTAAAAAACTAAAATTACAATTAGATGAGATAGAACAAACGCATATTGCGATTCCAAAAGAAAAAGAAAATACAATAAAAGTCCAAATTGATGTACTTCCTTTTATCGAAGCACCCGTAGAGAAAAAACAAAGAATAGGAAATTTGAAAGTGATTGTAGACTCTAAAAATAAATTGATAATACCAATATTAAGTGAAGAAGAGATTCCGAGAATGAACGTTATGAACTATCTATTCCGATTAGTTAGAAATAATGTATTGTATATGGAAAAAGTAAATTGTGATAAAAAATAAATTGGTAAAGTGGGAGGAAGAATGGAAGGATTATTAAAAACAACAATTCTTGGAATGTTTTTTGGCACTTTAGGAACAATGATGGGTGGAATATTAGGAGTAACTATAAAAAAACACTCAAATAAATTTTTAAGTTTTATATTGTCTTTTGCTTCTGGATTAATGATGGCAATTATTTGTTTTGACTTGATTCCAGAAGCATTTGAGATTACGGAAATACAGGTTATTTTATTTGGTCTTATATTGGGAATTGGATCAATGATAATATGTGATGATTTAGTAAAGCGAAAAATAAATAAGAAAATAGGAAAAAAAGAGAAAGAAAACTCTCTCTTGAAGACAGGAATTATTGTAAGTATTGGGCTTGCAATTCACAATTTTCCAGAGGGACTGGCAATCGGTTCTGGATTTGAATCATCTATGCAGTTAGGGTTATCACTCGCGATTGCAATTGCGCTTCATGATGTACCAGAAGGAATTAGTATGGCTGTTCCGATGAAGCAGGGAGGAATGAAAGCTTCAAAAGTTATTTTTTATGTGCTATTATCAGGAATTACTACCGGAATTGGAGCTTTTATAGGAGCAATCATAGGAGGAATATCAGAAAAAGTAATTGCAATTTGTTTAAGCTTTGCAGCAGGAGCTATGTTATATATTGTTTCAGGAGAGTTAGTACCAGAATCAAATCGTTTGTATAAAGGAAGAATGAGTGTACTGGGAAATATATTAGGATTTTTATTAGGAATTTTAAAAATATCATTTTAAAAAAGAAAAAGATTAAATATACAAATCAGAAGAAAAACTGGAAAAAAAAATAGACTAATGATATACTAATTACAAATTTGGAAATAATATAAAAAACAAAGAAGAAAAGACAGAGTAAGAAAGGAAAGTGAGATATAATGGAAAAAACAGAAGGTCAATTATTGCAAGAAAAACTATTTGATGAAAAAAAGAATGGATGGGAAAAAATAAGCCAAGAAATTGGAGAAAAGATTTTTGAATATGCAAAAGGCTATATGAAATTTTTAAATCAAGCAAAGACAGAAAGAGAAATTGTAACAGAGAGTGAAAAAATAGCAAAAGAAAATGGATTCAAAAATGTGGAAGAATGTGAAACATTACAACCTGGAGATAAAGTATATTATAATAATAGAGCAAAAAGTCTTTATCTAGCTGTAATTGGAAAAGAAAATTTAAGACAAGGAATTAATATGATTGGTGCTCATGGTGATTCCCCAAGATTAGATTTAAAACCAAATCCTTTATGTGAAGATACAGAACTTGCATTTTTTAAAACACATTATTATGGAGGAATTAAAAAGTATCAATGGACAACAATTCCTCTTGCAATTCACGGCGTAATGATAAAAAAGAATGGGGAAAAAATAACAATTCGTATAGGAGAAGAAGAGGATGATCCTATTTTTACCATTACAGATCTATTGCCACATTTAGCACAAGAGCAAATGGAAAAGAAATTAAAAAGTGGTGTAGCAGGAGAAGACTTAAAATTATTAGTAGGAAGTATCCCATATAATGATGAAAAAGTAAAAGAAAAAGTAAAATTAAATTTACTAAATATATTAAATCGTAAATATGGAATAACAGAAGCGGACTTTATGAGTTCAGAATTAGAATTAGTTCCAGCATTTAAAGCAAAGAGTTTAGGATTTGATGAAAGTTTAATAGCAGCATATGGGCAAGATGATAAAGTTTCTGTGTATACTTCTTTAACTGCATTAATGAATATAGAAAATCCAAATAAAACAGCAATTTGTATGATAACAGATAAAGAAGAAATTGGAAGTATGGGAAATACAGGAATGGAATCCCATGTATTTGATTATTTTGTAACAATATTATTAAATAAATTAAATTTAAAGGAACCAAATATGTTAGAAGAAGTATTTTGTCATTCTAGAATGTTATCTGCAGACGTAGATGCAGGATATGATCCAATTTATAATTCCGTATATGAAAAAGGGAATGCAAGCTATTTAAATCATGGAATTGGAATTAACAAATATTCTGGTTCAAGAGGAAAAGCAGGAGGATCTGATGCAAATGCAGAATTTGTAGCAGAAGTAAGAAGTTTACTTGAAGAAAAAGAAATTGGATATCAATTGGCAGAACTAGGAAAAGTAGATGTAGGAGGAGGAGGAACCATTGCATATATTTTGGCTAATAAAGGTGTAAATGTAATCGATGCAGGAGTTCCAGTACTTTCGATGCATGCTCCATATGAAGTAACAAGTAAATATGATGTTTATCAAGCATACCTTGCTTATGAAGCTTTTTGGAATGAATAAAAAGTGTAAAAAACCTAGAAATTTTCTAGGCTTTTTTATATAGCAAAAAACAAAACAAATGTTTATAAAAAACTATTGACTCAAATAAAAAATATCGATATAATACGAAATATGAAATTGAAAGGGATAGCCTAAATCATAGTGCCCTAATAGATAGGAAAAGTCCTTGGTAAGGGACGATAAAAACTATAACTTATAATAGCGAGGAGAAAAACATGCAAGATCTTTTGGAAGGATTAAATGATAAACAATATGAGGCAGTAGTAAATACAGAAGGACCTAATTTAGTAATTGCAGGAGCAGGAAGTGGAAAAACAAAAGTATTAACACATAAAATTGCTTATTTAATGAGCGAAAAAAACGTAGCACCATGGAATATACTAGCAATTACTTTCACCAATAAAGCTGCAAATGAAATGAAACAAAGAGTAGAAGAATTAGTAGGAGAAGTTGCAAAGGATATGTGGATCGGAACATTTCATGCAATTTGTGTTCGTATCCTTCGTCGTTATATTGATCGAATCGGGTTTGATCATTCTTTTGTTATTTTTGATACTTCAGATCAAAGATCACTAATCAAAGAGTGTTTAAAAGATCTAAAAATAGATGATAAAATGTTTAATGATAGAGCAGTACAATTTGAAATAAGTAATGCAAAAAACGATATGTTAGAGCCAGAAAATTATGTAGCAAAAGCAATGGGAGATTTCCGAAAAGAAAAGATAGGAGAAGTGTATTCTTTATATCAAAAAAGATTAAAAGAAAATAACGCAATTGATTTTGACGATATTATTAATTTTACGATTAAAATATTAATGGAAAATCCAGATGTTTTAGAATATTATTCTGAAAAATTTAAATATATATTAGTAGATGAATATCAAGATACAAATAAATCACAATTTACATTTGTTACAATGCTTGCTTCTAAATACGGAAATATTACGGTAGTAGGAGATAATGACCAAAGTATTTATTCATTCCGTGGAGCAGATGTTAGTAATATTTTAAATTTCGAAAGAGACTTTCCAGGAACAAAGATTATTAAACTAGAACAAAATTATCGCTGTACAGGAAGTATTTTAGAGGCTGCAAATGCGGTAATTAAAAATAATGAAGCAAAATATAAAAAGAAATTATGGACAGAAAATGAAAAAGGAAGTTTACCAACTTTTTATTCTGCAGACGATGAATATGATGAAGGAAGATATATTGTAGAACAAATTAATCATTTAAAAAGAGAAGAATATTATAAGTATTCTGATTTTGCAGTTTTATATCGTATGAATACACAATCAAGAGCAATAGAAGATATTTTAAGAAGAGAAGATATTCCATATAAAATTGTTGGAGGACTAAAATTCTATGAAAGAAAAGAAATTAAAGATATTATTTCTTATTTAAGATTAATTAATAATTCATCTGATAATTTAGCCTTAAAAAGAATTATTAATGAGCCAAAAAGAGGAATCGGAAAAACAAGTTTAGATCAAATTCAGTCTATTTCAGAACAAACAGGAAATTCTATGTATGATATTATAAAAAATGCAGATCAGTATGGATTAAACCGTGTTTACCTAAATTCAAGAGAATTTATTCAAACAATAGAGGAATTAAAGCAAAAAAGAGAAGAATATACGATATCAGAATTAGTAAAACAAACCTTAAAACAAACAGGATATACAAAAGCATTAGAACAAGAAGATAGTGTAGAGGCAGAAAATAGAATAGAGAACCTAGAAGAATTTTTAACAGTTGCGATTGAGTTTGAGGAAGAAGAAGCAGAAAACGATCTTAATAGCTTTTTGGAAGGAATTACATTATCAAGCGATTTAGATGGAGTAGACGAAGAGCAAGATTCTGTTACTCTTATGACTTTACATAGTGCAAAAGGACTAGAATTTCCAGTTGTCTTTTTAGTGGGAATGGAAGAAGGTATTTTTCCAGGATATAAGTCAATCTCAGAACCAAAAGAATTGGAAGAAGAAAGACGATTATGCTATGTGGGAATTACTAGAGCAAGAATGTATTTATACATTACTTGTAGTAAGAGACGAACGATATTTGGTTCTACAAGTTGTAATCCGATTTCAAGATTTGTAAAAGAAATTCCAACAGATATGTTAAATGGATACGAAGAAGAAAGTAGTAAACAAAATAATTTTTCTGATTCTCCTTATGAATGGAGTTATAGAAACAAAGAATCGAGCCAAGTAAAATCTTACAAGATAGACAATTCTTCTGTTATTACAAATAAAAAGGAACCAGCATTTGCTTTTCGAACAGCAGAAAGTTTCTTAAATAAAATCGTAACCAATAATCAAAATAATGTTGATTTATCAAAATATCAAGTTGGGCAGAGAGTTTATCATAAAAAATTTGGAGAAGGAACGATTCATACGATCGAAAAAGAAGGAGAAGACTTAAAAGTAGATATTCAATTTGACAAAGTTGGTCATAAAAGATTAATGGCAAAATTTGCAAATCTTGAAGTAATTGGTTAAAAGTGAAAATAAGAGATTTTTATAGGAAATAGTCGAATAAAAAAATAAAGAAATGTACCATAAATTTTAGACTTTTGTTTAAAATTTATGGTACATTTTTTTATTGTATAGGAAATAAAGTATAAATATTAAAAAAAGGAGAATACTAAAAAAAGACAAGAAAAGAAAGGATGATAAAAAATGCCAAATTTAAATCAAATTGAATTACAACATTTAAGACACTTAATAGGTGCTCATGAAACAGCTTATCAAAAGTTAAATACTTATTCATCACAAGCAGTAGATCCACAAATTAAACAAGTATTTACAAAATCCGCACAAGATGCGTTAAATACAAAGCAAAAACTAATTAGTTTTTTAGAAAATAACTAGGAGGAAATTATGGACGAAAAGACAATGGTAAACGATATTTTAGCAGGAGTAAAATCTGATCTTACAGCATATCAAACTGCAATTTCGGAAGCAGAAAATATGCAACTTAGACAAACTTTTCAACAAATACGTAATAATGATGAAAGTTTTCAATATGAACTATTTAAAATTGCACAAACCAAAGGGTATTATAAACCTGCAGCACAAGCAACCGTAACAGAGATACAAACGGTAAAAAATGATTTACAATCATAAAATGATAAAAAGTTATTAAGGATAAGAGAAAATCATAAAAAAAGATAAAAGATCGTAACAAAATAAAAAGAGAAAGGTAAAAAAGGGAGAAAGAATTTAACTACTTCCTTATTACATTTCTCTTTTTTGTGAGTTCCGTAATGAAAACAATAAATTAAGTAGAAAAATAAAGAAAAACAAGAAAAATAAAAGTAATTGAGAAATAATTTAAATAAACAAAAGAGAACAGCCTTTGAAGAAAAAAAAGAAATGGGATAAAATGCAAACAAGAATAATAAAAAAGGAGTTGCATGAAAATTAATAAGATTAAAAAATTATTAGTCCATTGCAGAACATCAATTAAGTTAATTTGTTTAATCGCCATTAGTGCATTTCTTATTTTAGGGGCTGTTATCCTTATTTATAAACCAATTTATAGTGTTACTTTAAATGGAGAATTTATAGGATATAGTAAGGATAAAAGAGAATTACAAAAGAAAATTAATGACTATATGGAAAAAGGGGAAGGGCCTAATATTGCATTTGTGCAAATTGATACATTGCCAGAATATAAAATGTGCATGTTAAAAAAAGGAATTGTTACCAATGATGATGAGATTTTCCAAAAAGTGAAACAAACAGGTACAAATTACTATACTTATTATGCGATTGTAAATGATGGAGAAGAAAAATTATATGTTTCAGATTTTAATCAAGCGCAAGAAGTAGTAAAACAATTAAAAGATAAAAATAGTGCAAATAAAGAAACAATTGGATTAGAAGAAAAATATTCAACAGAATTAAAAGAATTTGCATCTGTAGAGGATGCAGTTGCTAAATTATATGTGGAACCACCAAAACAGGTTACTCAAACGAAAAAAATTGCATCGAATGTAACAGCAAGAGGAAATGCAAGAATTAGTACTTCTAATAATGTAACAGGAAAGAAACCAGTATTAGGAATTTCTTTAATACAACCGATTTCTGGAAAAATTACTTCACGTTATGCAGAGCGAAGCAGTATTCGTTCTGGAGCTCATACGGGACTAGATATTGCAGCACCATATGGAACTGGAATTAAAGCTGCAGCAAGTGGGACTGTTATACATTCCGGATATAAAGGATCTTTAGGAAAATTAATTGTAATTCAACATGAGAATGGAGTACAAACTTATTATGGACATTGTAGTAGTTTGATAGCAAAAGTGGGACAAACAGTATCACAGGGACAAATAATAGCAAGAGTAGGAAGTACTGGAAATTCAACAGGAAACCATCTGCATTTAGAAATTAGGATAAATGGAACACCATATAATCCACAATATTATTTATATTAAGAGTATTATATGAATATAAAAATGGAAATAGTTTTTAACTATTTCCATTTTTTGTTGTATAAAGAATTAAATTAGAAATATTTTAAAATTGTTTTCAAAGCATTCTTCTTAACAATTAATTTACCATATTCAGAAAGTTTTTTTTGAAATAAAGAAGGATGACTTACAAAAGTTGCAAACTCTGAAATAATATAATAAAAAGATTTAATATCTTTAAATTGCAAATTAATATTAGTAATTACTAAGTAATATTGGTCATGGTATGTATATAAGGCAAAATTTTTAGACAGTTTATCTAGATTTTGGATAGAACTATTTTGAATATAGTGGCAAAAACTACAAAAATCTTCAAAAGATTGAAAAGCATAAACGGCAGTCTCGCTATCTAATTTTGTATTTTTTCTACGAAATTTAATATTTCTCTTTTTTACAAGAGAATCATCTGGTAAAAAGCGAGTTACAGTTAAAATAAAATCACCTTCCATTGTTGCCAAAGCTTCAATCATGATACGATAATCTTTAGTAGTAAAGCCAATTTCTTTTTCTGCCTCTTCTAACATATCTAAAAATAATTTTTGAGCATCAGAAGAATTAGACATAAAAGATTGGAAATCAATATCCTTTTCCTGCAAATCTTTTATATTTAAGGTGATTCTAATTTTATCATTATTTAGCTTTTCAAATTTCATTTAAAATCCCTCCTGAATGTATCTATACAAATATTATACTATATTACTACTACTTTGAAAAGAAGTAAAATATGGTATAAATGCTAATAATATTATATTCTAAATAAGAAAAAAGGTACAATAAATATAGCACAAAAGAAATAAAAAGAAAAGAGATTCTATTAAAAAGTAAAAGAAATAGGACAAGCATGAAAGGTACAAAAATGATTTATATTATCCTTATACTTTATTACATAGAAGAAATCGTTAGATTTTTCTAGAGCAACAAGGTTAAGTTACCGTAGTCTGTGCGATTACGAAGTAATCTGTACATGTGGCGAAGCCACTTTTCTTATAAAATGAATATAGCAATGAATCTTTATTAAATTTAAGGACAAATTATATAATTTACTTGAAAAAAAACTGTAATGCATATATAATATTAAAAGATTTTTATAATTAAAAAGTTAGCCTTCCGTAAGGAAAAAGGAGGAAATATGGCAACAAAAGACAAAAATATATGGATCTTAATTGTTTTTATCTTATCAGGTTTAGTAATAGGGGGATTACTAGGAGAACTTGCAAAGCAAGTTGACTTTTTATGGTGGTTAGGATATGGAGAGAGCTTTGGACTAAATTCACCAATTAGTTTAGATTTAAGTATTGTAACTATTACCTTTGGGTTAATGTTTAAAGTGAATATCGCAAGCATTATTGGAATGGCAATTGCAATTTTTATTTATAAAAAGATATAATAGTTTTTTGGGGGGGAGAGAAAGGAATCATTTATGAGATTAAAGGAACTCCCAAATTTAGAAAGACCATATGAAAAATTAGAACTATATGGAGAAGAAAAATTAACAAATTCTGAGTTATTAGCAATCATTATAAAAACAGGAACAAAAGAGGAAACTGCGATTCAGATTGCGCAAAGAGTATTAATGTTAGGAAGTAGGGAAGAAGTAGTAAATCTAAATTTTTTGCAAGAAATTTCCTTGCAAGAATTAATGCAAATAAAAGGAATCGGAAAAGTAAAAGCAATTCAAATGAAAGCAGTAGGAGAAATAGCAAAAAGAATTTCAAAGCCAATTAAAAATCAAAAAATCATGATTCGAGGAACAGAAGATGTGGCAAATTTGTTGATGTCGGAAATGAAACAAGAAAAAAGAGAATTGGTAAAAATACTAATTTTAAATCATAAAAATGTTTTATTAAAAATAAAAGACATTTCATTCGGAGGAACAAATTATGCTGTAGTAGCTCCAAAAGAGGTATTTGTTGATGCTGTAAAAATGCAAGCAGAAAGAGTAATCTTAGTACATAATCATCCAAGTGGAGATCCAACGCCAAGTAGGCAAGACTGCGAAATTACAAAAAGATTACAAGTTGCAGCAGAAATATTGGGAATTGAATTAATTGATCATGTCATAATTGGGAATAATAAATACGAAAGTGTATTTTCAAGATTAAGGAATGAGAGGAAAAGATAACATGTTTAAATTTTTTAGTTTGAATTCAAAAGATATTGGAATTGACTTAGGAACAGCAAACTTATTAGTAACATTAAGAGGAAAAGGAATTGTATTAAATGAACCTTCTGTAGTGGCAATTGATCGTAGAAGTGGAGAAATTTTAGCAACGGGTATGGAAGCAAAAGAAATGCTTCGGAAGAACACCGGATACAATAAAAGCAGTAAGACCGATGCAAGATGGAGTAATTGCAGATTTCTCAGCAACGGAACTTATGCTTAAAAATATTATTCATAAAGTAGGACAAAAATATAATACAGGTAGACCAAGAGTAGTTGTGGGAGTACCATCAGGAATCACAGAAGTAGAAGAAAGAGCAGTAGAAGAAGCAGTACTTCAAGCGGGAGCAAAGGAAGTTTACCTAATTGAGGAACCAATGGCTGCAGCAATTGGAGCAAATTTAGACGTGGCAGAGCCAAGTGGAAATATTATTGTTGATATTGGTGGAGGAACGACAGAAGTTGCAGTTATTTCATTAGGAGGAATTGTTGTTAGTCATTCACTAAGAGTTGCAGGAGATGAATTAGATCAAGATATTATTAATTATATAAAAAGAGAAATGAATTTAGCGATTGGAGAAACAACAGCAGAGCAAATAAAAATACAAATTAGTTGTGCACTTCCTCTTATGACAGAAATGTCAATGGAGATTAGTGGAAGAGATTTAAACAATGGCCTACCTAGAAATGTAGTTGTAAATTCAACGCAAATGCAAGAGGCGATCCAAGCTTCAGTTAATGAAATTGTAGAAATTGTAAAAACAACTTTAGAGAAAACACCACCGGAACTTGCTTCTGATATTATGGAAAAAGGTATTATATTAGCTGGCGGTGGAGCAATGATAAAAAATCTTGATAAATTATTAAGCCAAAGAACTGGAATGCCAGTATATGTGGCAGAAGATCCTTTGGACTGTGTGGTAAAAGGAACAGGTAAAACCTTAGAGGAAATAGAGAAACTAAAACATGTGTTAATTAATGCAAGAAGAAGAAATTAGAGGAAAGGAAATAAAGAATGTATCGAAACCGAAAGAGTGGAATTGTTGGAACTATTATTACAATTATTATTTTAATATTATTAGTATTTTTATCAAACATGCAAATTGAAAAGCTATCTTATATTGAAAATGCTTTCAGTTCACTTGTAATGCCAATTCAAAATGGATTAACGTATTTAAAAAATAAAGTATCAGGTAATAATACATTCTTTACAGATATTAATAATTTAAAAACGGAAAACGAAGAACTAAAGAGAAAGAATAGTGATTTGGAACAATCTTTAAGGGAATTGGAAAGCATTAAGGCAGAAAATGAAACCTTAAAAGAGGCTATGAATTTAACAGAAAAGTATGGAGAATATAAAACAATTTCTGGATATGTAATCAATAAAGATATTAGTAATTATAGTGGAGTGGTTGTCATTAATTTAGGATCAAAAGATGGAGTTGCTCCTAATATGACAGTAATAGCAGATAAAGGGTTGGTAGGACATATTATTTCTGTAACCGAAAATACTGCAAAGGTACAAACAATTGTAGATCCTGCAAGTTCTGTTAGTTGTACAATTAGCGAATCAAAAGACAGCATTATTGCAAAAGGAATTATTAATGAAACTTCTTTGATAAAAGCAACCTATATACCAACAGATGCAAATCTTGTTCAAAACGAAAGTGTAGAAACTTCAGGCTTGGGAGGAATTTATCCAAAGGGAATTCATGTAGGAACAATTAAAGAAATTACCAATACAAAAAATATTACAGATCGATATGCTACCATACAAACAGCTGTAGATTTTGATAAGCTAGACACTGTATTAGTAATTACAAATTAAAAGAGAGGTAAAGATGAGAAAAATCGCATCAGTCGTTATTATATTTTTAGCATTTATCTTAATATATCTGTTACAAGCTAATTTTTTCAATTGGTTTACTATTGCTGGAGTAAAACCGAATTTGTTTGTAATATTAATTGTATTTGTAGGACTATTTGCAGGAAAATACATGGGAGTTTCTATAGGAGTAGTAGCAGGCTTGCTATTAGATTTCTTTATTAGTAAAAAAATTGGAATCTCAGCTATCATGTTTGGGATTATTGGGTTACTTGGAGGAATTTTAGATAATAATTTTTCAAAAGATAGTAAATTAACGATTATTATTATTATTTTTGGAACAACAGCGTTATATGAAATAGGAAATTATGTAATAAATGCTTTTATTTATAATTATGAAGTCGAGATTGTGAATTTTGCAATTCAATTAGGAATTGAAATTATATATAATATTATTTTAACCATCATCCTATATCCTTTAATACAAAGAGCGGGAAATTTATTAGAGAATATCTTTAAAGGAAATCGAATTTTAACCAGATATTTTTAAAGAGTAAAAAGCAAATAAGAAAGATTTTCTAAAATCGAAAGAAATAAAAAGTATGGAGTAAAAGTAAATATAGAGAGTAAGACAAGAATAACATTTACAGAAGAGAAAATAAAAATAAATTATTGTATTTAGAAATAAAAAGAGCGGAGTGAAAAATTGAAGAAACGGAGCAAATATTAAAGTTAGGTATAATGTAATAACGGTATTCATTTATGTAATAGGAATTATTTTACTATTACAATTATTTAACTTGCAAATTATTCATGGAAAAGAATATAGAGAGCAATCTAATAATCGTTTAACAAGAGAAAGTACCTTAGAAGCCGCAAGAGGATCCATTTTAGATAGTAGTGGTAATGAGATTGCAGGAACTTCTATGGGATTCCGCTTAGAACTATACAAAACAAAATTAGAGACAGAAGAACTAAATAATACCATTTTAAAAATAATACAAGTATTAGAGTCAAACGGAGATAGCTATGTAGATTCATTTCCAATTACAATTAACCCATATGCATTTAACTTGTCATCAGAAGAAAAAATTGCAAAATGGAAAAAAGATAATAAGATAGATGAGAATGCAACACCGGAACAATGTTTTAATGCAATGAAAGAAAAGTATAAAATAACAAATGAAAATCCAGAAGAAGCAAGAAAGATTATGGCAATTCGATATGAAATTACACAAAAAGGATATAGTAGTACAAAAGCAATTACAATATGCGATAATTTAAGCAGACAAAGTACATTGGTATTTAATGAAAGAAGTGCAGAGTTTTTAGGAGTAAATGTTGTAGTAGAACCAGTTCGAAACTATGGGTATGGAAATTTAGCAGCTCATATTATAGGAAATATAGGGAAAATTAGTGAGAAAGAATTAGAAACAAGAGAAGACAACTATGATATGAATGATAATATAGGAAAAAATGGAATAGAGTATGTATTTGAAGATTATTTAAAGGGTCAGGACGGAACAAAACAATTAGATATGTCTGTTGACGGAACTGTCAATGAAGAATATGTTACAAAAGAAGCAGTAAAAGGATCTGATGTTGTACTTACAATTGATGCGAATTTGCAAAAAGTAACAGAAGAAGCTTTAGTAAATACCATAACTAAGATTCGTGAAGGTGGATTTAGTGAACAATATGATGCAAATGCAGGAGCAGCTGTTGTTATGGATGTAAAAACAGGAAATATATTAGCAATGGCAAGTTATCCAACATTCAATCCTCAAGATTTTGTGGGAGGAATCTCAACGGATAAGTGGAATGAATATAATAATAATCCATATAATCCGCTAAGGAATAAAGCGGTTCAAGACGCATATTCACCAGGATCGATATTTAAAATGATTCCAGCGATTGCTGGTCTAGAATCAGGAGTTGTTACAACAAAGGATAAAATTAATGATACTGGTGTATATCGAAAATATAATATCGAAAAAAGATGTTGGTATTGGACCGATTATCATAGAGGACATGGATGGCTAAATGTAACAGATGCGATTAAACATTCTTGTAACTATTTCTTCTACGAAATTGGTGATAGAATGGGAATTGACACACTAGAAAAATACGCTAGATATTTTGGATTAGGAGAAAAAACTGGAATTGAGATTCCAAATGAAACATCTGGAATTTTAGCTTGTAAAACAACAAAACAGGAAAGAGAAAATGAGCAATGGTATCCAGGAGATACATTAAATGCAGTAATAGGACAAGGAAGTAACCAATTTTCTCCATTACAAATGACAAAATATATTAGTATGCTTGCAAATGGAGGGAAAAAGATTGATCCAACGATTATAAAAACAATTATTAGAGCAGATGGAAGTGAAGTACCAAGAGACGAATATGAAGCAAAAGTAGCACAAATATTAGGTGTAAAAGAAGATCAAACAGAAGAGCTAACCATTAATCAAGCAAATATTGATGCTATTTTAGAAGGAATGAGATCAGTTACAAGTGAAACAGGAGGAACTGCATACAATATTTTCAAGAACTTTAATATAGAAGTAGGAGGAAAGACAGGATCTGCAGAGGCCGGAAATAAAGTAAACGCATGGTTTGCAGGTTTTGCACCTTTTGATGATCCAGAAATTGCAGTTGTTGTATTTATCGAAAATGGTGGACATGGAAATTATTCTGGAGAAGCAGTAAGAGACATTATGGCACAATATTTTGGAATGAATACAACTGGGGTGCAAGAGGATATGGCAGCAGAAACATATACAGAATCTTTTAGATAAAAGAAAGGATGTGTAATAATGACGCAATGTTTAATGATTAACTTAAGAAAAGAAAGAATTGTAGTAAGAATTATGGATACTGCTACACAAAAAGATGTTTTGGATACTTTAAGAAAAAAGTTACCTGAACTTAAGAGGTTATATCAAAAAGCGAATACTCCTATTTTCATTACAGGTAAAATCTTAAAAAATAAGGAAATAGCAGAAATACAAAATTTGATAAAAGAATCGATTGATGTTCAAATTGATTTTGATAGTCCAAAAGTATTAGGGCTACACGGAATTAAAAGAACATACCATCAAGAAATAAAAAATTCAGAAACGAAATTCTATAAAGGATCATTAAGATCTGGACAAAGAATGGAGTTTGAAGGAAGTTTAGTTATTATTGGAGACGTAAATTCCGGTGCAGAGGTAATTGCAAGCGAAAATGTAATTGTAGTTGGAAATTTAAGAGGAGTGGCCCATGCAGGAGCAAAAGGAAATAAAGAAGCAATTATTGCAGCAGAAAGGATTGATGCTCCACAAGTTCGAATTTCAAATAAAGTAAAAGAATTGGAAAAAGAGGATGATGAATATAATATTGCAAAAACATATGTATATATTGATTCAGAAAAAGATGAAATTATTGTAGAATAGTAAAAACAATAGGAAAGTCAGAGAAAACTAAGAAAACCTTAATTATTAGAAGAAATCTAATAATTAAGGTTTTTCGCTATTACATAGGAAATTTCGTCAGAAATTTCTGAAGTAACAAGGCCTAAGTTACATTAGTCTGTGCGATTACGAAGTAATCTGTACATGTGGCGAAGCCACTTTTTTTATTTAAATATATAAAATCAAAAGTATTAATAGGTTAGACTCTAATTTAGCTTAGTAAAAGTAAAATTAAAGCGAGAAATAAATTTTGATCTTTTACGCCTTCTTGATATAAAAAGAAAATCAAACAAATCAATAAAATGTCATCAAAATATAGAGAAATTCCAAAAAGATTAAAAAAAGGTTTTTCCTCATCAGAAGATTCTGAAATTTTTTTACTTTGAGAATTAGAATTGCTTGTAGTAGAAGGATTTTTAGGAAAGGAATTTTTTTCCTTTTTTTCTTTCTTATAATCTAGATAAGAAGAGTTGGAATGTGGAATATTTGTCTTTCGATAAATATTCGAATGATATCTTGGATAGGGATAGAAAGATGGATAAAAAGGAGAGGAATACGTCATTTTTTACTATCACCACCATTATCATTTGCTTTTAAGAAATCCATTACATTTGTCATTTGAAATAATTTTATATATTGTTCTACCTTGTCTTTTCTACTCTTCTTTAAATAGGGTTTTAGAGATAGAAGAAGATTTGCTCTCGGATCGTTTTGATTTTGATTCATCTTATCCATGATGTTTTTCATTTTTAAAATAGTATTTATATCGATATTTGGAGTAGATGAAGAAGAAGTATCAGAAGATTCTGAAGAAGAATTAGAAGAAAGAGCAGAAACAAGCTTACTAATAGTATCTGGATCGATATTGAAATTAGAAGAATTGGAATCTGACGCACTTCCATTAGATTTAACTTCGTTTTCTATATTAGATTGTGATCGATTAGGATCGGAATCGTTCTTTAACATATTGCTAATTTTAGACATCATATCTGATAAATCTTCGCTCATATTACTACCTCCTTATTTCATTTTATCTGACAAATCCTTTATGATTTGTTCTTTATCTTTTGAATTCATAATTTCGTTTGCTTTTGCAATACTTTTTTCTAGGTCTTTTTTATCAACCTTAGAAAGAATTTCCATTAATTTTCCCATATCAATTTGCTCCATATCATATCCTCCTTATATTCTATATTATTATATTCCCAAAGTAAGAAAATGTTCCTAATTTTAAGATATAGTTTTTGATAATAAAAATATTACTTACTCTGTTAATTTGATAGGATAAAAAATAGGATTGAAGATTAAGCAAGAAATATTTTTGGAGCAAATTATAGTAAAACAAGGAATTTTTTCATTTTTATTTGAAGGATCTAAAAATTTACATAAAAAGTTCGTAAAATCCTCCTAAAACTTGAAAAATCGCGGATATCGTTATATAATATAATTATATGGAGAAAATAAAAAAATAAATTGCTTATCTTACAACATAATAAAGGAAGGGAATTTTATGGGGTTATTACAATAAAAATAAATGTTAAGAAAATGTAATAAAAGATCGAAAAAAGACTTTCCGTATATCAAATGAAAAGGCCCCCTTTTCCATGAACAAATCAGCTATTGCATATAAAAATTTAATTGCTATAATATAGGATAAGTAGGCAAAAAAGATTTTGTGGAGGTAGGAGTATGAAAGAAAAGATATTAAATAAGCTAGTAGCCATGCTAGTCATATTCGTATTAACCATCTCTGAATTTGGTTTATTTATTCAGAGTGTTTATGCTGAATATGAAGCTTTAGAAACTCAAAAAACTCAAACGAATAATAAGAATGTTGCTTTCGATTCTTATTTTAAAAATGATGGGCAAAAAACGCATAGTAAAACAATAAATAAAAATGAATCAGGAAGCCTATTTGTAAGTTTAGAGTTAAATGGAGGCTACATAAAAGGTGGAACAGCAACACTTGAAAATCCAAACTTTAAGGTGGATTCTACAAAAATCAATGGAGCAAGTTATGTTGAATCAAATCAAATTAATTTAGGTCAAATTGATTCTAACAAAGAAGTAGAGATTCCATTCTTCTTTGAGAAACAAGATCCGATTCGTCTAGATTATTTTGATCGAGATACAAAAGTTCTACTTAATGGAATCTATGTAGATGCAAATGGAAAAGAAAGAGAAATAAAAGGAGAAATACTAGTACATTTAACATGGGATGAAACAATACAGGGAAGATTAGAACAACAAGTAGAAAAAGTAATTCCGCTAGATAGTCAAAGAACTTTAGTAGAATTAAGTGTGAAAACCAATATTGTAAATAATAGTATGCCATCAGAGAAAATGGTATTACATGTACAAACTCCACAAATAGAAAATATAAAAATAGAAGAAGTAAGAGCATATGCTGTTCAAACAACAGCTTCTAATGGAATAAGCGATTCTTCAGGTTTTACTCAAAACAACTGGGAATATAGAGCAGAAGAGAACCAATTAAATATTACAGTAGAAAATATAAAAAATGAAAATAATGCAATTTCTTGGAAAGATGGAGAAGATGAATACAGAATTATTTATATCTTAGGTTCAAGCAATGGTATGATAGGAAGAACAATGAAGTTAGTTGCAAATGGAGAGATTACAGTAGGAAATAAAGTTGCAACTTTAGAAGAAGAAAAAGAAGTAGTATTAGAAGCAAAAGGAAGTCTAGTAAACTCTAATTTATCAGCAACAGCAAGTGTAAACAAAGGAAACTTATATGCAAATTCAGAATACGAAACATTGTATCATACAAGATGGGAAACTCAACTATCTTATAAGGATGCAATTGATTATGTTCAAATTGCTTCCGATTATGATAGATATCAATTAAAAGATGGAAATATCATTTCAGATAATAATAGTACTTATTACAAAAATACAACAATTAAAAAAGCAAATTTTGATACATTATTTGGAGCAGAAGGAAGAATCGATATTTATACAGACGGAAATAAAACACATGAAATTAATAAAGATACTCCAGTAGATGCAAATGGAAATATTGTTATCAGTTATGAAGGAGAAGTAAATACTTTAGAAATGATTACAACGAAACCAGTTGCTGAAGGAAAATTAGTGATAGAAAACCAAAAAGCAATAAAAACTCAAACAGGATTGGATCGTGAAATCATTAAGAACTTAGCAAACATTCAAACAGCTATAGTAGTAAAAACAAATATGACAAGTGATAATTATACTGCAAATATTGGCTTGAATGAGACAACAACAAAAGCAGAAATCAGTATGGGAACAAATTCTATATCTAGTGTAATTAAGAATGAAAATGTAGAAATAAGAGTAGTATTAAGAGCAGATCAAGATTGTTTTGATTTATATCAAAATCCTTATTTAGAAATTGAATTGCCAGCAGAAGTAACAGAACTTGAAATTAAATCAATGGAATTATTATTTAGCAATGAATTAAAAATTGCAGCATATGATGTTATTAAAAATGATGCAGGAAATACAATTATTCGTATCCGCATTGAAGGAAATCAAACAAAATATGCAACAGATATCAGTGGTGGTGTTAATATTATTATTAATGCAAATATCACATTAGATAAAAAATCAGCTACTAGTACAAAACAAGCAATATTAAGATATAGTAATGAAAAAGCAATTGTATTAGATCAAAATGGAGTAGCAACAGCAGAATTCCATATTGAAGCACCAAGTGGAGTAGTTGCTTTAAATACATTAGCAAATTTCAAAGAGCAAGGTGTACAAGTTACTTCTTTAAATAACCGTGAAGAAGTAGGAGATTTAGAAATTTTAACTTCGAGTAAAACAGCAACAATGAAGATTGACATTATTAATAACTATGGAGTAGACATTAAAAATCCAGTTGTATTAGGAAGAATTCCTTTTACAGGAAACAAAAAAACAACAGGAGAAGATTTAGGAACAACTTTTACTGCAAAATTATTAGGAAGCTTAAGAGCAGAAAATGTGGAAGGAAATTATACAATTTACTATAGTGAAAATGGAGAAGCAACAGAAGACTTGTCGAATACCAATAATGGATGGATGCAAGAAGTTGAGAGTTACGATAATATTAAATCTTATTTAATTGTATTTAATGACTATACAATGGCACAAGGAAAATCAGCAAGTTTCCAATATGATATTCAAATTCCAGAAGGATTAAATCATAATGAATCTGCATATGGAACTTATACAGTATCTTATGATAATACATCGGATGGACAAGTAAGAAGAGAAAGTGTAATTGCACCAAAAGTTGGAGCAACTACAGGAGAAGGTCCAGAGCTAGAAGTTTCGGTGGCAGCAAATGTAGAGAATGGAAAAGATGTAGAAGAAGGAACAATTATTAAATATAGTATTCATGTAAAAAATGTTGGAAATGTAACAGCAAAAAATATAAAAGTAAAAAGTACAATTCCAAAGGGAACAACTTATGTGGAATATAAACAAGAAGGAAGTTATGGTGATAATGGTTATATCCCAGATAGCCAAGTAAAAGAAATTAACAGAACAAAAGATAGCTTAGAAGCAGGACAAACTTATACAGCGGAATATGAAGTAAGAGTA
>DVNH01000025.1 GCA_018714565.1 Candidatus Merdicola faecigallinarum | reverse complement strand
AAGGCTTGAGGAGATATGGAGAATGCCGCTGACGCATTGAAAATGGCTGGGTTTGTATTGCTTTTTATACTTGCCCTAACAATTGCAATGATGACTTTGACGCAGGCAAGAACTGCTGCTCAAGCCATTTTATATGCAGAAGACGATCGTAATTTTTATTCCTATGTGGAAGAAGACGATTATATTGATTTAACATCAAATCGATATAAAGTAACAAGAAATGTAACAATAGATGATATTATTCCCACTTTATATCGATACTATAAAGAAAATTATAGAGTAGAATTTGTTGGAATTGACAATCATCCATTATATACAAATAGTAAAGGACAAAAAACATATGCTCTAGATTTAGATGAAGAAATGGAAAATAACGAACCTTGGCAAGGAAGTAATCGAGCAATTAAAGAAAATCTAGACAAAATTATAAAAAATGTGTTATTATATAATTATAAAGATTCTACTTTTGTAGAAGAATTGGGAATTATGCCAAAAGAAGAAGCAGATCCAAATGCTGAGGAATCAATAGAGAATGAAAATGAGCAAACAAAGAGATTAATTCGCTATACTCTAATAAATTAATCTAAATAGAAGGAGGATATAAAGATGGGTGATACCTTGATAACAATTGTAGCAATTGTTTTAGCAGCACTTTTAATGTTTGTATTTCCACTAATGACAGTGTCCGACCGTGGTGATGATATTTCACAATTAGCAGTACAAAATACGACGGTAGAATATGTAGATAGTATTAGAACGACTGGAAAAATTTCATTACAAGATTATACAAAATTTGTTCAAACAATTAATGCAACAGGAAATAGTTTTGATGTTGAAATAGAATTAAAAGTATTGGATGAAAATCCAGGAAAGAAAGCTGCACAAACAGAAGTAGAAAAAATTGGAGAAAACATTTATTATACAATGTATACATCACAAATTATGGAACAAATTAATCCAGATCCAGTGACATATCCAAATGGAAGAACATTGGCTTTAAAAGAAGGAGATATGATTTCTGTTAAAGTAAAAAACACAAACAATACGATTGCACAATTATTAAGAAATGTTTTTTATCGAGTAGTTGGAAATGATACTTATCAAATATTTGCATCACATGGTGGAATTGTTACTGTAAATGGTAAATAAGGTATGAATGACGACAGAACGAAAACATCGTGTCGTCATTTTTTGGTTGTAAATACAAAAGAAAGGATGAATACAAGATGAAGATACAAGGATTAGCAGTTATATTTATAATTATTATGATACCAATATCACTTGTGATATCTACTTATGTACAATCACAAGTAGATACAATTACATTGCAAACGTCTTATGATACAAAATTGGATAATGCAACCCATGATGCTGTAAAAGCATTTCAATTAAACGAAATTAACAGTAATACTCAAAATGTGGATACAGAAAAAATAAGAGATATTGAAGCATCGATTAATACTTTTTATAATTCACTTGCCACTTCTTTGGGAACAAGTGGATTTAGTGAGGGGGAACTAAGCAGATATATTCCTGCATTAGTATATACTTTGTATGATGGATATTATATATACGCTCCTTTTCAAAATATATCAAATCCAAATGGGGGATTTGATAATGGTTTAAAACCATATATTTATTATTCTGCAAGATATCAAAAAGGAAGTACAGATATTGTTGTAAACTATACCTTAGATAATTATATTACCATTTATGGAAATGTAGGTGGAAATTATGTAACAAGATCAGGGTATTTAATCAATCCAGATGATGTAGTGGTAAATGGAGATCAAGTAAGATATAAGGGAGAAGAAATACGAGGAGAGAATTTATCAGAAGTTAACTTTACTACTTATCAAACCAAAACAGAGGTACCATATATTTATGTGGATGCGGAGAACAATCAAAGAGAGAAGGTTTATTATGATTCTTCTAGAAATACATGGTATCGAATTTCAATTGATCGAAAAAGAATTGATGTAAAACCAGATGAGGCAGCAAACTTTACCGTAACAGATACAAGTGCAAAAGAATACTATAAAGAGGCAAAGGAATTTTCAACATGGGTAAAAAGCAATTTAGGAGGACTTACCTTAAATGATATGACAGAAGAAGCGAAAGAAGAATTAGGAATAAACGGTACAGAAAAATTAAGTGATCATGTGTTTAATGTATCCGATAGTAACGATCCAGAAGAAGCAGCATCCATTTTTAATGATCATAGGAGAAGTATTATTAAGACTTCGATAGAAACAAATTTAGCTGCCGCAATTGCTGGTTACAATTCTATTTCACAAGTAAATGATACAACTTATAATTTCAAGATGCCAATTTTACAAGAGGATGAATGGGATCAAATTTTAAACAATGTTAGTGTTATTTCTTTCTTACAAGGAATACCAATTAAAAATAAATATTATAATGGATATAGTATTATGACTAACAATAAGAATAGAGAATTTATTGATCCACATTTTATCTATTTCGTAGATAAAAGTAGTTCAGAAAATAAATTTCATAACATTCAAGATGTTACCAATACAACAAATTGGGTAGGATATCGAAATCTAGATTTTAACCGAAGGAAAGTTGTAAATTCTGATGAAGATACTACAGAGTACTTTTATCCCCATGGTGAAGAAGGTTGTTATGATTGTGTGGTTTCTGCTACAAATCGAATTTTAACATTAGAAGATGTGATTAATGATACAAGTAATCATAATATTAGAAGTACTTATTTTACGGCAATAGGAAGAGAGCGTTATAATAGCTATAAATCAAATAAATTTGAGCAATATAATTAAAATGAAAAAACACAAAGGAAAAAGTAAAGCAAAAAGAACAGAAAGATGTTAATAAAAAAGTAAAAAACTACAAATAAAAATTTTTTATTTGTAGTTTTTTACTTTTCTTATTAGCAAGATTAAGATTAAAAAATAAAGAATTGGTTATGCTAAGAACAAGGTGAAAAAAATGAAGAAATTAAAAAAAGTAAGTCTATTTTGTGTGTTAATAATCTTTGTTTTATTATTTATCTATATTTGTTATATTGATTCTATTCCCTCTAGTATTATTTTATTACAAGGGGAAGAAATAGGATTAAAACCAATGTTTGGATTAAATATAGAAGTAAATGCAAAAGAGAGTATTGAAACTTCTTTTCAAGAAGAAAGCGAAATATCAGATAAAATTGGAAAAAATGAATTAAGCTTAAATTTAGGAAATATTAAATTAAAAGATATCTCTGTTACGACCATACCGAATAAAGTAGTAGTTCCAGGGGGAGAAGCAATTGGATTAAAACTTTATACCAATGGGGTATTAGTAGTAGGAATGTCAGAAATCGAAGGGGAAGATAATAAAAAATATAAGCCATATGAAAATTCAGGAATAGAAGAAGGGGATATGATTACCAAAATTTCAGATAAAACAGTTACTTGTACAGCAGATTTGATTACTTATGTAAATGAATGCAATGGGAAGGAAATCAATTTAAAGTATGTAAGAGATGGGAAAGAATATGAAACCAAAATGAATCCTACAAAAACGGGAGAAAAAGATTATAAACTTGGATTATGGGTAAGAGATGCAGCTGCAGGAGTGGGAACTGTTTCTTTTTATGAGCCACAAACGGGAAGTTTTGCAGCATTGGGACATGGTATTATTGATATTGATACCGAAGAAATTATTCATATAGCAACAGGAGAATTGGTTACAAGTAATATTGTATCCATTGTAAGAGGAGAGAAAGGAAAGCCAGGAGAAATTAGAGGTAGTATCGAAAATGGAACTACAATAGGTAGTGTATATAAGAACTCTGCATTTGGAATTTATGGGAAATTAAATCGAGGAACAAAATTTATAAAATCGAATGCAAAAGAAATGGAAATATTACCAAGAGATGAAATACAAACGGGAAAAGCAAAAATTATTTGTACATTAGAAAACAATAAAACAGAAGAATATGAAATAGAAATTCAGAAAGTATTTACGAATAATAATACTGACAATAAAAGTATGATAATAAAAGTGACAGATCAAAAATTAATCGAAAAAACAGGAGGAATTATTCAAGGAATGAGTGGTTCTCCTATTATCCAAAATGATCGATTTGTAGGAGCGGTAACCCATGTAATGGTAAATGATCCTACAATGGGATATGGTGTTTTTGCAGATATGATGTTAAAACAAATGAGTGAAAGCTAAATGAAATAAAAAAAAGAAGATGAATAAAAAATTCACTTTCTTTTTTTTATCCATCTGCCGTCTTTGATAAAATAAATATCTTATTTATTTTGAATTTGCCATCATTGGTCCGATTTTAGTAACTGTTCCAGCTCCTAAAGTTAAAATAATATCATCTTCTTTGACTTCTTTTGTTACGAAACGAACAATATCTTCAAAATCAGGAAGATAAATTGCTTCTTTTCCTAAAGATTGAATACGTTTTACTAAGTCTAATGAAGAAATATTATAATGATTCGTTTCTCTTGCTGCATAAATATCTGTAATAATGATATGATCAAAATTTAATAATGCTTTGGCAAAGTCATCTAATAATTCTTTTGTTCTACTATAGGTATGTGGTTGAAAAATAACCCAAGAATGATGATAAGTTTTATTCATTAAAGCTTTGGCAGTTGCAACAATTTCGGTTGGATGATGTCCATAATCATCAAAAATACTAGCTTGATTTACTTTTCCTACATATTCAAATCTTCTATGCGCTCCAGTAAATTTTTGAAGAGCGGATTTTATATATTTTTTATCAATTCCATATTCGTTGCATAAAGCAATGCATGCTAAACTATTTAATACATTGTGCATACCAGGAACAGAAAGCTTTATTCTTTCATAGAAAGAGTCTTTCGAATATACATCGAATTCAGGAAATCCATTTTTATCAAAAACAATATTAACAGCAAAAAAATCAGTATGTTTATTAGTGATTCCATAAGTTAAAGATTTTGCTTTTGTATACTTTGGTAAATCAAGACAATTCGTATCGTCACCATTAACAACTAGTAATCCATTTTCTGGTAATAATTTTACATATTTAATAAAAGCTTCTTTAATATGATCAAATGTTTTAAAATAATCTAAGTGATCATTATCAATATTTAAGATAATTTCTGTTTTAGGAAAGAATTTTAAAAAGCTTTCTACATATTCACAAGCTTCGATAATGAAGTATTCACTGTCTCCAATTCGGTAATTTCCATCAATTTCTTTTAATAAAGCACCTACTTGAATATTAGGGTCTAAGCCTGCTTCTATAAAGCATAGAGATACAAGTGAAGTGGTTGTTGTTTTACCATGGGTTCCAGAGATACCAATTGTTTCTGCAAAGGCCTTTGTAAGTAAACCTAAAAAATCGCATCTTTCAATTGTTGGAATATGAAGTTTATGAGCTTCTTGTAATTCTGGGTCTTCTTCATGAATTGCGGCAGAGAAAATAACTACATCAGATGCTGCAACATCTGAAAGATTGTGTCCAATTGTTACTTTTATATTATTTTTTATTAATTTATCGGTTACTTCTGATTCAGAAATATCAGAACCTGTAACAACAATTCCTAAATGATGTAAAATTTCAGCAATACCGCTCATGCTGATACCACCAATTCCGATCATATGTACTCTTTTATATTGTTTGATTAAATCTAAATTTGGCATAGTAAACCCCCTAAATATATTAACGAATCAATTATACACGTTTCTAGTATTTTTTTCAACTTTTTGGAGAAAATAAATAGAGAATATACTTTTATTTCGTGAAGCATTCATCATAGGTAAATATATATTATATAGATTATTTTCCCATACTTTGTATTTTGAGAACGAAAAGGAGAAAAAGGAAAATACTGCTATAATATATGAAAGAAGCAAAAATATTGTGAAAATAAAGAATCTATAAAAATTATAAAAAATAAGAAGGAAAAAAAGATTTTTTGACGAATAATATAATTGTACATACTAAAATGTACAAAATTTATAAAACATTGGAAAGAGGTGCTCAAATGCAAATAACAGATGTACGTTTAAGAAAAGTAAATTCAGAAAACAGAATGAAAGCTGTTGCTTCTGTAACATTCGATAATGAATTCGTAGTACACGATATCAAAGTTATCGAGAAAGATGGATTATTCATAGCTATGCCAAGTAAGAAAACTCCTAACGGAGAATTCAAAGATATAGCTCATCCAATCAATGCTGAAACAAGGGAGAAAATTCAAAAAGCAATTATTGATGCTTACAATGCTCCAGAAACTGAAGAAACTTCAGCTGAATAATGATGAATATAAATAAATGACCTTTTAGAAGGTCATTTTTTTTGTATTAAAAAAGTGAAAGAATTTTCTTTTTTCCCATATTGACTTATCGTTTTGTTGTATATATAATTTTTGAAAAATAGCTCCACATTTGCCAAATCATAAATTAAGTACAGTAGCAAAATTTATCGGAATTGAAGAAGAAGGGTATCATAGAGCTGAGTTTGATTGCCAATGTTGTGCACAAATATATTTGAAATATTTAGGCTTAATATAAATAAATATAGTACCAAAGAAAAGGAGAGAGTGTCTATATGTTAAAATATAAAAAATTAATTGATAAAATGACACTAGAAGAAAAAGCGGGATTATGTTCCGGACAAAATTATTGGTGTACAAAGGAAATTAAAAGATTAAATATACCAAGCATTATGATGACAGACGGACCAAATGGGCTTCGAGTTCAAAGAGGAAAGACAGATGAATTTGGAATTAAACTTGGAAATAAAGCAACTTGTTTTCCAACAGAATCTACGATTAGTAATAGTTGGAATATTAATCTAATTTATGAAGAAGGAAAAGCCATTGCAGAAGAAGCCAAAGAAGAAAGAGTAAGCATGGTGTTAGCACCAGGTGTTAATATAAAAAGAAGTCCTTTATGTGGAAGAAATTTTGAATATTTTTCGGAAGATCCATTTTTAGCAGGAAAATTAGGAATTGCATATGTAAAAGGAATGCAGGATCAAGGGATTGGTGCTTGTGTAAAACATTTTGCGGCTAATAATCAGGAAGAAAGAAGAATGACAATTGATGTGATTGTAGATGAACGTACTCTTCGTGAAATTTATTTAACAGCTTTTGAAATGATTGTAAAAGAGGCCAGACCGTGGGCTGTTATGAGTGCCTATAACAGAATTAATGGAGAATACTGCACAGAAAATAAAAAATTGCTAGGCATATTAAGAGAAGAATGGGGACATCAAGGAATTGTTGTAACAGATTGGGGAGCAGAAAATGATCGTGTAAAAGGATTAATGGCAGGAAATGATTTAGAGATGCCTGCAACAGATGGAAGAACAGATAAGGAAATTGTAGAAGCAGTAAAACAAGGAAAAATTTCAGAAGAAATATTAAATGAAACAGTAGATCGTATGCTAGAGTTCATTATGAAATCAAATGAAAATTTAAGAGAAAAGGAGAAGTATAATAGAAAAAAACACAAAGAACTCGCACAAAAATTAGCAGAAGAATCAATTGTACTTTTAAAAAATGAAAGTTCTATTTTACCAATAAAAAAGGGATACAAAATTGCATTAATTGGGGATATGGCAAAATATCCTAGATATCAAGGAGCAGGAAGTTCTATCACCAATCCGGAAAAAGTGGATTCGATTTATGAATGCTTGAAAGAAAAAGAAATTAACTTTGAATATGAAAAAGGATATGATAGGAAAACAAGCAAAAAAGATAAACAATATAGAAAAAAAGCATGTGAAATAGCAAAAGAGAAAGATGTTGTTTTGTTATGCATTGGTTTAACAGAAAATGAAGAAACCGAAGGAATGGATAGAAGAACATTAAAATTATCAGAAAATCAAGTACAATTAATAGAAGAATTAAAAAAAGTAAACTCGAATATTGTGGTTATTTTATGTGGTGGAGCTCCAATTGAAATGCCTTGGATTCAAGGAATAAAGGGAATTGTACATGGATATCTAGGCGGTCAAGCTGGAGCAAGAGCAATGGTAAATGTACTTTTAGGAGAAGTTAATCCGAGCGGAAAACTTGCAGAAACATATCCAATGCAATTAGAAGATACTCCCTGTTTTGAAAATTTTCCTGGTTCTCAAACTTGTGTAGAATATAAAGAAGGTATTTATGTAGGATATCGTTATTATGATAAAGTAGGAAAAAGAGTATTGTTTCCTTTTGGTTATGGATTAAGTTATACAGAGTTTGAATATTCCAATTTAGAAATGGAAAAAACAAAATTTGAAATAGAAAAAGAAGAAAAAATAAAGGTAAAGCTTACGATTAAAAATATTGGAAAAATGAGTGGAAGTGAAATTGTAGAACTTTATGTTTCACAAAAAGATCCAGTTATATTTAAACCAAAAAAAGAATTAAAAGGTTTTGAAAAAGTGTTTTTAGCTCCAGAGGAAGAAAAAGAGATTATAATAGAATTAGATAGAAGAGCTTTTTCTTATTATGATGTAGAATATGGATTATGGAAAGTGGAATCTGGAATTTATGATATTTTAATTGGAAAGTCAAGTGAAGAGATTATATTAAAACAAGAAATAGAAATCATTTCTTCTGATGTAATCTCTAACAAAGAGTATCCTGTGTCCTATCAAACAGCAAATTTGCCAGCAATTTCTGACCAGGATTTTGCAATGGTATTAGGAAGAAAACATTTGATAAAAAGACCAAAAATAAAAAAGATAACAGAAGCACATACAATGGAAGATGCGAAACATACTTTAATTGGCGGAGCAATTTATTATTATCAATCTAAAATAAAATTAAAGAGTTTATTAAAGAAGCAAAATATTATTAAAGCGAGTAAAGTAATGATGGACTTACAAAAACCATTAAGAGTTTTTGCAAGAAAGCAAAATGAAATTTATAACCAAGAGACGGTAGCTGGATTTATAAAGGTATTAAATGGTCATTGGATAAAAGGTGTAAAACAAATTTACGAAGGAAGAAAGAAATATAGTAGAAAGACGAAAAATGGGAAAAATAAAGACTTTGAAGAGAAATGTAAGTGAAATGAACGATTCGAACAACAAAAATAAAAGAAAAATAAAGAAAAACAGACAAAATGCAAGGAAAATATATGAAAAAATGAGAAAATATAGAAAAAAGATACAAATGTTTAAATTTTGTATCTTTTTTTAGTATACATAATTTGAAAATGTTTACAATATATAGTATAATAAAAGCTAGTTTTGCATAAAAATAGACGATAAGGAGAGTGAATTTTTATTTTAAGCAGGAAATTAAAATACTGCACAAAAGAAATTTTAAAAGTTACAAATATAATAATTATAGCAAGTATTATTATTCTTGTTATTATAGCAATTAAATATAAACCGTTATATAAAGTGACATTAAATGGAGAAACAATAGGATATGTAGAAAATAAAAATGAATTTGAAAATGCCATTAACAAAATGGTAACAGTAGAAGAGGAATGTGTAGCGTTTCGAACGATAGAAGCAGAGCAAAACTATGAATTACAATTTGTAGAAAAAACAAAACAAGTAAACGAACAAGAAGTGTTAGCGAAAATACAAGAAAATACAACTACAATTTATACGATGTTCGGAATAGTAGTAAATGATGAAATAAAAACATATGTAAAAACCGAAGAGGAAGCACAAAATGTAATAGAGGAATTGAATCAAAAATGTAAAGAAAAAAATATAGAAATAGAAATAGGAATGAGACAAATTTATACAGACACAAAACAAGATACAGAGGAAGGTTCTGTAATAGTTGCAAAAATAGAAGATGAAACAATTGCGCCGCTTGCAGATATTACAAAAAAACAAGAAAAGCAAGAAGAACAGAAAGCAATTAGTACAGTAAATGGAATTCAATTAGCAGTAAGGCCGATTTCAGGAACGATTACATCTAGATATGGTGCAAGAAGTTCTAGAAGGTCAGGAGCACACACAGGACTAGATATTGCAGCAAAAACAGGAACACCAATTAAAGTAACTACAGACGGAAGTGTTACATTTGCAGGAAGAAGCGGATCCTATGGGTATTTGGTAAAAGTATCTCATGGAAATGGAGTAGAAACATGGTATGCGCATTGTAGCAAATTATATGTTTCAAAAGGTCAGGCAGTATCTGCAGGAGATACAATAGCAGCAGTTGGATCAACAGGAAATTCTACAGGACCACATTTGCATTTTGAGATAAGAGTAGATGGTAAAACATTAAATCCCCAAAAATATATTTATTAAAGGAGAAAAGGAATTAAAATAAAATTTATTTTAATTCCTTTTTTGCTATGGGAAAATAAGCAAGAAAGATGATGAAAAAGAGAAAGTTTAATTATTGACGAAAAGAAGTGTTTTACAAAGAATAAAAAAAATGTTATACTAAAAAGTAAAAATAAAATACAGTAAGGAGAGATGGCAATGGGAATAAAAAAAATGTTAAACAAAAGAAAAGAAGAAAAACAAAGGAGAATGCTAAAACAAAAACCAGATAAGGAATTAGTAAAAAGGGCAGAAACCGTGGCAGAGGAACACCCAGAGACTGCGAAAACATTATTAGAAAATGTAGGAGATACAGAATTAAAATTGGATACCTTATCACAAGTACAAGAGCATTTGGATCCAAAACACGTTGCAGAAGTAGTAAGTACAATTCCGCCAGAAGAAGGAACGAATATATTAGAAGATGAAGGATTAACACAAGCGTTAAAAGAAACGGCCAAAGGCGCAGAATTATTAAAAGAAGTAATTAGTCAAGCAGATGATGTAAAACCAGTAGTAGATAATATAGATTTATATACACCAAGGGAGTTAGGAAAGTTATTACCAGATTTTGAAACAGAGGAAGAGAGAATAGAAGCTTCTAGTAAAAAGATTGCTCAAATTTTCTTGGATTTAAATGGAGCCAATATGCTTTATACGGATATTGAACGTGGTTTAGAAAGTGATAGTTCTATTATTGAAGTTGCAGAAAAAGCAGTAAAAGAAATTAGAAAAGTGGATACAAAACATAAATATGATGGAGCTCCAATTAATGAATTACGAGCAAGATTATTTTCTTTAACAAAACTAAATGAAAAAAGGCAGGAAAGCGTGGAAGAACAGAAGAAAGAGCAAGTAGAAGAATGGTTTCAAAAAGGAGAAATTGGACCAGGAAATATGGGAACAATCATTTTAACTGGTTTTCCATTTGAAGAGGATCGTTTTGATATGTTAAAGAAATATAGGGGGACAACTGTAAAAAAAGAAATTAAGAAAAAAGGTATTACTTTTCCGGAAGATGTTGAACTCTTAAGCAAAGAAGAAAAAATGAAAATTATCTCTTCTTTATCCGTAGAATATAAAGATCAGATTATTTTTGAAATATTAGAAAGACAAGAGGAAAAGAGAAAAGAAGAGGAAAATCTAACAGTTAATAAAAGAAAACAAACAAATCAAGAAAGATAAATAAAAATGTGGATTTTATCCACATTTTTTGTCGTATAAAACAAAAGAAATTCTATTGACAAACTACATTAGTATTATATAATTACAGATAAGATAAACTTTAAGGAGGAATTTTATGGGCGAGAAAGAAATTGATGAAGCAAAAATTAAAAAGATGATTGACGATTTAGTAGAAAGAGCAAAAATTGCTTCCAAAGAATACATGAAATTAGATCAAGAACAAGTAAATAACATTGTAAAAGCTATGTCAATGGCAGGATTAGAACATCATATGGAACTTGCAAAAATGGCAGTAGAGGAAACCAAAAGAGGAATTTACGAAGACAAAATTACAAAGAATATGTTTGCGACAGAATATATTTATCATAGCATTAAATATGATAAGACAGTTGGGGTTATTGATGAAAATGATGAAGAAGACTATGTTCAAATTGCAGAACCAATTGGAATTATTGCAGGAGTTACACCTGTCACGAATCCAACATCAACTGTTATGTTTAAATCAATGATATCTGCAAAAACAAGAAATGTTATTATTTTTGGATTTCATCCATCCGCTCAAAAATGTAGTACAAAAGCAGCAGAAATTGTAAGAGATGCAGCAATAAAAGCAGGAGCTCCAAAAGATTGTATTTTATGGATTGAAGAACCTTCTGTTTTAGCAACTAATTTATTAATGCATCATCCAGATGTTAATTTAATTCTAGCAACTGGTGGAACTGGTATGGTAAAAGCTGCTTATTCATGTGGAAAACCAGCATTAGGAGTAGGTCCAGGAAATGTACCATGTTATATTGATAAAACAGCTAAATTAAAAACGTCTGTTAATGATTTAGTTATGTCAAAATCATTTGATAATGGTATGATTTGTGCTTCTGAACAGTCTGTATTAGTAGATAAAGAAATTCATGAAGAATTTGAAAAACTAATGAAAGAAGCTGGTTGCTATTTTGTATCTGAGGAAGAAAAGAAAAAGCTACAAGATACCATGTTTGATAAAGAAGCAGGAGACAAGCTAAGATCTCATATTCCAGGACAAAGTCCATATCAAATTGCAAAATCAGCAGGATTTGAAGTTCCAGAAGATACAAAAGTATTAGTTGTTTATGAAGAAAATATAGGAGAAGGCTATCCTTTCTCAAAAGAAAAATTAAGTCCAGTTTTAACATATTATATTGTACAAGATAGTAAAGACGGAATCGATAAAGCAGAACGTTTATTAGAATATGGTGGACTTGGCCATTCAGCAGTTATTCACTCTGAAAACGATGATACAATTATGGAATTCTCAAAAAGAATGAAAGCAGGAAGAATCATCGTAAACTCTCCATCTTCTCATGGTGGAATTGGAGATATCTATAATACAAATTTACCATCACTTACATTAGGTTGTGGTACTTTTGGAGGAAACTCAACAACTTCAAATGTATCATCTGTTAATTTAATTAATGTAAAAAGAATGGCAAAGAGGAGGGTTAATATGCAATGGTTTAAAGTTCCAGATAAAATTTATTTTGAAGCAGGTTCTATTAGTTATTTAGAGAAAATGCCAGATATTTCAAGAGCATTTATTGTAACAGATGAATCTATGGTAAAACTTGGATATGTTGATAAAATTTTATATCATTTAAGAAAAAGAATACAATATGTACATTCTGAAATCTTTTCTGATGTAGAGCCAGATCCATCTTTCGCAACGATAAAAAGAGGTGTTACAGCGATGAATACATTTAAACCAGATGTTATTATTGCATTAGGTGGAGGATCAGCGATTGATGCTGCAAAAGGAATGTGGTTATTTTATGAACATCCAGATGCAGATGTAGAAGGATTAAAACTTAAATTTATGGATATTCGTAAAAGAACATATAAATTCCCAAGATTAGGGGAAAAAGCAAAAATGGTAGCAATTCCAACAACATCAGGAACAGGATCAGAAGTAACTTCTTTTGCAGTTATTTCAGACAAAGAGAAAGGAAGAAAATATCCATTAGCAGATTATGAATTAACACCAGATGTAGCAATTGTAGATCCAGATTTAGTTATGACACTTCCAAAATCAATTACAGCAGATACCGGTATGGATGTATTAACACATGCATTAGAAGCTTATGTTTCTAATATGGCTTCTGATTATACAGATGGATTAGCAGAAAAGGCTGTGGAATTAGTATTCCATAACTTAAGAGAAGCATATAATCATGGAGATAATAAAACTGCAAGAGAGAAAATGCATAATGCAAGTACAATTGCTGGTATGGCATTTACAAATGCATTTTTAGGAATTTGCCATTCACTTGCTCATAAACTAGGTGCAGAATTCCATTTACCACATGGAAGATTAAATGCTATTTTATTACCATATGTAGTAGCGTATAATAGTAAGAGACCAACAAAATTTGTATCTTTCCCAAAATATGAATATTTTATTGCAAATGAGAAATATGCAAATATGGCAAAGAAAATGGGATTTGCTGCAAATTCGACAGAAGAAGGAGTAGAATCTTTAATCAAAGAAATTCAAAAATTAAATGCGGACTTAAATATTCCAAGTTCATTTAAAGAAGCAGGAATTGCAGAAGATGAATTTATGGCAAAAGTAGATGAACTTGCAGATAGAGCTTTTGAAGATCAATGTACAACTGCAAATCCAAGATTACCATTAGTTATAGAATTAAAACAAATTTTAATAGATAGTTATTATGGAAGTGAAATAAAATAAATCTAAAAAAAGATAAGAAAAGTTAGTAAAGAGGTAATAAATATATTGCCTCTTTACTATGTAGGGAAAAAATTATAATGGAGCGAAAAAATGAATAAAGAAGCAGTAAAAGTAGAAATAAAAAAAATAATTATTGTAGCAATATTTTTAATTGGGATTATTTTAATTTTGGATCGAGTAGGCGCAGAACAAACATATAAAATTGCAGAAAGAAAAATTTCAATTCCAATTTTTGTTTATCACAATATTGTAGATGACAAATCTGAAATAGAATATGATTATATGCAAACAACAAAAGCAAAATTTGAAGAACAAATTATAGGCTTAAAATTATTAGGATATCATTTTATTACTTATGATGATTTAATAGCCTATAAGAATGGAGAGAAAGCTCTAAGCAAAAGAAGTTGTTTAATTACGTTTGATGACGGACTAAAAGGTGTATATACGAATGCCTTTCCAATTATTCAGAAATATGATGTGCCAATTACAGCATTTATTATTAATAATAACATGGAAACAGATCTAACGCTTTCTTGGAAAGAAGCAAAAGAGATGGAGGAAAGCGGGCTGGTTACCATTGCTTCTCATAGTATGGATCATGTAAAATTCGATACATTAAGTGTAGAAGAAGCTGTGAAAAATGTAAATAAATCTTATGAACAAATAGAGGAAAAATTAGGAAAAAAGGTACAGAACAAAATATTTACATATCCATGTGGAGTTGCAAAGGAAGAACAAATCCTTGCTTTAGAAAAGGAAGGATTTGTTCAAAATCTGACAGATAATAAGATTAATAGTAGTAAAACATTAGATTTAAGTAGGCTTCATAGGGATTATCCATTAAATGAAAATATAATCATGATTATGTTAAAAATGAAGTATAGAGAATGGAAATATCAGGAATCTATATAACTTGAAAGAATAAGAAAAATATGGTATAATAGAAAGTGCAAAATATACATTAGAAAAGGAGATACTGATATGGAAAGACAGAATTTAAAACTCAAAAAGACTTTGGAGGTGCTGAAAAAATTACGGGAAGAAAACATTTCAATCGATGATTTGATTGAAGCGATCGAGGTGGTTAATCAACTAAGTGGAGAAGTAAGCATAACAGAAGAACAGAATGTTTCAGCAGCAATGATTGAGATGAAAAAAGAAAGAGCCAAAAGCATCGAGATGGAAGTCACGGAGCAGTTGCACAAATTTGGAATTCCATCCAACATAAAAGGGTTCAATTTCATCAGAACGGGAATCTTGATGGGACTGCAAAATCCGGAGTGTATGGAATCAGCTACCAAGGTGATGTATCCATCTATTGCTAAGGAGTACAAAACTACCAGTAGCAGGGTAGAACGTGCGATCAGGCATGCGATTGAGGTCGCATGGACAAGAGGAAACTTAGAAGAAGTTCTTAAGTTCTTTCCCTGTTACGCTACCAATACTACTCAGCGGGCGACAAACATGGAGTTTTTAGCAACAATAGTAGACTACTATAAGTGCCAATAAAGTTTTTTAATAAAGCTCTAGAGCTTTATTAAATCCTAGCTAGGATTTCGAGGAAATAAAAGAGGGCGAGCAGTGAGTTCTTCACTGCCCGCCTATCTTTTTATTACAAGCCACTTTTCTTATTTTGAATCAATTCGAATGTGAATATCCCTAAGTTGCTCACGAGAAACAAAGCTAGGAGCTCCCATCATAAGATCTTGAGCTTTACTATTTAAAGGAAAAGCGATAACATCACGGATATTATCAGAACCAGTAAGAAGCATGATCATACGGTCAATCCCAGGTGCAATGCCAGCATGTGGAGGTGCTCCAAATTGAAACGCTGTAAATAAAGCTCCAAATTTTTCTTTTACGTTATCCTCAGAATAACCTGCTATTTCAAATGCCTTAAGCATAATATCAATATCATGGTTTCGAACAGCACCAGAAGAAAGTTCAATACCATTACAAACAATATCATATTGGTAAGCAAGAATATCCAAAGGATTTTTATGGTTTAAAGCATCTAATCCTCCCTGTGGCATAGAAAATGGGTTATGGCTAAATGCAATACTTCCATGCTCATCTAATTCGTACATTGGAAAATCTACAATCCAACAGAATTTAAAAATAGTTTCATCAATTAAATCTAAACGTTTTCCTAATTCATCACGAATTTGTCCAGATAATTTTTCTACGGTTCCAGATTTTTCAGCAATAAAGAATAAACAATCTCCTGGTTTTGTACCAGTTCTTTTTTTCATTTCTTCTCTTGCGTCTTCAGGAATAAATTTTGCAATTGGACCTTGGAAAGTACCATCTTCTAGAATACGAAGCCATGCAAGTCCTTTGGCTTTTAAATCTTTTATTGCGTAATCTGTCATACCTTCGAAAAAACTTCTAGGTTGTTCGTCTACATGATATGTCGCAATTGTTCTTACTAAATTTCCTTTAAACGCATTTAATGTAACTGAATCTTGTTCAAAAATATCTGTAACGTCAATGATTTCTAAAGGGTTTCTTAAATCTGGTTTATCAGAGCCATATTTAAGCATTGCTTCTTTATATGAAATTCTAGGAAAAGGATAAGTCGATACTGTTTTATCTGAAAATTTAGTAAAAGTTTCATAGATAATTGGTTCAATTGTAGAGAAAACATCTTCTTGCGATGCAAAACTCATCTCCATATCTAATTGATAAAATTCTCCTGGGGCACGATCTGCTCTTGCATCTTCGTCACGAAAGCAAGGAGCAATTTGAAAATATTTATCAATTCCAGAAACCATTAACAATTGTTTAAATTGTTGAGGGGCTTGAGGAAGAGCATAAAATTTTCCTGCGTGTAATCTACTAGGAACTAAATAGTCACGAGCACCTTCTGGAGAAGAGCTAGTAAGAATGGGAGTTTGCACTTCTAAAAATCCTCTTTGGATCATTTGTTCCCTTAAAAATTGAATCACTTTACTTCTTAAAATCAGATTTTGTTTTAACTTTTCACCTCTTAAATCTAAATAACGATATTTTAATCTTAAATCTTCTCTTACTTCTTGAGAAGTATTAATTTCAAAAGGTAACTCTTTAGTACGTTTTCCTAAAACTTTAATCGATTCAATAAAAATTTCTACAAGTCCTGTTTTTATCTTTTCATTGATGGTGTCTTCACTTCTTTTTCTAACGATACCTTCTACCGATACAGAAGATTCAATTGGGATATGGGATGCGAAATCTACAATATTAGATTCAGCAGAAGTTACAACTTGTGTAACTCCATACATATCACGAATATCTAAGAATACAAGACCTCCTAAATCACGAATCGTTTGTACAAATCCTGCAATTTTTACTTTTTTTCCGACATCTTCTAATGTAATGTCCCCACATGTGTGTGTTCTGTACATTTCCATAATAAACCTCCTAAATCTCTATATGATAGGCATCAAAAAAGCCCTATCATATATTTAATATGATAGGGACGAAATAACTTTCCGCGGTGCCACCCTATATTGAAAACTTGGTTTATAATAGTTTTCCACTTGATTTATTAAATTTAAAAATAAAAAAACAATGTGTTATTCCTTTACGTTTTTCTAAAAGGGCTTCCAGCCTCTAGACCCTTACTCTCTATTAGTAACTTGCAAAAGCTCGTCATTGCCTACGGGATAAAGGGACGGTCTTTAAAATCCCGTTTGTAAGGGATTTTAAAGACCGTCCCTTTATCCCTATAGAAATATTTTACATAGTATTTGCCCATTTGTCAATATTTATACAGAAAAAAATTATGGTAAACTTGACTTTTGGAAATAAATGCATATATAATAAAAGCCAGATAAAACGCAAGGAGATGAGTTTATGAGCGAAAACAAGGTAAGTAAAGAAGAATTATTACACATTGCAAAATTAGCAGATTTGAATCTTAAAGAAGAAGAAACAGAGAAATATTTAGAAAATTTACAAGAAATTTTAAACTTTGCAGATGTAATAAATAATGCAGAGGTAAGTAATTTAGATATCACAATAGGGGCATACGAAAATAAAAATGTATTTCGAAAAGATGAAGTAAAAGAATTTGGAGACTTAGATGCTTTACTTCAAAATGCACCAGAAAAAGAACAAAATATGTTTAAAATTCCAAAAGTAATAAATTAATGGTAAGAATTGATATAACCTAAGCCAATAGAAATAAAGGAGGCAAATATGAATATTACAGAGTTAACTGTGCATGAACTTAAAGAAAAATTAGAGAAAAAAGAGCTTACAAGTTATGATATTACAAAAGCATATACAGATAGAATCGTTGAAAAAGAAAAAGATGTACAAGCTTTTGTTACGACTTTAGAACAGGATGCTTTAGAAAAAGCAAAAGAGATGGATAAAAAAATGGAAAGTGGAGAGGCAAAATCAAAATTAACAGGAATTCCAATAGGAATAAAAGATAATATTTGTACAAAAGGTGTGAAAACAACATGTTCTTCAAGAATGTTAGAAAATTTCATTGCACCATATGATGCAACCGTTATGGAAAAAATAAATGATGAAGAACTTGTAAATTTAGGAAAACTAAATATGGATGAATTTGCAATGGGAGGATCTACAGAACATTCCTATTTTCATGTTACAAGAAATCCTTGGAATTTAAATAAAGTACCAGGAGGATCTTCAGGCGGTTCAGCTGCAGCAGTAGCAGCAGGAATGCTTCCATGGGCACTAGGAACAGATACAGGAGGTTCTATAAGACAGCCAGCTGCTTTTTGTGGTGTTGTTGGATTAAAACCTACCTATGGACTAGTTTCAAGATATGGTGTTGTGGCATTTGCTTCATCACTAGATCAAGTTGGACCAATAACCAAAGATGTAACAGATGCAGCAATGCTTCTTAATATCATTGCAGGAAAAGATAATATGGATTCAACATCTGTAGAAAGACCAAAAGTGGATTATACAAAAGCGTTAAAAAATGATGTAAAAGGACTAAAAATAGCAGTTCCAAAAGAATTCTTTGGAAAAGGAATTAATGCAGAAGTAAAAGAAAATTTAGAGAAAGCAATTGAAACATATAAAGAACTAGGGGCAGAAGTTTCAGAGGTATCTTTAGATATCGCAGAATATGCTTTAGCTTCTTATTACATAATTGCCTGTGCAGAGGCTAGCTCAAATTTAGGTAGATTTGATGGTGTTCGATATGGACACAGAGCCAAAGAATATAATAATGTAAAAGAATTGTTTAGAAATTCAAGAACGGAAGGTTTTGGACCAGAAGTAAAAAGAAGAATCATATTAGGAACATATGTATTAAGTTCAGGATATTATGATGCATATTATAAAAAAGCACAACAAGTTCGTACATTAGTAATGAATGAATTTAAAAAAGTATTTGATCATTATGACGTTATTTTAACACCAACATCTCCAACAGTAGCATTTGACATTGGTTCAAAAATCAATGATCCGCTTGCCATGTATTTGGCGGATATTTGTACAGTATCTGTGAATATTGCAGGACTTCCAGGAATATCAATTCCATGTGGTGTAGATAAAGAAGGAATGCCAGTGGGAATGCAATTAATAGGAAATCGATTTGCAGAAGAAACATTATTAAATGCTGCATATACTTTTGAGCAAAAAGTAAAATTTAGTGAAAAATACAAACCAGAATTTAAGAAATAGTAAGGAGGAAAAGTAATGGTAAGAGATGGTTACGAAGTAATAATAGGACTAGAAGTTCATGCAGAACTTTCTACAAAAACAAAAATCTTTTGTTCATGTCCTACAACATTTGGTGCGGAACCAAATACACATACATGTCCGATTTGTATGGGAATGCCAGGAACACTTCCTGTACTAAATGAAAAGGTTGTAGAATATGCAGTAAAAGCAGGTCTTGCAACAAATTGTGAAATAGAAAGAAATAGTAAAAATGATAGAAAAAATTATTTCTATCCAGATACACCAAAAGCATACCAAATTTCTCAATATGATAAACCTTTATGTAATCATGGATATATAGAAATAGAGGATGATGAAGGAAAGAAAAAGAAAGTAAGATTATTAAGAATACATATAGAAGAAGATGCAGGTAAATTAAATCATGATGAATTTGCTGGTGGAAGCTTAGTGGATTTAAATAGATCAGGAGTTCCACTAATTGAGATAGTATCTGAGCCAGATTTACGTTCCAGTGGAGAAGTTGATAGATACTTAAAGAAATTAAAATCAATACTAGAATATATAGAAGTTTCGGATTGTAAAATGCAAGAAGGATCTTTAAGAGCAGATGTAAATGTATCTGTAAGAAAAGTTGGAGATCCAAAATTGGGAACAAGAACAGAAATGAAAAATATGAACTCTTTTAAATCCATTACAAGAGCAATTGAATATGAAGTGACAAGACAAATTGATGTAATAGAAGAGGGAGGAAAGGTAGAACAAGAATCTTTAAGATGGGATGATGTATCTGGAAAAACATTCTCAATGAGAGATAAGGAGGATGCAGATGATTATCGATATTTCCCAGAACCAGATTTAGTAGCAATTAATTTATCAGAAGAATATATAGAAAATATTAAAAACAGTTTACCAGAACTTCCAGAAAGTAGGAAAGAAAGATATATTAACGAATATCATCTATCAGAAAAGGATGCGAATATTATAACGGGTTCAAAATATTTATCCGATTTATTCGAAAATGCAAGTGATGTTTGTGGAAATAGAAAAGCGGTTAATAACTGGATTATTTCTGATATTTCTAGAATTTTAAATGAAAAAGAAATAGAGCCAGACCAAATACCATTTACTGCAGAACACTTAGGACATTTAGTAGAATTAATCGATAAAGGAACGATCAGTTCAAGTATTGGTAAAAAGGTAATAGAAGAATTATTTGAAAATCCAAAAGAACCAGAAGAAATTATTAAGGAAAAAGGCTGGATTCAAATTTCTGATGAAGGTGCAATTAAAGAAATTGTATTGCAAGTAATTGAAGCAAATCCACAATCAGTAGAAGATTACAAAGCGGGAAAAGATAAGGCAATTGGATTTTTAGTAGGACAGGCAATGAAGGCAACAAAAGGAAAAGCAAATCCACAGATGTTAAATAAAATGCTAAAAGAAGAATTAAGTAAATAGAGAAAAAAGGGACGGAATCTTAAGAAGCGTCCCTTTTAATTTGGTTAAAGGCAATCGCGCATGCAATGAAAAATGCAATAAAAGTAATTCCTGTCTGAATCAGTGATAATGATATGTAGTATAAATCTGGTAACTGATAAAATAGCTGATAACCAAACAATAAAAGTGTACCTACAAAACAGAATAATAAAGAAAATTTAATTCCCTTTTTCATTAAAATTTTAATGGAAGGATCAAATGGAAATAGCTTATGAAAAATAAGATGAATCATACGTAATCCTCCTTCTTTTTTGAATTCTTAATTCTATGGTAACATGAATAAAGAGAAAAAACAAAGGAAATACATGGGAATATGGAAATAAGAAAATATTATTTAGAAAAGAAAACAAAAAAAGGATAGAATCATTTCTATCCTTATAAAAACTATGCATAATCTTTATATTTTTAACTAAGCCATAGCTGCATTAAGCTTTTTAGCCATATTTGATTTTTTTCTAGCTGCTGTGTTTTTTACAATTACACCTTTTGTGCAAGCTTGATCTATTTTTTTAGTAGCTGCTGAGAATAAAGATTTTGCTTCTTCTATGTTTCCAGCTTCAATTGCTTGTTCAAATTTTTTAACAGCAGTTCTATATCCTGATTTTATCATATTATTTCTCATAGTTTTCTTTTCAATAATATTTACTCTTTTTATTGCTGATTTAATATTTGGCATCTTAATACACCTCCTCTTAGTTCATATTACATTATAACACATGCTATTTTAACACAGAATGTGAAATATTGCAAGCAATTTCATAAAATAATTGGGTAAGTAATGAATTTACGTATTAGAAGGAATACAAAATGCGAAAAAATACTACAAAAATATTGTATTCTATTTTTTCGTATGATATAGTGAAAAAAACAAATATGGAGGGAAAACGATGATAGCGATAGGAGCGGATCATGGTGGTTACCAATTAAAAGAAAAGATAAAAAAATATTTGGAAGAAAAACAGATTTCTTACGAAGACTTTGGAACTTATAATGAAGAAAGAACAGATTACCCAATATATGCAAAAAAAGTTGCAGAAGCAATGCAAAGCAAGGTAGCAGATAAAGGAATCTTAATTTGTAGATCAGGTTATGGAATGACTGTAACTGCGAATAAATTTAAAGGAATTCGAGCTGCAAGTGTAACGAGTGCGGATTTGGCAAAAGCAGCAAAAGCAGATGATGACATTAATTTAATTACGTTATCTGGAGACAATATGTCAATAGAAGAAGCGATTAAGATTATAGAGTCTTGGTTGGAAACAAAATTTAAAGGTGGAAGATACCAAGAAAGATTAGAAATGCTAGAACAAATAGAAAGTGAAAATATGAAATAGAGGTGTAAAAAAATGTGGGGAGATATAGCAATTGCTTTTTTACTTGCTTTTATTACTGCTTTTATGATGACACCATATTCTATTCGATTAGCAAAAAAAGTTGGCGCTGTAGATGTTCCGAAAGATAATCGAAGGATGCATCATAAACCAATGCCAAAGCTAGGTGGAGTAGCTGTAATTGCTGGATTTATTGTATCTTTTTGTTATTTAACAATAACAATGCTAATAGAAGATGCCAATAGAATTAACTTATTTGGACCAGAACAATATGGATATAAATTAATTGGTTATTTTTTAGGTGTCCTTATTTTAGGAATTACATGTTTTATTGATGATGTAAAAACAATTAAACCTTTCGCAAAGTTAGCAGGTCAAGTTTTAGCTGCGATTGTTGTGGTAAGTTTTGGATTAAGGCTAGGAGATTTTCAAATTCCTTTTATTGCAAGTAAAGAAGTAAATGAAGTTATAATGATCGTACTTACAATTATTTGGATTGTAGGAATTACGAATGCAATTAATCTAATGGATGGATTGGATGGACTTTCTTCTGGAATATCTATGATTTCTTGTATTTCACTTCTAATGATTTTTGCATTAAATGAATCTCCATTAATAGCAATTATTATGATAACAGCATTACTTGGAGCATTACTTGGATTTTTACCATTCAATTTTAATCCAGCAAAAACTTTTATTGGGGATACGGGATCAAACTTTTTAGGTTTCACTTTATCTATTGTATCTATTTTAGGTGTTGCCAAAACATATACAGCAGTGGTTATTGTTTTACCAATGATTGTATTAGGTTTACCAATTTTTGATACATTAAGTGCAATCGTAAGAAGAGTGATAAAAGGAAAATCTTTAAAAGCAATCTTTAAAGCGGACAAAGGTCATCTACATCATAAGATTGTAAGTAAAGGATTTTCACAAAAGCAAGCAGTATATATTTTATATGGAATTAGTGCTACTTTAGGAATGTTTGCTGTTATTTTATTAGATAGTGGTATTTGGAAAGCAATTTCATTTGCATTAATGGTAATTGCAGTAATTGCATTAGGATATCGTAATTTTACCAAATTAAAGGGAGAAGAAGGCGATTCTTATGAATGCATGAATTGTAAATACATATATAATCCAAAAGTAGGAAATGAAGTAGCTGGAATTGGTCCGAATACTGAATTTTCAGATTTACCAGATAATTGGGTTTGCCCAGTTTGCGGTGAAAGAAAAGATATGTTTATTGTACACGAAGAATAAAGATAGAAGATTTGTATACAATATAACAAAAATAAAATAGAAAGGAAATGAGGTGATAAGAATGTACGTATGTATGGCATGTGGATATGTATATGATCCAGAACTAGGTGATCCAGATAGTGGAATTGCTCCAGGAACAGCTTTCGAAGATATACCAGATGATTGGGTTTGCCCATTATGTGGTGTTGGAAAAGACATGTTTGAAAAGAAAGAAAATTAGAATATCGGTAAGAGGAAACCAGTTTTTTGTATAAGATGCAAATGCTGGTTTTTTTATTACATAGGAAATTTCGAAAGAAATTTCTGAACTAACAAGGTTAAGTTTCCTTAATTTGTGCGATTGCGAAGCAATCTATACATGTGGTGAAGCCACTTTTCTTATTTTAAGAAGCTTAATATACTAGAAAGAAAGTAATATATTGAATTAATACTTTTTATATAAAAATTTGAAAAAATAGAATAAATGTAGTAAAATAAAATAGATACTCGTTAACATTATCATTCTAATCATCATTGGAATGACTACTTATTTTGGGAGGAAAACAGGGAAAGGAAATTTGTTTATGAGTGATTTGGATTGGAGAAAGTTAGTAGAAAATAACCAACGGTTAGTTTGGTATTATGCCAAAAGATACAAGTCGAGAGATCCAGCAATTGACCTTGAAGAATTTGCTCAAATAGGAATGGTTGGACTAATTAAAGCTGCGGAAACATACGATGAGAAAAAAGGAAATACATTTGCGACTTATGCTTCGAGGTGCATTTTAAATGAATTAAATATGGCATATCGGAGCATAAAAAAGAGATCGGATGACTGTGTTTCTATACAGGAATATATTCTTGGAACAGAGGAAACATTAATGATCCAAGATTGTATAGCAGATGAGAATGTCAACATCGAAAGGGAAATTTTCAATCAAATTACAATAGAAGAAGCGCTGAATATTATTATCAATTTGAAAAGTGATATTCGGACAATCTTGTTATTGTATTTTGAAGGTAAGACTCAAAAAGAAATAGCAGAAAGATTAGGTATATCGCAAAGCTATGTTTCTCGGATAATTAAGAAGAATGTTCATAGGTTGCAGTTACAAGTACAGTTTTCACAAAGACAGAAGGAGAAAGAATATAAGTTAAAGAAGAAAGGGGCAAGATACCTACTGACCGATGGAGCAAGACAACATGAGGCATCCTCTTTTGAGGAAATTGTACAAATTTTGGATGAATGGGACAACTAAAAATAAGTAGTAGGCTTCTGCATATGTTTTTTATAAACGATGCAGAAGTTTTTTTATTACGTAGGAAATTTCGTCAGAAATTTCTGGAGTAACAAGGTTAAGTTACCTTAGTCTGTGCGATTACGAAGTAATCTGTACATGTGGCGAAGCCACTTTTCTTATTATTAAAGATGAGATGAAAAAGAGAAGATATAAATTTTTAATGGTATTTTAATAAAAAATAAAGTTATGTAGAGTGAAGAAAGTAATAAGATAAAAGAAAGTAACAGAAAATAAGAGTAAATAAAAGAGAAATAGCGTAAATAAAAGAAAAATAAAACAGTCAAAGAAGCATTAAGAAAGATTGACATAGTAAGCCATATATGCTATAATTTAACATGGTAAAAAAATACAAGAAAATTATAAAAATAAATTATGTAAATAAGGAGGCACAAGATGAAGCAAAAATTAATTAGTGTCATTGTTCCAATATATGGTGTTGAAAAATATTTAAAAAAAGCAATTGAATCGATTCAAAACCAAACATATAAGAATTTAGAAATTATTTTAGTTGATGATGAATCAAAAGATAATTGTGGAGCTATTTGTGAAGAATATGCAAAAAAAGATAGTAGAATTAAAGTAATTCATAAAAAAAATGGAGGGCAAGCATCTGCTAGAAATGCAGGATTAAAAATAGCAACAGGAGAATATATTAACTTTTTTGATCCAGATGATTACCTAGAACCAACTTTTTTTGAATATTTAATGAAATTAGCAAACAAATATAACGCTGATATTACAGAATGCAGTTTTAGAAAATTTTATGAAAATACAGGAAAAGAAGAATATACTTTTCCACAAGATGAGATAGAAGAAATTGTAACAGATAATATGGGAGCATTAAATCGTTTATTTTCAGAAAATTGGAACATTTATTTAAATGCGATTGTAACATGGAATAAAATATACAAAAAAGAAATTTTAGATAAAGTAAAATTTTCAGAAGTACGAATTTATGAAGAATTTGGAACTGTATATAAAATGCTATATGAGTGCAAAAGGTTTGTTACATCTAACAAGAGTTTATATACATATTTACAAAGAGATGGAAGTACTTTAACTAGAAAATTTAGTGATGAAAGACTAGCAATGTTAGACGGTTATCAACAATCAGCAGACTTTTTTGCAAGTCAAAACTTAATTGATTTAGAATTAAAAGCAATCAAAAAATATTTTGCTACTTGTATGCGTTTTAAAGGAATGATTGCAGAATTAGAAGAAAAAGAAAAATTAAGATTGGAAAAAGAAATTAATAAAAGATTTAATAAAATGAAAAAAAGATTAAATCAAACTTTAATAAGGGAGAAGAAAGCATATCAAGAAATAGCGAATCAATTTTATAATAAAGAAGAAGAAAAAGAAGAAGCAGTTTGTGTATAAACTGCTTCTTCTTTTTAAGAATTCAATTTATTTAATTTTTCTTGTTCTAATTGTTTTAGTATACTAGCAGAACGCTTTCTATCCCAAAGCATACAAGATAAAATAATCATTCGATAAGGATCTAAAAGATTCAAAATATCATTTTTATAAGTTTCATATAAGTGGATTAACAAAGGATATTGTTCTTCAAATTTTTGGAAAAGATCTTCAAAATCAAATACAAGAGTATTTTTATAAAAGAACAACATCATGCTAAAGAAAGAATAAGCATTATAAAATTCAATTTCAGGATACTTTCCCTCTAAATATTGATAGCGTTTTGTAAGAACTTCAACATGATCTTCTACTGTTTTATGAGAATGAGCATTTACAATACTAGTAGAACGTTTTAAGTAATGATATTTAGGGGAATCGAAATAGACAATTCCATTTGCTTTTTCAAATACTTCTATCATAATAGAAATATCTTCAAAAGATTTTCCTTCTGGGAAACGAATTGTCTCAAATAAATCTCTATGATATAGTTTGTTCCATACATAGTTTTGAATCTTATCATCAATTAGTAATTCTTTAATTGAATGAACACAATCTAATGTTTGAATTTGATTTGTATATTGTTTTGGATTAATAATATGATCATTTTCATTAACTTCATCAAAAGAAACCATTGCAAGATTACTATGATGATTTTTTGCAAGATTGAAAAGAGTTTCGAACATATCTGATGCAATATAATCATCACTATCTACAAATCCAATGTAGTTTCCTTTGGCAATATTAAGAGCGGAATTTCTAGCATTAGAAAGTCCACCATTTTTTTGATGAATTACTACAATACGAGAGTCTTTTTTTGCAAATTCATCACAGATATTCCCACAGTTATCAGGAGAGCCATCATCAACTAATATAATTTCAAGATTAGAATAAGTTTGATCTAAAATACTTTCAATACATTTTGCTAAGTACGGTTCTGTTTTATAAACAGGTACAATAACACTAATTAAATCTGATTCCATAATAAACCTCCTATTTATTTTAAAAATTATACATAAAAACTAGGGATTAATCAATCATTTCTTAAGATATTATGATAAAATGTGACAAAAAGGAAAAGATATGCTATAATATATACGTTAAAATCAAAATAAAAATAGGAGAGAGATTAGTATGTGTGAAATATCAGTAATTATTCCAGTTTTTAATGCAGAGAAATATTTAAAACATTTATTAGATTCATTAATTCATCAGACTTTTGGATTTGAAAAAATGGAAGTGATTATGATAGATGATTGTTCAACAGATAAAAGTAAAGAAGTAATGGAAAGATATGCTAAGAAATATAAAAATATAAAGGCAATTTATCTAAAAGAAAATCATCATGTAGCAGGAACTGCTAGAAATGTCGGAATGAAAGAAGCAACAGGTAAATATTATATGTTTGCAGACGCAGATGACTTTTTTACAGAAAATGCATGTAAGATGATGTATGATGCCATTGAAGAAAAAAATGCAGATTTTATTACTGCAAATTATATTAATACAGATGAAAATGGAACATTATGGAATAAACCAATATTTGATCAAGAAAAGTATAAAGATTTTAAATTAAGCATAAAAGATTTTAAAAAATCGTTTTTTATTTTAAACTCTTCTGCTTGTAATAAGATTTTTAGAGCTTCTTTTGTAAAAGAAAAAAAGATTCAATTTTTAGAAGGAGTTCCAGCAGAAGATGCATTTTTTACAACATCTTGTTTTATACAATCCAAAAAAGTATATTATCTAAAAGAAGTAATGTATTGTTATAGACAAAGAAACAAGGATAAAAAAACAAATTCCGTTTCTTTTTCATTATCAAGGGATTATTTTAGAAGAATTAACATTGCTTACCGAGCAATTTATGAAAACTTTAGAGATCATAAACAAATTGCTTTTTATCGATATACGTATGCCAAAAATATGTCTTACATGTTGTATAAATTTATTGACTCAAAAGCTTTAACAGACGAAGAAAGAATTGATGTTATGAAAGAAATGAGATGGTTTTACGAGCTTAGCGAAAAACTAAGAGTTCCAGCTTGTCAAATGGCACAATCAATGATTGTAAATAAAATTATAAAAGAAGATTATGAAGAAGCCCTAAATTATTGTAAAATTGTGGCAGACATTCGTAATTTCCTTCCAAAAGAAATAAGGGAAGATATGTCAAGACCAGATGCGGCAATGTATCAAAAGATCGAAAAATATAATGAAGAATATGAAGAGGAAAATTAAGAAAAAATGAAAAAGAATGATCAAATTATAAAATTATTAGCATATAATGGTAGAGTAAGTGTGACTTGTTGCCATTCGACTAATTTAGTAGAAGAAGCAAGAAAGATACATGATTTAAGTCCGGTTGCAACTGCGGCTTTTGGAAGATTACTTACTATGGCAGGTATGATGGGAACCGAGATGAAATCCGCCCAAAACCGATTAACGATTCAAATAAAAGGAAATGGACCACTTGGAATGATGCTAGTAACTGCAACTCCATTTCCTACTTTAAAAGGTTATGTTCAAAATCCAATTGTAGATCTTCCTTTAAATGAAGACGGAAAACTAGATGTTGGAATGGCCGTAGGAACAGAAGGATTTTTAAATATTATAAAAGATATTGGATTAAAAGATCCATACATAGGAATTACTCCAATTGTTTCAGGAGAAATTGCAGAAGATTTTGCGAATTATTTTGCAAATTCGGAACAAAAGCAAGTAGCAGTAGCATTAGGAGTACTTGTGGATAAAAATGGAGTAAGAGCAAGTGGTGGATATTTTATTCAAGCTATGCCAGATGCAACAGAAGAGGACATTGCAAATATAGAACAACATATTATGAAAGCTGGAGCGGTTTCGAAAATGTTAGAGAAAGATATGTCTTTGGTAGAAATTGCAAAGCAGATTACTGGAGATGAGAAAATAGAAATATTAGAAAAAAACATTGTTCCGGTTTATCGATGTGATTGTAATAAAGAACATATGAGAGATGGTTTGTCAAGCATCGGAATAAAAGAATTAAACGAAATAATAGAAGAAGATGGACAAGCAGAAACAGTATGTCATTTTTGCCATAAAAAATATGTATTTACAAGAGAGGAACTAGAAGAAATTCGAAAAGAATTATTAGAAAAAGCGAAAAAGAAAGAATCATAATTTTTGTTAATGATTAAATAAAAGATAAAGAAGAATGCTATATTAAATTATAGTATTCTTTTTTTATGCATAGGAAAAAGTGTTAATAGAATAAAATAAAAGGAAATAGAAATAATAAAATAAGAAAAGTGGATTCGCCAGATATACAGATTGCTTCGCAATCGCACAAACGAAAGAAATTTTTGAAATAATAAAAAAAGCAGGTGGAATAAAATGAAAATATCTTGTATAAAAGCAAAGGATGATGAAAATAGTTTTCGCTTTTGGAAAACCATAGGAACAAAAGTAGTAGAAATAGAAGATTTAGAACAAGTAGATCATAAAATTGGAGAATTGATAAAAAATAATTACGATACCATCATTTTAGCAAATGAAGTAGCTAGTTTTTCAGAAGATATAATTAAAAAATATGCTAAGAATGAAGAAATTCATATTATTATTGCATCCTCGAAGGATCATGAATAGAAGGCAAAAAAGGAGCATATACTTTTTCTAAATGGAGGAGATAGAATGAATCTCAAAGAAAAGATAGATGCTAGTTTTGTATATCAATTTAGTGAAATAATGAGATCCTTTAAGCACGAAGATTATTCTGATTTAGTATTTTTATGCATTGGAACAGATAAAATGACAGGAGATTCTTTTGGCCCCTTGGTAGGCCATCAATTAAAAAGACTATTAAAAAATTTCGAAACAATAAAACATATCATTGTTTTAGGAGATTTAGAAGAGAATGTGTGTGCTACTAATATATATGAAAAAGTAGAAAAAATTAAGAAAAATTGTGAGAAGCCATATATTATTGCAATTGATTCTGCTTTGTCAAGAAAAGAAGATATTGGGAAGATATTTGTTTCTAAAAAAGGGATTTGTGTGCGAAAAGGAATTCAAAAAAAGCATGAGCAAATCGGTAATGCTAGCATAAAGGGAGTAGTAGCAAAAGATTATAAAATTCCACAAATTAATTATGAAATTCTTCAAAATACGCCTCTTCGAATTATTATAAAACTTTCTGAAGAAATTGCGAATGGAATTTTTGAAGTAATACAATATAGCTAATGTATAAAAATTCCTAAAACTGGAAAAAATAAAAGTAGAAGTTAGTTTTAGGAGGGGTACATAAAAATGAAGATAGAAAATATGCAACATATTGTTGTTCTGAAAAATTTACCATCTAATATTATTGAAGAAGCTTTTGTAATTTTAAAGCCAAATTTAAAAGTAAAAGAAGTGAATGGAATAAAAAAAGAGAGTGAATATTTGAATTGTGAGAAAAAGAAAAAGCCAAAAGAATATATTATAAAAGAAGCGGAGTTATTAGTTTCAGATTACTTAAATGGAATGGAACGAAAGAAAGAAGAAAAAAAACAAAAAGAAATAGAAAAAAGATATAAGAAATTAAAGAAAATATGTACTATTTTAACTTTTATTATTTTTATCAGCATGCTTGTACATTTTTTATAAAAAGAAATCATAAAACATGTCTACTTTGCATATATTGTACAAATATATTACAAAGGAAGAGGTGTTTTTTTATTGGAAAGAGTACTAAGTACTGCCGAAAGAATAAAGCGAGCAGAAGAAATTTATAACCGAAGGAAAATGGAAAATATACAATCAGGTGTAAGAGTTAGTTATAGAGAAACGAATAAAGAAAAGAAAATAAATCTTTCCCTTTTTAAAAGAATGATTCTTCAAATATTAATTTGCCTTGTTATTTATTTCATTTTTTATTTAATTCAAAATACGAACTATATTTTTTCAGAAAATGTATTAAATAAAACAAAAGAAATTTTATCTTATGATATGAATCCTGTTGCGATTTATGAAGAAACTGTGAAGTATTTTAATCAAATTATTCCAAAAGAAAATCAAGAAGAAAATAAAACAAATAATGGTGCTGAGGAAAATATGCTAGGAAATGAAATTACAAATCAAATTGTAAATGGGATTTCAGCTCTTAATGTCATTCCGAATACAGTAGAAGGAAGCATTGGAGGCCCAGAAGTCATTCCAAATGAAGAATCAAGTAAAAATTTATCACAGATGGAAATTGATGCAAACGAAATAAAATCAAAATATCAATTACAAATACCATTGGTAGGAACAATTACCTCAAGATTTGGACTTCGAAATCCTACTACTAAAACTGTTCCTACAAATCATACTGGGATTGATATTGCTGCAAATGTAGGAACGGTTATTTATGCTGCTTTAGATGGAACAGTTACTATTTCTTCTTCAGAAGGGGATTATGGAAATCACTTAAGAATAGAAAAAGATGATGTAGCAATTTATTATGCACACTGTAGTAAACTTTATGTAAAACAAGGGGATGTAATAAAACAAGGAGATGCAATTGCAGAAGTAGGAGCAACAGGAAATGTAACTGGACCACATTTACACTTTGAAATTCGAAAACAAGAACGCTATGTAAATCCAGATTTAGTTATGCAATTTTAGCAGAAAGGATTATAAACGATGGAGGTTAAAATTAATTTAAAAATTTTTGCTTTTGCTGTTTTATTTTTTATAACTGGTCAACTTGAAATTTACGGAATTCTAATGCTATTTGCATGTATTCATGAACTTGGACATTTATTATTCGGAATACTATTAGGATTTAAGCCAAAATCAATTCATATCATGCCTTTAGGATTATGTATTAATTTTTATGTATTTCCAAAAGACTATAATCAAAAAATAATGAATAGTAATCGCTTAAAAGTGAAGAAGGTAATAATTGCAGCAGCAGGGCCTGTCACTAATTTTTTCTTTGCGATCTTTTTTTCTTTGTATCCTATTAATATATTAGGAATCGTACCTCAGACAATCATATATGCAAATTTATTAATTGGAATTTTTAATTTAATACCGATTTATCCACTAGATGGAGGAAGGATTATAAAAAATATATTTAGTTTGTTATGTGGTTATAAAAGAGCATTAATTTTTACAAATAAATTATCGAATATAACGATGATTTTGTTAACAATGATTTCCAGTATTTTGATTTGTTATTATAAGAATATTGCAATTTTACTTATTATTATTTATTTATGGATATTAGTTGTTTTTCAAAATAGAAAATATCAAATGAAAATGAACCTATATCAAATGTTAGAAAAATGAGAAGGAAGACTTGATAAAAGGAAATAAAATATAGTAGAATACCATTATAAAATAAGGAGAAAAAAATGAGTGAGAAACAAAAGAAACGATTAATACGAATTATAAAATGGATCATATTATTAGGAACATTAATGGTTTTTGCAAAAATAACAGAAGATATTTTTGCAAACGAAATTTTTTTATTTGATGAAGTTATTTACCAAAATATTTCTTATTTTATGAATAATATTGCTACTGTTTTCTTTAAAATAGTGACTAATTTAGGAAGTGCAATTACAATTGGTGCAGTTTGCGTAGGATCTATTTTATTTTTAAAAAATAAAAATTATAGTAAATATATTATTTTAAATACCATATTAATTACTGTATTTAATCAAGTATTAAAAAATATTATTCAAAGACCAAGACCAACAGAGCATCGTATTATTAATGAAATTGGTTATAGTTTTCCATCTGGGCATTCTATGGTAAGTATGGCATTTTATGGTTTTATTATATATTTAGTATATAAAAATGTGGAAAATAAAAAAATAAAATATATTGTGTGCACAATATTAACAGTATTAATTCTATTTATAGGAATTAGTAGAATTTATTTAGGTGTACATTATGCTAGTGATGTAATAGGAGGATTTTGTTTTTCCATTGCTTATTTAATTGCATATACAAATTTAATAAGAAATCGAGTAACTCAAAGAAAAGAATAAGATAATGATTAATAATAGGAAATTTTTATAAAAACAAAATACTAAATAAAAGAAAAATGGTTTTGTATGATAATGATTGAAAAAGGAAAGAATATGGTATAGTATTTTAGTATGAAAATTTAAAATATAGGAGGAAAAATATGAAGAAAAGTACAGGAATTATTATAGGAGTTATTTGTGTTATTATTGTTTTAGCAATTGTTGTAATTACGAATTATAATAGTATTTTATCTATGTCAGAAGAAGTGGATGGAAAATTTGCTAATGTGGATACGATGTTACAAAGAAGAGCAGATTTAATTCCAAATTTAGTAAACACTGTAAAAGGATATACAACGCAAGAACAAGAAGTAATTAATTCTGTTACAGAAGCAAGAAGCAAGCTTGCAGGAGCAAATACAATAGAAGAAAAGGCAGAAGTAAATCAAGAAATTTCGAGTACATTATCTCGATTATTGGTAGTGGTAGAAAATTATCCAGACTTAAAATCTTCTCAAAATTTTATCCAATTATCGGATGAATTAGCTGGTACAGAAAATAGAATTGCAGTAGCAAGAAATGATTATAATAATGCGGTAAAAGCATATAATTTAAAAATAAAAAAGTTTCCTAACAATATTATTGCAGGAATATTTAATTTTGAAGAAAAAACATATTTTGAAGCAGATGTTGAAAGTACGGAGGTACCAAATGTTACTTTTGAATAAATTAAAAAAAGTAATCATATGTAGTGCTATTTTCTTTTCAATATTATTTTTAAACGGTTCAAATTATGCAATTGTTTCACCTACAAAAGATTTTTATGTGAATGATTATGCAAATCTCCTTAGTGAAGAAACAAAAAAATATATTCTACAGACCAATCAAGATTTAAATCAAAAAACAGGAGCACAAATTGTGGTCGTAACAGTAAAGAACTTGGAAGGAAAGTCTATTGAAGAATATGCAAATCAATTATTTCGAGAATTTGGCATAGGAGATAAAGAAAAAAACAATGGACTTTTATTATTATGTTCTTATGAAGATAGAATGTTTCGTGTAGAAGTTGGATATGGATTAGAAGGATGTTTACCAGATGGAAAAACAGGAAGATTGCAAGATGAATATATTATTCCCTATTTAAGAGAAAACAAATTTGATGAAGGAATTAGAAATGGTTATAGTGCGTTTTTAGGAGAAGTGGCAGAAGAATACAATATAACAATTGATCGAAGAGAAGAGGCAACGATAAAGATTACTTCAACGCAATTTGTAAGAAACATAACATTAGGGTGTTATAGTGGACTTATTGTTGGAATTATTATAAGGATATATATGAGAAAAGGAAATAAGAAAAAGGGATTAATTGCTTATGGAATTACTATTATTATTTCTTTCATAGTATCATTTGTTATATTTAATACCTATAGCTTTGCTTTAATGTATTTTGTAATTTCTGGTCTCGGAATTATCTCTTCAGGAAGAGGACGGATTTTTTATCATAGGTGGACCTGGAAGATTTGGCGGATCCGGAGGAGGATCGTTTGGAGGATTTAGCCGGTGGAGGGGGACTTTCCGGTGGTGGAGGAAGTTCTAGAGGATTTTAAAAAGAAAGCATCCCCATAAGGAAATGGTTTACATTTCCTTATGGAGATGCTTAAATGTTATAAAAGACCTATCAGTTTAAGGCATCCGTAGATTATTTCAGCAAGCAAAGCAATTGCAGAAATGAGCAATAGGAAAAAGAAAAACTCCATTTTCCGTGTATGCTTTTGCTTTTTATCGAATACGACAAATGCCAAAATAAAAGAAACTACTAGGATGACAACTGTTAAGCCAAATGCAAAAAAGAATTCCAATAAAAAGCCCTCCCTTTGCAAATAAAGAAACAACAGTTTCCATAATATTATATCATAGATAGAAAAATATTTAAATACTTTTCACATACTAGACACAAATGGTCTTTATAATATATAATGATTATGTTAATAGAAGGAGAAATAATTATGAGTGACTATAATATTTTAGTTGTAGATGATGAAGCAAGAATGAGAAAATTAATTAAAGATTTTTTAGTTCAAAAAGGATATCATATCATAGAAGCAGAAGATGGAGAAGAGGCATTAGAAATATTCGAACAAAATAAAAATAAAATTGATTTAATTTTATTGGATGTAATGATGCCAAAGTTAGATGGTTGGTCTGTTCTAAGACAGATAAGACAAGAGTCCAAAGTGCCAATTATGATGTTAACGGCAAGAGGAGAAGAACAAGATGAATTATTTGGATTTGAACTAGGTGTAGATGAATACATATCAAAACCATTTAGTCCTAAGATATTAGTAGCGAGAGTAGAAGCAATCTTAAAAAGAATCAAAGGCGATGTAAATAAGGTTGTGGATTATGGAGGAATCACGATAGATTCAGAAGGACGTACTGTAAAAGTAGATGGAAAACAAATCGAAATGAGTTTAAGAGAGTATGAGTTATTAAAATATTTAGTAGATAATCAAAATATTGCTTTGTCTAGAGATAAAATTTTAAATAATGTATGGAACTATGATTATTATGGAGATTCAAGAACAATAGATAGTCACATAAAGAAAATAAGACATAAATTAGGTAAAAAAGGTAAATACATTGAAACAATGAGAGGCGTAGGATATAAATTTGAGGTAAAGTAGGAATAAAAAATGGAAAAATTAAAACATAAATTAAATTCAGTACGTATTAAATTATTTTTAACATTAGGACTTGCCGTTATTGTAATTATTGTTGTGTTAATTTTATTAAATAATGTAGTATTAGAAACTTTTTATTTATTTTCAAAGCAAAATACGTTAAAGAATGTATATGAAAAAGTAAATGCAGATTATAAGAACTTAAAAGATACAACCAAAATAGAAGAAGATTTAAAAAAGATTGCAATTAGAAATAATTTTGATATTTTACTTGCAACCGATACTGGAATCAGCGTTTATACTTCAAACAAAGATTTTATGAATACAATTGCTGAAATAGGATCGTTAACAACAAATAACGAAGAGGATACAAAAATTTTATATGCAGAAAAAAATGTAAAAATACAAGAGGTAAAAGATTCAAAAAGTGATATTATTTATATGCTTCTTTCTGGAAAATTAGATAATGAATATATGCTTTATATTAGACTGCCAATTTCTTCTATTCAAGAAAGTGTAAAGATTTCAAATAATTTCTTGTATCTAATTGGAGGTTTTACGTTAATTATTGCAGCAATTATTCTATCTTTTATTTCTAAAAGATTTACAGAGCCCATTTTGGAATTGAATGATATTGCAGAAAAAATGTCTAGATTGAACTTTAATAAAAAGTATGTAGTAACAGATGCGGATGACGAGATTAATACATTAGGAAAAAGTATTAATATTATGTCAGATAAATTAGAAGCTACAATTAATCAATTAAGGAGCACAAATATCGAATTAGAAAAAGATATAGAGGAAAAATCTAAAATAGATGAAATGAGAAAACAGTTTATATCAGATGTATCCCACGAATTAAAAACACCGATTGCATTAATACAAGGTTATGCAGAAGGATTAGTAGAGAATGTAAATGAAGATGAAGAAAGTAGAAAGTTCTATGCAAATGTTATTTTAGATGAAGCCAATAAAATGGATAAATTGGTAAAGCAATTGTTAGAATTAATGAAATTAGAATATGGAAAAAGAGAATTTAATAACGAAGAGTTTAACATTGTAGAATTAATTAAAGAAGTAATAAGAAAGTCAAGAGTAATGTTAGAAGAAAAAAATGTAGAAGTAAAATTTGAACCAGAAGAGGATATATTCGTATATGCGGATGAATTTTATATTGAACAAGTAATTACAAATTATTTTACAAATGCAATAAAGCATGTACAAGAAAATGAAGGAGAAAAGTATATTAAGATAACAACCTTACCAAATTTAAAAGAAAATAAAGTAAGGATTAGCGTATTTAATACAGGAGAGCAAATTGAAGAAGAAAATTTAAATCGAGTTTGGAAAAGATTTTATAAAATAGATTCTTCAAGAAATAGAGATGATGGAGGAACTGGTATAGGATTAGCTCTTGTTAAAGCAATTATGACGAATTATCATAATAAATATGGTGCAGAAAACCATGAAAATGGAGTAGAATTTTATTTCGAGTTAGATTTAAAACCTGTAGATCAAAAAAATAAATAACCAAATGAAACAATGCATAAAACCTAGAAGTTAGTAGAGTTCTAATACTGGATGTAAGAGTTACAGTATTAGAGCTTTTTTTGTTATAGGAAATTAAATATAAAGTAAGCGGTAACTTGTTTGAAATTTTCCCGAATAAGTAGAATAATGTCGAAAATACACGATGAAAAGTGCTTTACAAGAGAAAAAAGTTGTAGTAATATAATACCAGATTTTTATATTGCAATGTTAAATCAAAATCGGTTTATTTTTCTGTTCCTAAGAAGAAAATTTATGTCAAAGGTGTTTTTTCTTAAATTAAATTTAGTTTTATCTTAAATTCAAATTAAAATCCAAATCCAATTCCAAAAGAGACAATATTAATTTACAGAGTTAATTATTTTTTATAAAGAAGGTGAAAATGATTATGCATGAAATTTCAATATACTAAAATAGGTATTTATTGTATCAGTTTGTTTATTACAATTTTAATTTTTATTACTATTAATATAATTTTTTTTCAAAAAAATGAATTTGTTTGTCTTGATTTTAATTCTGCTTTAAGTTCTAAGCAAAATCCAATTAATATATTACAAGAAAAAGATCCTTTATTAAGTAAAGAACAAAATACATTAGAAGAAATCAAAAACACGAAGGAAAATAGGCAAGAAGATAAAAATACAAAATTAATAGAAGAAATAAAAAAACAAATGCAAGAAACAGAAACAGATTGGGAAATAAGGATTCCGAGAATCAGTTTAATTGCTCAAATTGAAGAAAGTATAAGTAAAGAGGTAATGAACCGATCTGTTGGACATTTTGAAGAAACAAGAAAAAAGGAAGGGAATATTGGACTTGCAGCTCATAATAGAGGATATCCTGTAAATTATTTTAAAGATTTAAAGAAATTAGAAAAAGGAGATCTTGTGTTTTATCAATATCAGGATTTTATATGTTGTTATCAAATAGAAAATATGGTTGTAATTAAAGATACCGATTGGACATATCTAGAAGATACGAAAGATAATACAATAACATTAATTACTTGCGTAGAAAATGAACCAGAATATAGAAGATGTATTCAAGCGATTCAAATATGAGAAGAAAATGTATTTTTTTGCTGATTTATGCAGAAAAGTTTAATAAATGATTCGATAAGGAGGAATAAATATGAAAAAAATAAAACAACATATTAGTATAATATTAATTATATGGGTGCTTATAAGCTATTTATTAACGAATACAAGTAAAGGAAGCTTTCCCATCGAGCAGGCAAATTTATATAATAAAGGAACTTATACAAATTTGCTAAAGAAAGATGGAAGAAATATTAGAATTAGTTATGTTGTATATGTACATAACGGAAAAGAATATCCAGCATATTGTTTGGATAAAACCAAAACCGGAGTTGGAGATACAGAGAATTATTCTGTAAAATTAGATGGAATTCTTCGAGACGTAAATGTTTGGAAAGCGATTATAAATGGATATCCATACAAAACAGTATCTGAACTAGGATGTGAAAGCGAGATTGAAGCTTTTGCTGCCACAAAGATGGCTGTATATGCAGTTTTATATAATTATTCAGTAGACCAATTTTCTGGAATAGGAGAAGAAGGTACCAGAGCATGGAATGCATTAAAGCAAATTTTAGAAAATGTAAAAAATAGTAAAGAAACTCAAATTTCTTCTTCATTAGAAATAAAAGAAGAAAATCAAGAGTGGGAGTTAACAAAAGATACAAAACATATAGAAAAAACATATCAAGTTTTATCAAAGGCACCAATTCAAAGTTATTCTGTAGAAGCAATTTTAGAGGAAAAGATAAGTGGGAAAATAATGGATATGAATAACAATGAGAAAACTATTTTTTCACAAGGTGAAAAGTTTAAAATACAAATTCCTATTTTAGAATTAGGAGAAGGAGGAAATTTTTCATTAAAAGTACAAGGAAATGTAGAAACAAAACCAATTTTTATAGGAAGGGCACCAAGTAATAATTATCAAGATTATGCAATTACTGGAATTTCTTATGAAGAAGGTGTCGGAGAGAAAACGGTTTACTATACTAAAAATTATACAAAATTAAAAGTGATAAAACAAGAAGAAAATGGAACAATATTAGAAGGAGCAATTTTTCAACTATTAGATGAAAATAAAAATGTAGTAAAAACAAATTTAACAACAGATAAAAATGGTGAAATTATTATAAATGATATATTACCAGGTATTTATTATTTAAAAGAAATACAAGCACCGGAAGGATATCAATTATATGATGAAGAAATAACAATAAAATTAAATTGGAACGAAGAATTAACGATAGTAGTAAAAAATAAAAGAGAAGAAATTCCAGAAATTAGGATTGATCGAAACAGGATAGAGAGTACAAATCGACTAACGGAAAAGAAACTTCCCAAGACAGGAATGTAGCAGGAAAAAAACATGGAAACTGCCTTTTTTTCATTGACAGATACCTAGGTTTGAAGATATAATATTTTTTGAAAAAGTGAGAAAAATGATACATAATGATGCAAAAGATAAAATAAATAAGAAACAATTGAAAAAATAAGGTAGGAAGGGATTTGTTAAAATGAAGAATCAAAATAAAAAGGAAAGAATTAATAAAACATTCATAAAAAAAATAGTAATTATTCTTTTAAGTATTGCAATTGTAGTAGGTGCCGCTTTTGGTATCTTTAAATGGATGGATTATGCCAAGAAAAATTATGAATTAGAAACAATTACGGAATTCGATTATTATACTTTAGTAAAAGAAGGAAAAACAGGTGTTATTGATAAGCAAGGAAATGTTATAATCGAACCGGAATATAATGCAATCAAGATCCCAAATCCTCAAAAGCCAGTATTTATTTGTATCTATAATTATAATGAAAATTCAGGATCCTATCAAACAAAGGTATTAAATGAGAAAAAAGAAGAGATATTTACAGATTATGAAGAAGTAAATGTAATTTCTTTAAAAGAAATTGTAAGCGAAGTTCCATATGAAAAATCTGTATTGAAATACAAAAAAGATGGAAAATACGGTTTAATTGATTTTGAAGGAAAAGTAATTACAAAACCAATCTATGAAGAAATTGATAATATGCCATATAAAGAAGGAGAACTTAAAGTGAAAAAAGACGAAAAATATGGTGTTATTAATATGAAAGGTGCAACATTAGTAGAATGTAAATATGATAGCATTGAAAGCGATAATTATTATAGTAAAGAAAATCAATATAAATTAGGAGGATATATTGTAGGAATAAAAACAGAAGAAGGATATCGCTATGGATATATAAATGCACAAGGAAAGCAAATTTTAAAAAATGAATATAATAAAGTTTATCGAATGAATGAAATTGAGGATGATCAAAATATATATTTAGTAGCAGAAGAAAATGGACAAGCAGGACTATATAAAAATGGAAGAATGATATTAAACCATCAATACCAAGGTATTGATTATGATGACTTAAATGGAGTTTTAATTCTAGAGAAAAATAGAAAATATGGAGTTTCTACTCTAGAAGGAAAACAAATATTAACTATTGAATTTGATAATGCGACAGTAGAAGGAAATTATATTTATGTAGAAAAAGATAATCAAAGTTTTGTATATGATATTAATGGAAATAAGCAAGATACTCCAAAATACAAAAATATCTTGGCAACAGGAAATGAAAATTATCATATAACGATAGATAATAATGATCGTTATGGTGTGGTAAATAAGAATGGAGATGTTATTATTACCAATAAATATTATTATGTAGAATATTTATTTGACCAATATTTCATTGCTGGTGGAGAAAATGGTAAATCAGGAGTAATTAATGACAAAAATGAAGTAATTGTAGATATTGACTTTGATGTAATACAAAAATTAGATAATTGTGATATGATTCAAACAATCAAATCAGAAGAGAATATTTTAGAGTTATATGATAAAACAATGGCAAAAGTTGTAGAAATGCAAAATGGAAAAATTCAAATTAATGATCAATATATTAAAGTATACTCTGATACAGAAACAAAATACTTTGATTTAGAAGGTAGAGAAAAAGAAAATACAGAAATCTTCCCAAATAATACGTTATATGCAAAGCAAGAAAATGGAAAATGGGGATTTGTAGACAAAGATGGTAATGTTAAGGTAAACTATCAATATGACAAAGTAACTGAAATAAATGAGTATGGGTTTGCTGGTATTCGTATTGGAAATGAATGGGGAGTAATTGATGCAAACGGAAATATTATTGTAGAACCAGTTTATCAATTTGAAGATCAAGTTAGCGAACCAGAATTTATAGGAAAATATTATAAAATCACTTCAGTAGATGGAGAAGCTTATTATTCAGAAGATGTAAATTAAAAAAGCAGGGGATTGTGAATAATAATCCCCTGCTTTTATGATAAAAAATATTATTCTATATAAGATACAACGATAAAAAATAATATCTTATACACTTTGTAAAAAATAAAAGGAGAAAGAAAAATGTACGAAGAATATGGAATTAATCAAAACTTAGAAAAATTAGCGTTAGAAGTAGAAGAAGAAGTAAAAGAGGAATTAAAAAAAGTAGATATCATTTGTGAAAAAAATAGTATAAAAGTATTAAAAGCATTTCAAGAAAATGCTCTTTCGGATATTCATTTTGGGATGACTACAGGATATGGTTATGGAGACATTGGAAGGGACGTAATAGAAAAGATTTATGCCCAAATCTTTAAGGCAGAAGATGCGTTAGTAAGAAGCCAATTTATATCAGGAACCCATGCACTAACAGTTGCGCTATTTTCTCTTTTAAGACCAGGAGATACGATGCTTAGTATTAATGGAAAACCATATGATACTTTAGATGAAGTAATAGGAATTGTAGAAAATCAAAGTTCATTAAAAGCATATGGGATAAATTATCGTCAAATCGACTTAGTAAATAATGACTTTAACGATGAGGAAATTCAAGAAACATTAAAAAGAGAAAAAATTAAATTAATCGAAATTCAAAGATCAAGAGGATATGCGAATCGTAAAAGTTTGACTTTAGACAAGGTGGAAAGAGTAATAAAAAAGATAAGAGAAGTAGATCAAGATGTAATTATCATGATTGATAATTGCTATTGTGAATTTGTGGGAGAAAAAGAACCTATCGAAGTAGGGGCGGATATAGCAGTAGGATCTTTAATAAAAAATTTAGGAGGAGGAATTGCTCCTAATGGAGCCTATATTGTTGGAAAAAAAGAATTAGTTGAACTTGCTGGAGAAAGACTAACTGCTCCAGGGGAAGGAAAGGAAGTAGGTCCAACTCTTGGAATGAATAAATCCATTTTACAAGGTTTATTTTTTGCACCAAGTGTTGTTGCAAGTAGTTTAAAAACAGCAATATTCACAAGTAAAATTTTAGAAAAAATGGGATATCAATTAGATCCTAAGTATAATGAAGAAAGAGCAGATATTGTACAAACAATTGCATTTGGAAATGAAAAAGATTTAGTAAAATATTGCCAAGGAATTCAAATGGGATCTCCCGTAGATTCAAATTCAATACCAGAAGCTTGGGATATGCCAGGATATACAGATAAAGTAATTATGGCAGCAGGAAGCTTTACACAAGGTTCTTCGATTGAATTATCTTGTGATGGTCCAATAAGGCCACCATACATTGCATTTCAACAAGGAGGACTTACTTATCCATATGGAAAATTAGGAGTTTTAAAAGCAATCCAAAATATGACAAATTAGAAAACGTAATAACGAAGAAAATGATAATAAATTATATAGGAAAATCAAGAAGAATAAAAGAAGTCAAAAAGAAAACGGTATCACTAAAGAAATAATAAAAATAGATGCTAATAAATTGAAAAATAAAAAACGAAAGAAAAATAAGAAAAAAAGCAGAGTATAAATAGAATGGAGTTAAAATGAAGGTAATTGTAATTGGTGGAGGGCCAGCAGGAATCTTAGCTGCAATTTCAGCAGCAAAACAAGGGGATGAAGTTCTTTTATTAGAAAAAATGAATATGCTTCGGAAGAAAATTATTAATTACAGGAAAGGGTAGATGTAATATAACAAGCAGTTTACCAATGGAGGACTTTATCTCTAATATTCCTGGAAATGGTAAATTTTTGTATAGTAGTTTTCAAAATTTTACAAATCAAGATATAATTAAGCAATTAAAAGAAAATGGTGTAGAAGTGAAAGTAGAAAGAGGAAATCGAGTATTTCCTTGTTCTGATCGTTCGAAAGATGTATTAGATGCCTTTATTAATGAGCTAAAAAAACATAAAGTAAAGGTTATGACAAATATAAAAGTAGACCATATATTAGTGGATCAAACTAAAGTGAAGGGTGTTTTAGCAAAGAAAGATGGTAGAGAAATAGAAGAAGAAGCCGAAAAAGTAATATTAGCTACCGGAGGAAAAAGTTATCCTGCTACGGGATCAACAGGAGATGGATATAAAATGGCACAAGAACTAGGTCATACAATTAAAGAAATAAAACCATCTTTGGTGCCTTACCAATGCGAAGGAAAACAATTAGAAGAATGCAAAGAAATGCAAGGTTTATCTTTGAAAAATATAAGAATGAAAGTAATGGATCTAGAAAAGAAAAAAGATATCTATGAAGACTTTGGAGAATTATTATTTACTCATTTCGGAGTTTCAGGACCAACAATTTTAAGTAGTTCAGCCCATTTGCTTCGATACAAAGATAGTAAACGTCTATTACAAGAAGGAAAAATAGTGGTTCGTATTGATTTAAAACCAGCATTAGAGGAAGAAAAACTTCATACAAGAATTATAAGAGATTTTATGCAAGAACAAAATAAGCAATTTAAGAATAGTTTAGATCATTTATTACCAAAAAAAATAATTCCAATCGTTATGAAAAGATCAAAGATTAATCCAGAAAAACAAGTAAATTCCATTACAAAAGAGGAAAGAGAGAAACTTGTACAAGTAATAAAAAAATTTGATATTATTATTTCTGATTTTCGACCAATTGAAGAAGCAATTATTACAAGTGGTGGAATTCATATAAAAGAAATTAATCCAAAAACAATGGAATCGAAAATAATAGACGGATTGTATTTTGCAGGAGAAATTATTGATGTAGATGCATATACAGGAGGATTTAATTTACAAATTGCATATTCAACGGGATATACTGCTGGTTTACATTAAAAAGTGGAATAAAGGAAAAGGAAATAAAGGTAATGGAAATAAAAACAATAGAAAGAGCAAATTGCTTTGAATTAGTAGAAAAAAAGTCAAGATTTATTGCTAATATTTATCCAATAACGAAAAAGGAAGAAGCAGAAAAAATGTTACAAGAAATAAAGAAAGAGCATTATACTGCAAGACATCATTGTTATGCATACCGTATTTTAGAAAATGGAATGTTATTAGAAAAGTGCAGTGATGATGGGGAACCGTCTGGTACAGCTGGAGCGCCCATGCTGACATTACTTCAAAAGCAGGGAATATGCAATGTTTTAGCAGTAGTAACTCGATATTTTGGAGGGATTTTATTAGGAACGGGAGGATTAGTAAGAGCATATTCAGATGCAACAGCGGAGGCATTAAGAGGATCAAACATAATAGAAATGGTAAATGGATATGAAATGGAACTTGAAATCGAATATAGGGATTTAGAATTATTTAAATATTATTGCAAAATGAAAAAGATTGAAATAAGTCATGTAGAATATTTAAATAATATACGAATAAGAATAGAATTAGAGAAAAATCAAAAAGAGGAATTGATAGAAACCCAAAATAGTTTAAAATTTGAAATAAAAAAATGGAGAATTGTGTCGGAAAGATATATATTGAGAAAATGTTGATATTTAAGGTAAAATCAAGAAAAATTGAAAATATTTCCAAAAGCACTTGTAATTTTTGGAAAAAGATATTATAATTCTAACTGTAAAATATTTACAAATTTAATACTAGGAGGAATAAGAGTGAAAGATAAGATTACGGTATTAATTGCAGACGATAATCCTGATTTTACAAAAACTTTGTGCAATTATTTAGAAAAAGAGAATGATTTAGAGGTAATTGGAATTGCAAAGGATGGGAATGAAGCCTATGAGATGATCCAAGGAACGCATCCAGATATTGCATTATTAGATGTTATTATGCCTCATTTAGATGGTTTAGGAATTCTAGAAAAATTAAATGAATCCAATATGACAAAAAAACCATTATGTATTATGTTATCAGCAGTAGGACAAGACAAAATCACACAAAAAGCAATTGAGTTAGGTGCACAATATTATGTAGTAAAACCGATTGATATCGAACTTCTAATAAAAAGAATTAGAGAAGTACAACGATATCAACCTACACAAACAAAAGGGAATTTTTTAGTAAGAGAAACAAAACCACAGTACATAGAAATTCCAGCAGAAAATAAAAATAACGAAGAAAATTTAGAGGCATTAGTAACAAATTTAATTCATGAAGTAGGAGTTCCAGCACATATAAAAGGTTATCAATATTTAAGAGAAGCAATTATGATGGTAGTAAATGATATAGAAGTAATCAATCAAATAACGAAACAATTATATCCTCAAATAGCACAAAGATATAAAACAACCTCAAGTAGAGTAGAAAGAGCGATTCGTCATGCCATAGAAGTTGCATGGGGACGCGGACAAACAGATGCAGTAGAAAGTATATTTGGCTATACAGTATCAGCAGCAAAAGGGAAACCAACAAATTCAGAGTTCATAGCCATGATTGCAGATAAATTGAGATTAGAATTAAAGAGCGCATAGAAAAAAAGGACGATCCTAAAAATCTCTTTTGTTGGAGAGTTTTAGAATTGTCCTTTTTTACTATTGCAAGAAAGAAATATATATGATACAATAGTTAACATAATTTTAAGAAGAGGAGATAAAAAATGGAATTGTACAATCGATTTTATTTGGATAAAGAAAAAGATATTATCGTAAATTTGTATCAAGAAGAAAAAGATGAACTAACTTATGTATTAGAAACTCCAAATCATAAAACTGGAAATTTGATTACAAATCTAGCTAGAATTTGTAACGTTGAAACAGTAAAAAATGAAAAAGGAATGAAAGTGATTACAGGTAAATTGCCAGCTTGTATTAATGCTGATAATGAAGAAGTATACATTTTTCGATTAGGAGGGGTGAAAGTTGCTAATATTTATCCAAGTGGAAGGATCGAAATAAAGGCCAAAATACCTGCAATTAACAAAACATTAATGTCACAAACAAAATATTATGATTTAGATGTAAATAAGACAATTATTAAATCATATATTTTGAAAAAAGATAAATTTAGAACAGATCTTCATACACATATTCATGCGAATCTATATTCAGATGATTTAATTGCATTAGGAATTAAACATCAAATTAAATATCCATTATATTATATAAAGAAATTAGGATTAAAATTATCTGATAAACAAGCGAAAGAAATCTTTATCAAAAGATGTGAAATAGAAAGAAAATATGCCTATTCTGATTTAACAGGAAAACATTTAACTAGAAAAATTGATGATGAAACATGTATGAATTTTGCAGACTTAATTTTAAATAACGAAGAAGATATGGAAGAAAACATTGCAAAAATCAGAAATAGTTTAGTTCTTATGAAAGATGGACAAGCAGTTTTTACTAATTTAGAAAAACTATATTTATATCGTTATGTATTTTCAAAAGGACAAATTTCAGAAGAAAAAATTCCAATTGATTTAGAAAAAGTACAAAAGATACCAGAAAGAGATGTAAAAAGAATTTTGATACAAATGCTAGAAGATGAAAAAACAGAAGAATATAAAAATAATAGTTTGTTACAAGATAAATTATTATGGGTAGCAAGAGAGTATCAAAAACAAGGAATCTATTATGCACAAATAGCAGTAACATGGATCGTAAGAAAGGGAGAAGAAGGTGCAAAAATATTAGAAGAACTACATGAAGTACTTCCTAAAATAGAAAAAGAAACAGGAGTAAAATTAAGATTTTTAGCAGCAATTAGTAGAACTCTTATGACAAATGAGCAATTAGCAGAGGCAGTTCAAATTATTAAAGTAACATCAAAAAGCCCTTATGTTGTAGGTAGTGATATTATGGGAGAAGAAATTAATGATATTCGAATCTTTAAACCAATATTAAAAGAGTTAATAGATTATGCTATTCAAGAAGATGATGGCTTTACCATTAGAATTCATGCAGGAGAAAATGATAGCTTAAGAGATAATGTAGAAAGATCAATTCGTTGTGTAGAAGAATCTGTTATGCCAGGGAAAAAAACACCTAGATGTAGAATTGGACATGGATTATATTGTGCAGAAATAAATAGTGAAGAAGGAAAGCGATTAATTGAAACAATGAAGAAAAATGGAATTGTTTTAGAGTTTCAATTGACCTCTAATATACGTTTAAATAATTTAACAAATATTGAAAATCATCCAATTAAAAAGTATTTAGAAGAAGGAATTAAATGCGTTCAGGGAACGGATGGATGTGGTTTTTATGGAACGGATTGTATGGAAGAGCAAATGGCTTTAACCAATTTGTTACATTTAAAAGAAAAAGATTTAGAACTTATGAAACAGACAGAAAATGAAATTATGCAGGAGGATGAGAAATATTTCGAAATAAAGAGTAAAAAGTTTGAAGAATGGTTAAAAGGAAGAAATATTAAGCAAGCAATTTTAGAAGAGGAAGAAGAAAATTTAAAAAATCTAAAAATAAATCGAATCAATTTAATAGAAGATAATCATATTGAAGCAGAAGATGTATTAAAGTCAAAAATCATACCATTACCAGAGGATAAAATTCCAATTATTATCGCAGGTGGAAGTTTTAATACAAAAGGTAGAAAAACAGAAATAAAAAAAGAAGAGGAAGATATCATAAAGGAATTAGTAAGTAATATCGATGGTAATAAAGCTTATTTTGTAGTAGGGCATAAAATGGAAGGATATGAAAAAGCAATTGTAGATATTGCAAAAAAAGCAAAGAAGAAAATAGAAGTAGATGCAATTATTCCAAAAAAATTATCAAAAGAAGAAAGTAAAATGTTAAATAAAGAAGTAAATGGAGTTAGAATTTCGACAGAGGCGGAAGAGCTAGGGATTTATAAAAGTTTTAATTATGAAATTTTTGAACGTAGAAATTCAATTGTAGTTGCTTTTGACGGGAATTCTCCAGTATCCAATTTGGTACAAGAAGCGAAAAATGGAAAAGGAAAAGCCAAAATATATGTAAATGAAGATGTGGAAACCTTAAAAGAGAAAGCAAAATCTTTGGAGGGATACGTTACTACATTTAATACGAAAGAAAGTATTGCCTCTAAAATTTTTTCAGATCATCCAGAGTTAAAAAATAAAGAATGATTGAAAAAATACAAAAGATATATTATAATGTTTACATAAAAACGTAGATATTATAGTATCCATAGATTAGGAGGTATAAAATGCAAAATAAAGTGAATAAGGATTTCTGGTTCCGGATCGAGAGCCTAAGCGTAGAAGTAACTGGAAGTTGTAACTTCGTTACCTATTGTGTACCAGGATTTCAAGGAAATTTTGTAGTGGATTGTGGTATGTTTATTGGAAAAGAGGAACAGAAATATAACTATGATTTATCCTTTGATCCCAAACAGGTTAGCCATGTTTTTATCACTCATTCCCATTCGGATCATTGTGGAAGAATTGGATGTTTGTATAATAAAGGGTATCAAGGAAAGGTTTACGCATCTGAGTATACGAGCGAGAAATTAAAAACAGACGCAATGAGAGATTTCTTTTCAATGAGAAGAACAAGTGAAAAGTTACTCTATGAAGAAGAGGATGCCAAAAGTATTATTAATCAAACAGAAAAGTTAGAACTGTACAAAACGTATCAAATTTCTCAATATTTAGAAGTAATCTTACTAGAAAATGCTCACCAAAAGGGAGCGGTGATGTATTTATTTACTTTAAAATATAACGGAAGAAGGATACGAGTTTTATTTACAGGAGATTATAAATTCAAATCTTTTTTTGGTAAATCCTATTTTCCAATCGAAACCTATGATGATCCCATTACAATTGTGACAGAAGCAACACATGGAACAAGAAAAGTTCCAGAAAGAAAATTTAAAAAAATTGTAAAAAAAGCAATTAGAGATGGTAAAAAGCTGCTTATTGTTGCTTTGGGGGATGCGCGGTATGAAGAGCCGGTTTATCGAATTAAGGAAATGAAAGAAGATGGGAAAATACCATTTTCCGTTCCAGTTTTTTTAGAATTAAAAAGAAATTTTGATATTTCTAAAATGAATCTTGAAATTTTACCAGCCAATGTAACTTTTTGTCAGAAGACAATAGAAAGAGAATATGCACTGTATTACCAAGCACAAAGTATTTTAGTATGCACGAATCGAGGAAGTCTTACTTATTATCTAGAAAAGGTAATTGATAAAAGTCAATATGTGATTATTTTTACAATGCATGTAACAGCAAATTCTTTGACAGATACCTATATAAATACTCTAAAAGGAAACAAAGTCCGGGTAGGGAAAAAAGAATTGATAAAAAAAGCATCACTTTTTCAAACGGACGAATTTTCAGGACATGACTATGAGGCATGGATCATAAAACTTCTTAAGAGATTTACCAATATTCAAGGAATTTTATTAGAACATGGAGCGTTTGAATCGAAACAAGATTTACAAAAAGGATTAACAAGTAAACTTAGAACTAATGTTTATACTTTAGAAAGAGGTCAAGCATTTAAAATAACAGAAAAAGGAGTTAGATATTCAAAATAGCTTTAGAGCAGGCAGTTTTGGTTAAACCGCCTGCTTTTCCTATGCAATAAGGTTAAGTTTTCTTAATTAGTGCGATTGCAAAGCAATCTGCACATGTGGCGAATTTACTTTTCTTATATAGGTAAGGAATAGAAAAGAGCATATTAAACTATAAATTATGAATTGCTTTTTCAAAAATGTATGATAAAATAGAGGCAAAAAGGGCGTGAAGAAATGGGAAAGGTAAAAGAGCTTTTTTTAAAACAAGGGCAGATTATAAAAGAAGAATTAATGAAGTTTAAAGTTAGTGTTAGTGTTAGCGTTGTTTTAAGTGTTTTAATTAGTATGGGAATGACTTTATCCTTAGAAGGAACGGCAAAACAAATTTATAATATAATATGGCAAATTGGAATGATCTGGGGAGTTGGCACATTATTTATCGAGGCTATATTTCAAACAAAACAAAAGAAAAAGATGATAGGATATATTGTTACATTCCTAATTGCTTCTCTTTTTGTAGGAATATCGAGAGGAAATAAAGTATTATGGAATACAACATTTGAAATGGTTCTTATAGGCTATATATTTACGCTTATCATTCTTACAATTTCGATTTTAATTAAAAATACCAAAAAAGACTTAGGGGAATATTTAATTTGTACGATTTCTAACTTAATAAAAGTAAGTTTTATTTACCTTATTTTAGTAATAGGAAGTACAATTTTATATGCAATTTGTATTAGTTTATTGATAAG
>DVNH01000024.1 GCA_018714565.1 Candidatus Merdicola faecigallinarum | reverse complement strand
TATGAATTATATAGGCATTATGATGTTGATTCTATTATTCGTATTGGTTCTTGCGGAGCTTATGTTCCTTCTTTAAATTTATTTGATGTGATTCTTGCTGATCAAGTTTATACAGAATCCAATTATGCACTTACTATGAATAACGAAGATTGTCACTTAATTCATTCAGATTCATCTTTAAATTCTACAATTGAGCAAACAGCAAAAAAACTTCATTTAGATCTTATAAAGGGAAATACTGCTTGTACCGATTTTGTTGATTTTTATATGGCAGATCAGAAAACATTCCTAGCTCGTCTTCCAAAAGATCTAAATATTATCGCTGCTGAAATGGAAGCTTTTGCTATTTTCTATAATGCTAAGATATTAAATAAAAAAGCTGCTTGTTTAATGTCTGTCGTAGATTCTGAATTTAAAGACGAAGTAGTAACTGCGGAAGATAGACAATTAGGCTTAAATAAAATGATTCAAATTGCACTAGAAAGTACTTTACACTTATAAGAAAAAAGGAGGAAATAAAAATGACAATTTCAGAAAGAGAATTAATTCAAAAAGCAAAAGAAGTTTCTTTAAATGCTTATTCTCCTTATTCTCACTTTCTTGTAGGAGCAGCTCTTCTAACAGAATCTGGTGCTATCTACACTGGCTGTAACATCGAAAACGGAGGAATTCAATCTATTTGTGCCGAAAGAGTATCTTTGGGTACAGCAATTTCCAAGGGAGAAAGAAAATTCACTTCCTTAGCAGTCGTAGGAAAGTCCATTTCTGATCCTTATTTTGTCAAAACATTACCATGTGGTTATTGTAGGCAATTTATTTCAGAATTTTGTGATCCTTCTTTTCGCATATATACTTATGACGAAAAAACAGATCAAATCTCATCCTACTCACTTTCTGAATTATTACCACATAGTTTTCAATTTAAGAATTAGATCTTTAAAAAGTGTATGAAAACAATTCCTTTCATACACTTTACTTTTTCTAACTATTTTATCACTTTTGGGATAAACTTTTGTATTTACATCATAACATAATTTTATTCATTATTTACTTAATTCTTCTTTTATCTTTTCTGCTAAACCTATCGTAATTCCTTTTACACTACTAATTTCTTCGATAGATGCTTCTTTTATTTTTTGAACACTTCCAAATTTTTTTAGTAGTTCTAATTTTTTTACCTCTCCTATCCCCTTAATTTCGTCTAATTGTGACTTTTGCACTTCTGCATCACGCAATTTTTTATGGTAGGAAATAGCAGTATCGTGTACGCAATCTTGAAAATGAGTAATCAAATTCATTAATTCTTCTGATAATTCTAGTTCTTTCCTATTCTCGTCCATCAATGCTCTTGTTCTATGTTTATCATTTTTGACCATTCCAAAAATTGGTATATTAACATTACAACGATTCGTTGCTTCTTTTGCAGCTCTTATTTGAGTAATCCCTCCATCTACAAAAATGACATCTGGCAATTTTCCAAATCCTTTATCTTCCTTTTCTAGGGAATGTTTTATTCTTCTTTCAATTACTTCTTCCATACATTTTGGATCATCCTGTGAAAGAACTGTTTTTATTTTAAACCTTCTTGATAAATTTTTTTTGATTATACCATCTTGCATTACACACATTCCTGCTACCATATTAGTACCAGATAAATTGGATATGTCATAACACTCTATTTTCCTTGGTAAATTTTCTAATTTTAATACTTCTTTTAATTCCATTACTACTTTATTTTTATCTTTATATTTATTTTCTAAAGTTACTGAACTATTCATTTGAGCCATTTCCACAAATCTTAATTTTTCTCCCTTTTGAGGTACTTTTATGATTACTTTTCTTCCCGCTTGAGAAGAAAGCCATTCTTCGATTACATCTTTGTCTTCGATTTCTTCTTTTATCATAATTTTATTTGGTAAATCTGGATGATTCATATAATATTGTTTTATGAATCCAGAAATTAATTCTTGCTCTGACATTTCTTCTAAGTTTTCAAAAAAGTAATGCTCTCTTCTTATCATTTTACTTCCTCTCACAAAGAAAATTTCAATACAAGCTTCATATTCATTTCTTGCAAGTCCAATAACATCAATATTATTCTCTGATAAATTCGATACTTTTTGCTTTTCAGAAATTCTTTCTATCGCAATTTTTTTGTCTCTTAAATAAGCAGCCTTTTCAAATTCCAACTTACTTGCCGCTTCTTTTATTTGCCCATCTAAATCTCGAATTAAATCACCTGTTTTTCCTTCTAACAAATGGATAATTTCTTCTATTTGCTTCGCATATTCTTCTTTCGAGATATAACCCATACAAGGAGCATCACATCTTTTGATATGATAATTTAAACAAGGTCTTGTTCTTCCCAGATAGTTTCTACATTGTCTTATTTTAAATCTCTGTTTAATAAAATCTAACATTTCCTTTGCACTTCCGAGGATTTGCATATGGTCCAAAATATTTACTTCCATCTTTTACTATTCTTCTTGTAATATAAAGGTTTGGATAGTCCGTTCTCATATCAATTTTTATATAAGGATATGTTTTATCATCTTTTAATAAAACATTAAATTTGGGTCTATTCTCTTTTATTAAATTACACTCTAATATAAGTGCTTCTGCTTCATTATCCACTACAATATATTCAAAATGATCGATTAGAGAAACCATCTTTTTGATTCGATCTGTTTTATTCGTTTTTCGGAAATAAGAACGTACACGATTTTTTAATGAAACTGCTTTTCCCACATAAATAATTTCGTTTTCCTTATTTCTCATAATATATACTCCTGGTTTTCCAGGAAGTTTTTTTAATTCCTCTTCTATTTGAAACATTCGCTTTTTTCCTTTTCTCCTCTATTCAATATAGCCAATGTATGGCAAGTTTCTGTATTTTTCGTCATAATCCATTCCATAGCCAACAACAAATTTATTTGGAATTTCAAAACCACAATATTTAATTGGAACTTCTACTTTTCTTCTTGATGGTTTACTTAATAAAGAAGCTACTTGAATACTATTAGGGTTCTTCTCTTTGATATGTTCCATCAAATATTGCATCGTAATTCCGGTATCGATAATATCTTCTATAATTAAAATATTTTTATTCTCAATTTTTCCTGTAATATCTTTATTTAAAATAATTTTTCCTGTACTTTCTGTTCCACTTCCATAACTTGAAAGTTCTATAAATTCAAAACTTACTGGATTCTTTATATGTTTGGTAAGATCAATCGTAAAAAAAGTCGCTCCTTTTAATACACTAAGTGCTAAAATTTCTTCTCCTTTATAATCTTCTTCGATTTGTTTCGATAACTCTTTAATTCGATTTTGTAATTTTTCCTCTGTAATTAATACTCCAGATATCTCCATTTTCTTCTCCTTTTATTTATAAATTTCTCCTATTATATCATAAGAAAATTAGTTTTTCCAATATTTCTTTACTCGTTGTTTTTTTATAAAATACCCGTTTCAAGAAAAGTAGATGCATTGTTTTTTAGAAGGACTTGCTTCTTTTGCATTTTTATTGTAATATAATAAGGTATAACTAAAAAGTCTTACATAAATTAGATTTTAATTTGAAAGGAGGCTAGCATTATATTATAAATGACAAAAAAAAGCGCCAGGACAATAGTATATTGTTGACGAGGTCAGAGCTTTATCGAAATTTTCGGCGGATAGCTCTGTGGCATATGTTACTGCCATAAATATTAGATAAAAAATAGTAGCAATACTATAACAAAACTAATAGGGTAACATTTAATTTATGTACACTTTTTAGTTTCGATTACTATTTATACTAGGAGGAACTTAAAATGTGTGGCATTGTTGGATATATAGGAAAGCAAAAAGCAAGTCCTATTTTAATTAATGGTCTTTTAAGACTAGAATATCGTGGTTATGATTCTGCTGGAATCGCTACCATAGAACAAAATGGTATTACCATCATGAAGGATAAAGGAAGAGTTGCCAATTTATATGAATTGGATGGAATTAATAATTTAACTGGTACTGTTGGTATTGCTCATACAAGATGGGCTACCCATGGAAAACCATCCAAAGAAAACTCTCATCCTCATATGGATAATTCAAATTCTTTTGCTGTTGTGCATAATGGAATTATCGAAAATTATCATGAACTTAGAAGTTTTCTAGAAAGTAAAGGATATTCTTTTTATTCTGATACTGATACAGAAACAATCCCTAATTTAATTCATTATTATTATGAAAAAGATTTAGAAGCTTCTGATAACAAATTTTTAGCTGCTGTCAAAAAAGCTTGTGATGATTTAAAAGGAAGCTTTGCAATTGAAGTACTATGCAAAGATGATCCAGAACATATGGTAGTTGTTAGACAAGATAGTCCTTTAGTGATTGGAAAAGGAATGGGAGAAAATTATATTTCTTCTGATATTCCAGCTATTTTATCCTTTACCAAAGATTTTTATTTATTAAATGATAGAGAATTTGCTTATCTTTCAAAAGATAAAATTCAATTCTATAATAATGATTTAAAACTAATTGTAAAGGAAGTAAAAAGTATCGAATGGAATGCAGCATCTGCTGAAAAAGATGGATATGATGATTTCATGTTAAAAGAAATTTATGAACAACCCGTTGCCATTCGCGAAACAATTGGAGCTAAATTAAATGAAAAGAAAATTGTTTTTGATGATTTTTCACTTTCAAAAGAATATCTAAAAACAATTCAAAAAATATATATTATTGCATGTGGAACCGCAATGCATGCTGGACTTGGAACCCGCAATACTTTTGAACAATTGTGTAACATTCCAGTAGAAGTAGAAGTTGCATCTGAGTTTCGTTATAAAAATCCTTTAGTTTCTGAAAAAACTCTATGTATTTTTATTAGTCAATCTGGAGAAACCGCAGATACCATTGCTGCTTTAAAACTTGCCAAGTCAAAAGGAGCAAGAACAATTGCTATCTCTAATGTAATTGGAAGTTCTATTACAAGAGAAGCAGATTACTGCATTTATACTCATGCAGGACCAGAGATTGCAGTTGCATCTACAAAAGCATATACATCACAATTAACTTTACTTAATATTCTTGCTATTTACTTTGCAGAATTATTGGAAACAAGTGAAGAAAATATTTTAACAGAACTTAAACAAGAATTATTAAATTTACCTAAAAAAGTAGAGCTTGCTTTAAAAGATGTTGCATCGATTAAAAGTTTTGCTGATATGGTTTATAAAGAATCTGATATGTTTTTCTTGGGAAGAGGTATTGACTATGCAGTTGCATTAGAAGCATCTTTAAAATTAAAAGAAATTTCTTACATTCACTCTGATGCATATGCTGCTGGAGAATTAAAACATGGTCCAATCGCTTTAATCGAAAATGGTGTTACTGTTATTAGTATTATGACAAATCCAGATCTAGTTGAAAAAACAATTAGTAACGTTCAAGAGGTAATTACTCGTGGTGCAAAAACATTAATTGTTACAAACCAGCCAATTGAGGATAAGCGTTTTGATCAAGTAATTCATATTCCAGAAACAAGTACCTTATTATCACCAATCCTTTCTATTATCCCTTTACAATTATTCTCTTATTACATTTCAAAAGAGAAGGGATTAGATGTAGATAAGCCAAGAAATTTAGCAAAGTCAGTTACAGTTGAATAATCTTTAAAAGTTTTATTATTTATAAAGATAAAAAAATTAGTAGCTTAAAAGCTACTAATTTTTTTATCCCATCCATAATTTTAATATTACTAATAAAATTACTCCGAGGTAAACCTAAAATTCCTGTAAAAATGGCTGTAATGACATTAATTCCTATATGAAATCCAAAAATATTCCCCACTAAATTAACAATATAGAGCATAATTGCTCCTAAAATTGAATTTCCGATTAATTTTAATATACTTTTTATTGGTAAGATAAAAAGTTTTCCAAATAGAAATAAGAAAAAGATACATGCTAAATATGCAATAATCGTATTTGTATCCAATTTTAATCCCTCCCCCATTTACTAATAATTATGAGGGGAAATGGACAAATATGCCTGTTTTCTTTCACTTTTATTTAGCTTACTTCATTTCTCATTTCCAATCTTAAATCCGTTTCACAAACAATATCTAGCATTAATCCTCTTTTCTTGATTTTTTTCAATAAATAGTCTAATTTGGATTGATTGGCCTTTATTTGATAAGTATAGTAATCAATTAATTCTGCTTCTGCATATTCAAAGTTTCGATTAGCAAGTTCTAAATCTCGTTTTGTTCTAATTAAGCTTTGCATTAGTTCTGTATTTTTTTCGTCCTCATCTTTTTCTGCAATTTCATTTACCTTAATATACTCTTCATATATCATACTATCACTCCAATATACTCTTTTCTTATATTTAGTATATTCAATGATTGTCCAATATATTCATATTTTTTACCATTCTTCACAAAATTTGTAAATTTTTTAGTTTACAATCATATATAATAAAATCCCTATACTTTGTATGATAAATAAATTTAGCATATTGGAAGTTAATAAATTGTTCGTGGCCTCTACTACACCATGAACCTTTTCCTTTTCTTTATGATATTTTTGTGATTCTAAAAACGTAATTAATTCTGGAATACTTGTTGCAATTCCCAAAACAATTCCAATTAAAAATTCTGGTACACCAAATAAATTACATAAATCCTTCAATGTGTCACTTAATAAATCCCCTATAAAAAATAATAGAATTCCTACTAAAACTAGATAAATCGCGTATTTTATAATTAATTCTTTCTTTCCCCTTTTCCACTTTTCTTCTTCGTATACTTCCTTTTCTATTTCTTTTTCCAAATCATTTAAGTGTATATGGTGCATATAAGCATTTATTTTATAAAACAGATAGAATAAAAATAAAAAAATAGGAACTAGCATTATATTATTTTCTATTTTAAAATATACTAAAATAATTGGTAACAAAATCGTCAAAATCACAAAAAGCATATCTACTCGTAATGCTTTTCTTTTTAATTCTTTTTCATTTTTATGAATAAAAATAGCCAATAAATACTGAACAAAATTGATAAAATTAGAGCTTATTACATTAAAAATACTAGCAGAAAAAAGGCCACTAATACTTGCCAATGATATTGTAAGTAATTCTGGAACAGAAGTTGCAAATCCTGCAATATTGCCTACAATTTTAGGTCTCAAACTTAAACTTTCTGCTAAATTTCGAAGAAGCGTTACTAAAATATATTTTGAAACTCCTATAATAATTGCTGAATATAGAATAAATTTTAAAATTTCTATTACCAAATCCATAATCGAAACCACCTATTAAGATTATAGACAAATTCTTCTACACTATACAAAAAATAAAGAAATGCATAGATTTCTTCGCAATTGCACAAATAATTTAACCTTGTTGCCTCCGAAAAAATCTGACGATTTTCTATGGCATAAAAAAAGTATCGCCTAAACGATACCTCTTTTATTATACTAAATTAATTCTAGAATTGCCATTTCAGCAGCGTCTCCTCTTCTTTGTCCTGCTTTTACAATTCTTGTATATCCGCCAACATTACCAGCTTTTACATATTTTTCTGCGATTTCTCCAAATAATTTTGCTGGAATGTCAACATTTTTACCATCTACTTTTACTTTATTGATCTTTCTCATAATAGATCTTCTAGCACTTAATCTTGATGGCATATCTTTTTGTCTTTTTTCTGTTACTTCTTCTTTTACAACTTTTAAGTATTCTTTACCATTTTTGCTTTTTACTAATTCTGTAACTTTATTTCCTTTATTATCAACCTTAGCTCTAACAACTTTTACATCAACTGTTTCAAAGTTATCTTTTTCTCTTATTGCTAAAGAAATAATATGATCTGCTATTGATTTTACTTCTTTTGCTCTAGCTAGTGTTGTGGTGATTCTACCATGTAATAGTAAATCAGTTACTTGTGTTCTTAGCATTGCATTTCTTTGTGCAGTTGTTTTTCCTAATTTTCTATTTCTTGCCACTTGATTCACACCTTTCTTTTCAAATTAATCTTCTTCTGGAGCAAAATCTAATCCCAATGAATGTAATTTTGCTGTTACTTCATCTAATGATTTCTTTCCTAAATTTCTTACTTTCATCATTTCTGATTCTGATTTATTTACTAAATCTTCCACAGTTGCAATAGAAGCTCTCTTTAAGCAATTGAATGAACGAACAGATAATTCTAGATCTTCTATTGACATTTCTAAGACTTTCTCTTTTTTCGATTCTTCTTTCTCTACCATAACTTGTGTATTTTTTGTAGTTTCTGATAAATCAATAAATAGTTCTAGATGTCCTGTCATAACTTTTGCAGCTAAGCTTAAAGCTTCATATGGTTTTAAGCTTCCGTCAGTCCATACTTCTATAATTAATTTATCATAATCTACCATTTGTCCAACTCTAGTATTTTCTACTGTATAGTTAACTTTTTTAACTGGTGTATAGATAGAATCAATTGGAAGAACAGAAATATCTTGATTTGGTTTTTTATTCTTTTCAGCAATATTATAACCTCTTCCTCTATTTACTGTCATTTCGATTCTTAATTGACCACCTTCTGATACAGTAGCAATATGTAAATCTTTATTTAATACTTCTACTGTTCCATCTGTAATAATATCTCCTGCTGTAACTTCTCCTTCTTTTGCGTCAATTCGAATGATTTTTTCTTCATTTTCTTCTAATTTTAATCGAACACCTTTTAAGTTAACGATCAATTCTGGAACGTCTTCTACAACATTTGGAATTGTAGAAAATTCGTGTAAAACACCATCTATTTTAATGCTTGTAATAGCAGCTCCTGGTAATGATGACAAAAGAATTCTTCTTAAAGAATTTCCAATTGTAACTCCATAGCCTCTTTCTAATGGTTCACATACAAATTTGGCATAGTTTTTTGCTTCGTCTATTTCTAAGCATTCAATATTTGGTTTCTCGAATTCTATCATATTTTACCTCCTAATAGAGTTGCATCCAATAGCAACCTATAAATATTTAATACTCTAAAAAAGTCTACTATTTTGAGTAAAGCTCTACTATTAAATGCTCTTCTACTGGTAAATCGATATCTTCTCTTGATGCTAATCTTACTACTTTACCACTTAGTGTTTCGAAATTTCTTTCTAACCATTCTGGTACTGGTCTTGCTGCATTTTCTTCAATATTTGCTTTAATGGTAGCATTATCTTTTTTATTTTCTCTTACAGAAATTACATCTCCTGGTTTTACTAAATAAGATGCAATATCTACTCTATGTCCGTTTACTTCAAATTGAGCATGATTTACTAATTGTCTTGCTTGTGCTCTTGAAGATCCAAATCCTAAACGATATACAACATTATCTAATCTACTTTCTAATATTTGAAGTAAGTTCTCACCTGTAATTCCTTTTTTATTAGAAGCCATTTCAAAATATTTTCTAAATTGTTTTTCTCCTACTCCGTAGTATGATTTTGTTTTTTGTTTTTCTCTTAATTGTGTACCGTATTCAGAAAGTTTATTTCTTTTTTGTCCATGTTGTCCTGGTCCATAATTTCTTCTAGCAACACTACATTTATCAGAATAACATCTTGCGCCTTTTAAGAATAATTTTTGACCTTCTCTACGGCATATACGGCATTGTTCATCTTTATATCTTGCCATCTGACTTTTACACCTCTTTCTTTTTTTCTCACATGATAACTATTTTTATCTATTCTCCATATTTTATACTCTTCTTCTTTTTGGTGGTCTACAACCATTATGTGGTATTGGAGTTACGTCTTTAATACTGCTGATTTCTAATCCTGTTGTTTGAAGTGAACGAATTGCTGCTTCACGTCCTGAACCTGGTCCTTTTACATATACTTCTACTGATTTTAAACCATGTTCCATAGCAACTTTTGCAGCAGCTGTTGCAGCTTCTCCAGCAGCAAATGGTGTGCTTTTTCTTGAACCTTTAAATCCAAGTTCTCCAGCACTTGCCCAAGAAATAACATTACCTTTTACGTCTGTAATTGTAACGATTGTATTATTGAAACTAGAATGAATATGTGCTGCACCTTTATCAATGTTTTTTCTATCTCTTCTTCTAGTTGTTGTTTTCTTTGCTACGTTTTTAGCCATCTTACAAGCTTACCTCCCTTTTCTATTTTGGGTAATTCCCCATCTATTATGAAACTTTCATTTTATTTTTTGCTTTTGCTTACTAATTTTCTAGGACCTTTTCTTGTACGAGCATTTGTTTTTGTTCTTTGACCTCTTACAGGTAATCCTCTTCTATGTCTTAATCCACGATAGCAACCAATTTCTGTTAGTCTTTTGATATTTAAAGCAACTTCTCTTCTTAAATCACCTTCTAATAATAAATGATTTTCTTCAATTGCTTTTCTGATTGCTTGTACTTGATCTTCTGTTAAATCTTTTACTCTAGTATCTAAGTCTACACCTGCTTGTTTTAAAAGCTTTTGAGATGTTGAAAGTCCAATTCCATAAATGTATGTTAATCCTATTTCAACTCTCTTTTCTCTAGGTAAATCTACTCCTGATATACGAGCCATAAAATTTTGCACCTCCGAATTTAATTTGTTTGTTCTTTTTTGATTGATATGTATAGTTGTCTTTTCATATTAAATATTGAAAGACATATATATAAACACAAACTTGATAAAGAAAGTAAAATAAATCTTACTTTCTCAGCCGCTACCAATATTTGTGTTAATAACTTAGATATTTATTATCCTTGTCTTTGTTTGTGTTTAGGGTTTTCACAAATAACTCTAATAACCCCTTTTCTTTTTATTACTTTGCATTTTGGGCAAATTGGTTTTACTGATGGTCTTACTTTCATTCTATTACACCTCCTGAATGGTACATTATATGTTTAAATTACGAAGCATAAAGTTTCCCCTTATATTTCATAACTATTTTTCCTTATTTTGCTCTCCAAGTAATTCTTCCACGATTTAAATCATAAGGTGAAAGTTCTACTTTTACTTTATCTCCTGGTAAAATTTTTATATAATTCATTCTCAATTTACCTGAAATATGTGCTAATATTTGATGCCCATTTTCAAGTTCTACTTTAAAATTTGTATTTGGTAATGTTTCTACTACAGTACCTTCTACTTCAATTACATCTTCTTTCGCCAATCGAATTCCCTCCTGAATTTTCTTTGTAAATTTTTTCATAAATCTACAATTAGCTTATATAGTATATAACAAAATTACAGTAATGTCAATATTTTTGGTTCTTTTTCTGTAATTAATATCGTATTTTCGTAGTGAGCTGCATTGGTTCCGTCTTCTGTAATAATTCCCCAACCATCATCTAACTCTAAAATGTCTGGTTTTCCGGCAATTACCATTGGTTCGATTGCAAGTGTCATACCAGGTTCTAATCGTACTCCTTTTCCAGCTTTTCCGTAATTTGGAATCCCTGGATCTTCATGCATTTGCCTTCCAATTCCATGTCCTTGAAATTCTCGTACAACAGAAAATCCATTTTGATGAACAAATTCTCCAATGCTATGACAAATATCTCCTAATCGATTTCCTTTTTTTGCATATTTAATTCCTTCAAAAAAAGCTTGCTTTGTTACTTCTACTAATCTTTTTGTTTCTTTATCCACATTTCCTACCATATAAGTCCTGCAACAATCTCCATGGAATCCATTTTTATATGCTACTAAATCAACGGATATAATATCTCCATCCTTTAATACTTCTTTCCTTGATGGAATTCCATGAATAACTACATCGTTTACAGAGCTACAGATACTTGCAGGAAAATCAGGAACTCCTTTTATCCCACTAGGGTAACCTTTTTCTGCTGGAATTGCTCCATGCTTTCTCATCGTTTTCTCTGCAATCTCATCTAATTCTAATGTTGTAATCCCTGGTTTTATTGCTTCTTCGATTGCTTTTTGAGTTAAGGCTGCTATACGGCAAACTTCTTCCATTAATTCAATTTCTCTTTTTGATTTAATATCAATCATTTCCCTAAAACTTCCTTTTCTATCTTCTAGTCTTTCAATTTGTTCATATCAAGTACTTATTTTTCCTGATCTATAAGCCTATTTTTTTATTGTTTTATAATCTTCTAACCAATTTTTTACCATTTCTTCTGTAATATTGTCTTTTGCTCTTAAATTTACTGTATATAGTAAATTTTCTTCTTCGAAAAATTTAAGAATTTCTTCTGCCCTTGAATGATATACATTTAAACGATTCTTAATTGTTTCTTCATTGTCATCTGCTCTTTTTGTTAAAGGACTTCCACATATATCGCAAATTCCATCTACTTTTGGTTTTCTATATTCTAAGTTATAAATTGCTCCACATTCTTTATTAGAGCAGGTTCTTCTTTTTACTGTTCGATAAATAATATCTTCATCTGGAATATTTAATTGTAATGCTAGATCAATTTTTTTGTTTTGTACTTCTAACATTTCATTTAAGGCAAGTGCTTGTGCTTTGTTACGTGGAAATCCATCAAAAACAACACCTTCACTGTTTTGAATTCTTCCTTGGATCATTTTAATTGTAATTTCATCTGGAACTAGTTCTCCTTTTTCCATATATTTTTGAGCTTCCATTCCTAATTCTGTATGGTTTTGTACCTCTTCACGGAACATATCTCCTGTAGATATATGTACTAAATTTAATGTTTTTGATAATAATTTTGCAACAGTTCCTTTTCCACTACCTGGTGCACCTAACATAATAATAATCATATGATTCACTCCTTGCTTTTTTTGTACTAAAAGATTAATTCTTTCTCTATTAATCTTTTAAATATATATTTTGCTTTCTGAAAAAAATATACATTTAAAAAACAAATAGACACACATGGGATAGGGTACGACGAATTATGTCGCACCCTGCCATATTGTATCGGAACTATTCTAAGAATCCTTTATAATGTCTCATTACTAATTGTGATTCTAGTTGTTGAACGGTTTCTAATGCAACACCTACTACGATTAGGATAGATGTTCCACCAAAGGCAACATTTAAACCTGTAAATCTCATAAACATTGGAAGGATTGCAATAATTGCTAAAAAGATTCCTCCGAACAATGTTAATTTTCCAATTACAGAAGATAAATATTCTGTTGTTGGTTTTCCAGCTCTAATTCCAGGAATAAATCCACCATTTTGTTTAATATTGCTTGAAACTTCTGCTGGATTAAACGTTGCATATGTATAAAAGAATGTAAATCCTACAATTAACAACAAATAAACCAATGCATTTGCAATTGAATATCCAATTCCTACACTAGAACTTGAAGTTGCTAATGAAAAATCATAAATCACTCTCCAAAATCCTGTTTGTGAGTTGATTGTTGGAATGAAAGTTTCAATTAAAATAGCAGGTACAGTCATAAATGAAGAAGCAAAAATAATTGGCATAACTCCTGCCATAGCAAGCTTTAATGGTATATGCGTATTTTGTGCCCCTACCATTTTTCTTCCTACTACTTTTTTTGCATATTGTACTGGTATTCTTCTTTCTGCCTGTTGTACAAAAACAACACCTGCAACTAAAATAAGAGCACCAATAATAATTCCTAATGCAATTAATAATCCTGTGGTATTAAATGTACCATTTTGCATTATAGTATTCCATATTGAAATAATTGCATTTGGTAAACTTGATACAATACCAACAAAGATAATCATAGAAATTCCGTTTCCAATTCCTTTATCTGTGATTTGCTCTCCTAGCCACATAAGAATAGATGTTCCAGCCACTAAACTTATGACAACGATAATTCCATTTAACCATCCCGAATCAATAAAGATTCCTTGTGTTTTATAAGATAAATATAGTCCAATTCCTTCTATTAATGCTAATACAATGGTAAGAATTTTGGTATAGCGATTCATTTTTTGTCTACCAACTTCTCCACCTTCTTTTGCTAACTTTCCTAAAGCTGGAATTGCTAGCGTTAATAATTGTATTACGATTGAAGCTGTAATATATGGCGTAATGCTCATTGCGAAAACAGAAAATCTAGAGAATGCTCCTCCGGATATAATATTAACTAAATCCATAATTCCATTTGAATTTCCCATTGCCTCATTTAATTTTATTGCATCAACTCCAGGCACAGTAATATAACAGCCTAATCGAAAAATTACAATTAATAGTAAGGTATATAATAATCTTTTTCTAACTTCTGGTGTTTTTAATGCATTTTGTATGGTTTTGAACAACTAAATCACCTCAATCTTTCCTCCTGCTGCTTCTATTTTTTCAGCAGCTGCTTTTGTAAAACGAATTGCTTTTACTGTTAATTTTTTATCTAATTTTCCTGTTGCGATTACAACGATTCCGTCATTAATTTTACCAATAATTCCTTCTGCTAATAAAGTTTCTGCTGTAACTACTGTTTCTTTACTTTTATTTAACATTGTTAAAGTTACTTCTGTGTAATTTTTAGCATGAATATTGGTAAATCCTCTTTTTGGTAATCTTCTATATAGTGGAGTTTGACCACCTTCAAAACCTCTTCTTACTCCTCCACCAGATCTTGCTTTTTGTCCTTTATGTCCTTTTCCAGAAGTTTTTCCAAGTCCAGAACCAATTCCACGTCCTACTCTAGTTCTTGTTTGTTTTCTTACTGCTGGTTTTAATTCACCTAATTGCATTTTGTATTTGCACCTCCTCGTTTCTTTGCTTACATACTATCATAAGTTTTTAAATTATTCTATAAAATATCGCTAACTTTTTTTCCTCTTTTTTTCGCGATTTGTTCTACTGTTTTCATATTTTGAAGTCCATTAATTGTTGCATATACAACATTTCTAGGATTGTTTGTACCAATAACTTTTGTTTTAATGTCTTTATATCCAGCAAGTTCTAGTACAGGTCTTACACTTCCTCCTGCAATAACTCCAGATCCCTCTGGTGCTGGTTTTAACATTACATTAGCACTTCCAAATTTACCAACATATTCGTGTGGTATTGTTGTTCCTACAACTGGTACTTCTACTAAGTTCTTCTTTGCTTCTTCAATTGCTTTTTTGATTGCATCTGGAACTTCTGCAGCTTTTCCGTTTCCTACACCAACGTGTCCATTTTCATCACCAACAACAACTAAAGCACTAAATCTAAAAGTTCTACCACCCTTAACAACTTTCGCAACTCTGTTAATGGCAACAACTTTTTCTTTTAATTCTACTGTGTTTTCTTCTTGCATCTTGTCTTCTTTCCTCCTTTTCTTTTTTAGAATACTAATCCGCCTTCTCTTGCAGCGTCTGCTATTTCTTTTACAACACCATGGTAAATATATCCACCTCTATCAAAAACAACAGTGGTGATATTTTTCTCTGCAGCTCTTTTAGCAATTAATTTACCAACTTCTTTTGCTGCTTCTTTGTTAGCATGCTTTGTTTTTACTTCTTTATCTAAAGTAGATGCTTGTGCTAATGTTTTTCCAGCAACATCATCTATAATTTGTACATATAAATTAGTATTGCTTCTATATACACATAATCTTGGACGTTCTTGTGTTCCACTAATCTTAGTACGTACACGAATATGTCTTCTTGTTCTTTCTAATTTTCTATTAGGTTTTGTTATCACTTTTCTCTCTCCTTTCCTAATTTTTTTGGAAACTAGTTATTATTTTTTACCAGCTTTACCTTCTTTACGTCTGATTACTTCATCCGCATATTTAATTCCTTTTCCTCTATATACTTCTGGTGGTCTCTTTGTACGAATAACTGCTGCTGTTTGACCAACTAATTCTTTATCAATTCCTTTTACAATAATGGTATTTGCGTTTGGAACATCAAAGGTAATTCCTGCTGGAGCTTCAAAGATAACAGGATGCGAATAACCTAATGTTAAGTTTAAGTTATTTCCTTGTTTTTGAACTCTATATCCTACCCCATTAATTTGTAATTCTTTTGAGAATTCGTTTGTAACTCCCTCAATCATATTTTTTATTAAAGTTCTTGTTAAACCATGTAAACTTCTATTTGATGGTTCATCATCTGGTCTTGTCACTGTAATTACTTTTTGATCAATTGTAACTGTCATATTTTTATGAATTTCTCTTTCTAATGTTCCTTTAGGTCCTTTTACAGTTAACTTTTGTCCATTTAATGTTACTTCCACATTTTCTGGTACTGTAATAGGTGCATTTCCTATTCTTGACATGTCTTATTTTCCCTCCTTTAACTTGTATTTTACCATACGTAAGCTAAAACTTCTCCTCCAAGTTTTGCTTCTCTTGCTTCTTTATCTGTTTTAATTCCTTTTGATGTAGAAATTAAAGCAATACCTAATCCGTTTAATACTTTTGGTAAATCTTCGCATGAAGCATATACTCTTAATCCTGGTTTACTAATTCTCTTAATACCAGCGATTACTTTTGCTCCTTTTTCGTCATATTTTAAGGTAATTCTAATCATACCTTGATTTTCATTTTTTATTTCTTCAACTGCTTTAATATATCCTTCTCTTAATAATATTTCAGCGATGGAACGTTTCATATTTGAAGCAGGAATATCAACAGTTTTATGTTTTGCACTACTTGCATTTCTAATTCTTGTTAACATATCTGCGATTGGGTCTGTAATATTCACTTAAATTTCCCTCCTTTTTTCGATTTTTATCTTATTACCAACTTGCTTTTTTTACACCTGGAATTTCTCCCTTATGTGCTAGATTTCTGAAACAAACACGACAAATTCCAAATTTTCTTATATAGGCATGTGGTCTTCCACAAATTTTACAACGATTATATTCTCTTGTTGCATACTTTTGTGGTCTTTGTTGTTTTACCTTTAATGATTTTTTAGCCATATTTAATTTCTTCCTCCTTTAAATTAATTTTTAAATGGCATTCCTAGAAGTTTTAGTAACTCTTTTGCTTCCTCATCTGATTTAGCAGTTGTTACGAATATAATATCCATACCTCTTAATTTGTCTACTTTATCATATTCTATTTCTGGGAATATTAGTTGTTCTTTTACACCCATTGAATAATTTCCTCTACCATCGAAAGAATTAGCAGATACTCCTCTGAAATCTCTAATTCTTGGCATTGCAACATTGAATAGTTTGTATGCAAAATCATACATTTTTCCTTTTCTTAATGTTACTTTACAACCAACATTTACTCCCTCTCTTAATTTGAAAGCAGCAATTGACTTTCTTGCTTTCGTAACAATTGGTCTTTGACCTGTAATAATTTGTAAATCGTTTACCGCATTTTCTAAAGATTTTGGATTATCTTTTACATCTCCTAAACCGATATTAATTACGATTTTTTCTAGCTTTGGAGCTTCCATTACAGATTTATAATTAAATTTCTTCATTAATGCTGGTAATACTTCTTTTTCATATTGTTCTCTTAATTTTTCCATAAGTTTTCTATTTCCTCCTTTCTCGCCTATTTAATTACTGTATTACATTTTTTACAAAAACGAACTTTTTGATCTTTTTCCATTCTATAACCTATTTTTGTAGATTTTCCGCATTTTGGGCAAACTACATTTACTTTACAACTGTGAATTGGATATTCAGATGGAATAATTCCACCTTCTTCTCCTTGTCTTCTAGGTTTTACATGTTTTTTTCTAATATTAACACCCTTAACAATAACTTTTTGTGTTTTTGGGATTACTTCTAATACTTCACCAGTTTTTCCTTTATCGTTTCCAGATAAAACTGCTACTGTATCACCTTTTTTTATCTTCATGATATCAGTTTCCCTCCTATTCTTTTCCATTTTATGTTTTGATTTCTTCTAAAACTTATAAAACTTCTGGAGCTAAAGATAATATTTTCATGTAATCTTTATCTCTTAATTCTCTAGCAACAGGTCCAAAGATACGTGTTCCTCTTGGATTTCCATCATCTTTAATTATAACTGCTGCGTTTTCATCAAAACGAATATATGATCCATCAGCTCTTCTAGTTTCTTTTTTTGTTCTAACTACAACAGCCTTTACAACATCACCTTTTTTTACAACGCCACCTGGTGTTGCTGATTTAACAGAAGCTATAATAATATCACCAATTCTGGCATATTTTCTATATGATCCACCTAGACATCTGATACACATAATCTCTTTTGCACCAGTATTATCTGCTACTTTTAATATTGTTTGTTGTTGTACCATTTTAGGTTAACCTCCTTTTTTCTTTTTTATTTGATAACAGCCTTTTCAATAACTTCTACTAATCTCCATCTTTTATCTTTAGAAAGAGGTCTTGTTTCCATTACTTTTACTTTATCTCCTATTTGGCATACGTTTTGTTCGTCATGAGCTTTTAATGTATAAGTCTTCTTAACGAATTTTCCATATGTTTTATGTTTTTCACTTGTTTCAACTGCCACTACTATTGTTTTATCCATTTTATTTGATTTCACAATTCCAGTTAAAACTTTACGAAGATTTCTTTCTCCCATTAGAATTTCTCCTTTCTTACATTAAGCATTTTTGCTTTCTGCTATTTTTCTCTCTGTTAATACAGTATTTATTTTTGCAATATCTTTCTTAACATCTTTAATCTTCATTGGATTATCTAATCCGTTGGTAGCTAAACTGAATCTTAATTTGAATAATTCTGATTTTAATTCTGATAATTCTTTTTCTAGATCTGGTGAAGACATTTCTCTTATTTTATTAATCTTCATTGCTATCACCCACCTTTACAGTTTCTTTTGCAACAATCTTTGATTTTACAGATAATTTGTTCATTGCAAGTCTTAAAGCTTCTTTTGCTGTATCTTCGGCTACTCCTGCAATTTCGAACATAACTCTACCTGGTTTTACAGGTGCTACCCAATATTCAACAGCTCCTTTTCCTTTACCCATACGAGTTTCAGCTGGTTTTTTAGAAATTGGTTTGTCTGGGAATATTTTAATCCAAACTTTTCCACCTCTTTTGATATAACGTGTCATTGCAATACGAGCAGCCTCAATTTGATTTCCTGTAATTAATCCAGCTTCTAGGGCTTGGATTCCGTATTCTCCATCTGTAACTTTATTTCCTCTTGTTGCTTTTCCTCTATTTCTACCTTTTTGCATTTTTCTATATTTTGATCTTTTTGGCATTAATGGCATTATTTGTCTCCTCCTTCCACGTTTTTCTTAGTTGGAAGAATTTCTCCTTTATAAATCCAAACTTTTACACCGATTTTTCCATATGTTGTATCTGCTTCTGCAAATCCATAATCAATATCAGCTCTTAATGTTTGAAGTGGTATAGTACCTTCCTTGTAGAATTCAGTTCTTGCCATGTCTGCACCACCTAATCTTCCTGATACTGCAGTTTTTATTCCTAAAGCACCTGCTTTCATTGTTTTTTGCATACATTGTTTCATGGCTCTTCTGAATGAAATTCTTCTTTCTAGTTGTCCTGCGATATTTTCTGCAACTAATTGTGCATCCACATCTACATTCTTAACCTCAATAATATTTAAATTAATTTCTTTTCCGATCATTTTTTGGATATCTGCTTTGATTGTTTCAGCAAAATTTCCACCTTTTCCGATTACTAAACCTGGTTTTGCTGTATAAACATTAACCTTTACAAATTTAGCAGTTCTTTCAATTTCGATTTTAGAAATTCCGCTTGTATATAATTTCTTTTTAAGTAATTTACGAATTTTGTAGTCTTCTACTAAGTAATCACTGTAATGGTTAGAATCTGCATACCATTTTGAACTCCAGTCGTTGATTACTCCTACTCTTATACCATGTGGGTTTACTTTTTGTCCCATGCTAAATTTTCCTCCTTCCTCTTATTTGTCATACTCTCTTAATACGATTGTAATATGACTTGTTCTCTTTCTTATTCTTACAGCTGATCCTTTGGCAGCTGGTCTAATTCTTTTTAAAGTTGGACCTTGATTTGCATAAATTTCAGCAATATATAAGTTTCCATGAGTCATATCATGATTATTCTCTGCATTTGCAATTGCTGATTTTAATAATTTTTCAAGGATTTCAGATGATGCTTTTGGTGTAAATTTAATGATAGCTAAAGCTTCATCTACTTTTTTTCCTCTTACTAGATCAGCAACGATTTTTACTTTTCTAGCTGAAATTCTAGCATATTTTAATTCTGCTCTTGCTTCTTTTATTGTTTGTTCCAATTTATTTCCCTCCTTTTATGCATAAGGAATTACTTCCTTTTTCTTTTTATTTCCTATCCTACTTTTGTTGTTTTTTCTCCTGCATGACCTTTAAAAGTTCTTGTAGGAGCAAATTCACCTAATTTATGTCCTATCATTTCCTCTGTAATATAAACTGGTACATGTTTTCTACCATCATGAACAGCGATTGTGTGTCCAACCATTTGAGGATATATAGTAGAAGCTCTTGACCATGTCTTTAAAACTTCTTTTTCTCCACTTTCGTTCATAGCTTCAATTCTCTTTAAAAGTTTTTCTGCTACGAAAGGTTTTTTCTTACTTGATCTTGACATTTATTAATTTCCTCCTCTCAGACTATTTTCTTCTCTTTACAATAAATTTATTTGATTGTTTTTTCTTGTTTCTTGTCTTGTATCCTAACGCTGGTTTACCCCAAGGTGTTAATGGACCTGCGTGTCCAACTGGAGCTCTACCTTCACCACCACCATGTGGGTGATCTACTGGGTTCATAACAGAACCTCTTACCGTTGGTCTCCATCCCATATGTCTTTTTCTTCCTGCTTTACCAATTTTCATTGTATCATGATCTGTGTTTCCAACAGTTCCGATTGTTGCTCTACATTTTGTTAAAATTAATCTCATTTCTCCTGAAGGAAGTCTTACATGTGAGTATTTTCCTTCTTTTGCCATAAGTTGTGCTGCTTGACCTGCACTTCTTACTAATTTTGCTCCTTGTCCTGGATTTAATTCAATATTATGAATCATTGTTCCTACTGGAATTGCTTCAATTGGCATACAATTTCCTGGTTTAATATCTACTTTTTGTCCAGAAATGACAGTATCTCCATCTTTTAATCCTACTGGTGCAATGATATATGCTTTCTCTCCGTCTTCATATTGAATTAAAGCAATATTACTGCTACGATTTGGATCATATTCAATTCCAATTACTTGAGCTTTCATATCATCTTTTCTACGTTTAAAATCAATAATTCTATATTTTTGTCTATTTCCTCCACCTTGATGTCTTACAGTAATTCTACCATATGAATTTCTTCCTGCTTTTTCTTTCTTTTTTGCAAGTAAAGATTTTTCAGGAGTTTTCTTTGTGATTTCTTCAAAAGTAGAAACTGTCATATTTCTTCTAGATGGTGTATAGGCTTTAAAGTGTTTCATTCCCATTTTTGATTCTCTCCTTTTCTTATTTATCGAACTTTTTCCTGTTTCGATTACAGATATTCTTTATTTTCCTGGCACTTTCCAGATATTCTTTCTCTTAAACTACGCTCCCATAAAAGCATCAATAGAGTCTTTATATTTCTTTGAAATTTTTGTTGTCTTTCCACCTTTTGCAAGATATGTTTTTTCTCCTGGATTTGTATCAATTGTAACAATTGCTTTTTTCCAGTTTGAAGTTTTTCCTTCATATCTTCCTACTCTTTTTGTTTTTCCTTGTACTGTCATTGTATTTACTTTTAAAACTTTTACTTCAAAAAGTTTTTCAACAGCGTTTGCAATTTCAACTTTTGTTGCTTTTTTATTTACTTTAAAGGTATACTTTCCTTCTTGTAAACCATCATTGCTTTTTTCTGTAATAATTGGTGCAATTATAATATCTTCTGGTCTCATTATGCGTACACCTCCTCTAATTTTTTAACAGTATCAAGAGTTACAACTAATTTATTGTATTTTAATAAATCATAAACATTAATTGTATTAACTAATGTTGTTTTAACTCCTTCAATGTTTCTTGCAGATTTTTGTACGTTTTCATTTTTTTCTGGTAAAAGAATTAATGTTTTTCCTGTTACTTTTAAAGAATCTAATGCTTTTACCATATTTTTTGTTTTCATTTCTTTCATTTCAACTTTATCTACAACAACTAAGTTGTTTTCTAATACTTTTGAACTTAATACAGATTTGATTGCTAATTGTCTTTCTTTCTTGTTTACTCTGTATTTGTAAGTACGTGGTTTTGGTCCAAGAGCAATTCCACCTTTTACCCATTGTGGTGCACGAATACTTCCTTGTCTTGCTCTACCAGTTCCTTTTTGTCTCCATGGCTTTCTACCACCACCAGATACTTCTGATCTTGTTTTTGTACTTTGTGTACCTTGTCTTTGATTTGCTAAATAGTTAACTAATACACTATGTACAATTGCTTCATTTGGTTCAATTCCGAAGATTGATTCGTTTAATTCAATATCGCTAACTTTTTTACCTTCTATATTATATACGTCTACTTTAGGCATTCCTTTCTTCCTCCTTCCTATTTACTCATTTTTACACTTGATTTTATTTTTAAAATTGCTCCTTTAGGTCCTGGAACGCTTCCTTTTACTAAAATTGCATTTTTGTCCATATCAACTTTTACAACATCTAAATTTTGGATTGTTACAGTTTGAACACCCATATGTCCTGGTAATTTCTTTCCTTTGAATACTCTACCTGGTGTAGATGTTGGTCCCATTGATCCTGGTCTTCTATGGTACATTGAACCATGTCCCATAGGTCCTCTATGTTGACCATGTCTTTTAATAACACCTTGGAATCCTTTTCCTTTTGTTGTTCCTTGGATGTCAACTTTTTCTCCTACTGCGAAGATATCTGCTTTCATTTCGTCTCCTACTTTAATGTTAGATACATCACATAGTCTAAATTCTCTTAAATGTTTTTTTGCTTCTAATTTTGCTTTTGCAAAATGTCCAGCTTTTGGTTTATTTACCTTTTTTGCTTTTACTTCTCCAAATCCTAATTGGATTGCATTATATCCATCTGTTTCAACTGTTTTTACTTGTGCTACTACACAAGGACCTGCTTCAATTACAGTTACTGGAATTACTTTTCCTGTTTCATCAAAAACTTGTGTCATACCGATTTTTCTACCGATAATTCCTTTATTCATCTTTCTTTCCTCCTAACTATTGGCTGATTTTCATCAGCTTGGTTTTTGATTGTTTCTTTTTCATAATGGTAACATTTATGTTACTTTCTTCTTATAATTTAATTTCGATTTCAACACCAGCTGGTAATTCTAATTTCATTAGATTGTCAACTGTTTTTTGTGTTGGGTAAAGAATGTCGATCACTCTTTTATGTGTTCTCATTTCAAATTGTTCTCTTGAATCTTTATCTTTGTGTGGAGAACGTAAAATTGTTACAACTTCTTTTTGTGTTGGTAATGGAATAGGACCTGAAACTTTTGCTCCTGTTTTTTTAGCAGTATCTACTATCTTCTCAGCAGACTGATCTAAAACAACATGATCATAAGCTTTTAATCTTATTCTGATCTTCTCACTTCCTACCATTTGATTTGTTGTTGCCATAGTATATTTCCCTCCTTAAAATTAAATGTTACCTAGGCAAAGTTTAAACGCACCCTCGTGTTTTGTTTTTTAACATGATAAAATCCCAATTACGCATGATGGTCTTGGGATAAGTGCTTTTTTCTATCAAACTTACCGCCCGGTCTAAGCCAAGACATACTCCATAGAAGTTCCCTCCATTTCTTACTTGCGTAAGAGATGTAGCCACATTCTACTTCATCGCTAATCTACATGCGCTACTATTATACAACGCTTTTGGCCGTAAGTCAACAGTTTTGTTATATTTTTCTATTTTCTCCATTATTTTATACTAGTAATTTCATTATAATAAAGTTTAAGCAAAAAATAACTTTTAAAAAGGAATAGGACCGCAGAGCGCGGTCCGTCATCCGGTGGTACTATACTAGTTAGCATGGATTTCTTCCAGGGTTTTCCATGGAATCTTATAAAGAAGCTTATCACGATATCTTTGCAAGCCTTTGGTCGCTTCAATTTCCTTTTGGGAAACTTTTACATATCCAAGCTCTGTAAGAATCGCTTCTTCGTGTTTCACTGGGATAACAACATATCCTTCCAAACTCGTATCGTACATACTATAGTCTATCGGATATTTGCTTGTCCGCTCGGACTCCCTTCTTAAAATTTCAGCTTCTTCTTTGTTGTAATTTGTCATAATGTATGTCCTCCTTAAAATAAAATACTTTTAGTACCTATTTCTATTATACCTTTTTTCTGGATTTATGTCAATTTGAGAGTTGTTTTCCTTTTCTTGACGTTTTATTCATGAAATTATATACTTTTTCATATATTAGTTTAGGAGGTATGCTATGTTTGATGAATGGATTGATGGTAAAAAAGAGGAAATGATTTCTTCCTTAAAACAAACGATTTCTTATCCAAGTATTTCAGAAGAAACAAATGATTCTACGATGCCATTTGGAAAAGCTTGTCACGATGTACTAGAGTATGTTTTAAATCTCGGAAAAGAATTAGGATTTCGTACAAAAAATTTAGATCATTATTGTGGATATATTGAATTTGGAGAAGGAGAAGAATTAGTTGGAATTCTTGGTCATCTTGATGTTGTTCCAGCAGATGATCTATGGACTCATCCTCCTTTTTCAGCAACAATTGAAAATAATAAATTATATGGGCGTGGTGCCATTGATGATAAGGGGCCTGTTATTAGTAGTCTATATGCTATGAAAGCAGTTATGGATATAGTAAAAGTAAAAAAACGTGTCCGTCTTATTTTAGGATTAAATGAAGAAAAATCTTGGAAATGCATTTCTTATTATAAACTTCATGAAGAAGCTCCAACAATTGGTTTTAGTCCAGACGCTGATTTTCCATGTATCTATGCGGAAAAAGGGATTCTAACCATGTTTTTAAAACAGGATTACTCCCCTTCTTCCCCTATTATCATTACCGATATTGATACTAATCATAATGCTATTAATGTTGTTCCAAAATATTGTAAGGTAATATTAACTTCTACTTCTAATATCATTCAAACCAGTATTTTACCTTTTATACAAGAATATATTGAAAAGAATCATGCTTCTATTGAATTTAAGCTTATCGATGATAGACATGTGGAAGTTGTTTCTCACGGAATTTCAGCACATGCAGCTCATCCAGATCTTGGCAAAAATGCAATTTCTCATATGATTGTTTTCTTAAATGCTCTATGGAAAGTTCATCACATGAAGTCTTCCCTTTTTGATTTCTTTGATCAAGCAATCCACCTTGAATATAATGGTGAACTATTAGGAATCGATGCAGAAGATGAATCTGGAAATCTGACACTTAATGTGGGACATTTTAGTTTAAAAGATAATCAATTTCAAATTGGAATGAATCTTCGTGTCCCTGTTACCAAATCTCTAGATGAACTTTCCTCTCAAATTCAAAATAAAGTTATTTCTTATGATAAAGCAATCTTATGTGAAATTCATGGCAAAAAAGAGCCTTTATATATTAGCAAAGAGGATCCTTTGGTAACAACTTTATGCCGTATTTTTAATCAAAAAACAGGAATGCAGGCTTCACCAATTGCCATTGGTGGTGCAACTTATGCAAGAGCTTTTCCAAATTGTATTTCTTTTGGTGCTAATATGCCAGGACATAAAGATATGTGCCATCAAGTAGATGAATTTATTGATCTTGATATATTTTTTATTAGCTCTAAAATTTATGCAGAAGCAATCTATGAACTTGCAAAATAAAATTTCATATTTTATAAAGACAAAAACAGCAAGTAGAAATATTCCACTTGCCGTTTTTGTGTTTCTCTCAAATTTCTTCTATGGTAACAGTTTCATCTTCCCTTCCTATCAAAAGGTAGTTTCTTTTCAAGCCAATTTGTAATAGGTCACTTTCATATTGAAACATCAAACTGTTATAGTCTCTTTCCACTACTTCATCTATTTCCTGATACGTAACTCCTTGTTCTTTTACTCTTGAAAAAAGCTTTTGTTTTATCCAGTCTTTCTCTTTGATTATTGTAATTCCAATTACCTGTCTATAACTCTGTTTTAGGCAGTCTAGAAAACTCAACCTTCCTTGTATATCAAGAAAAAGTCCATCAATGATTGTAATCTTTTCGTTTTTCAAACTTTCTTTTGCTCTTTTGATACACTCCATTGTACTGATCTCTTCTGCTAAATCAATAGCGTACTCTTCTTCTAACCCTTCTTCCAAAAAGTCTTCACATTCTTTTCGAAAAATTTCATCTACCACAATACAATTGCAATCAATTTTCTCTTTCCATTTTCTTGCTAAAGTACTTTTTCCTGATCCTTGAGGTGCGATTAATATTACCAATGTTGCCCCTTTGGGGATTTCTATTTGAGAACTCCGGTAATTACCTTCCTTTAAAGGATATTCTTCTTTTCTCTCTTGCTCAAATTTAGATAAATCATAGTTTAAAGGCATACAATGATTTCTCCTTTTCTAATTTGATGTTGGCTTATTATATCATAATTTCAAAATTATGTCTACTAGATAACTTTTTACTCTTCTTCCGTGATCGGTTTTTCTACATCTTCACTTCCGACAGAATCTTTTTCGATAAAATAATATAGATTTACATCGCCTGCTAAATACTGTTTTATGAAACTAGTATCCTTATCCACATATACTGTTCCTTCATTATAGGATATCACATAACACTCATTTTCTGTTGTAATTGGTCGAATGATATTATGAAGAACTACTTGCCATATTGCATTTGTCATTTTATTCTCTTTTAAATCTCCCATTAATAAAATATCTCTATAATCATTTTTTATTTCCTCATCAACTTCTTGATTCATCAAATTTCCAGCTTCGTCCATTGCAATATATTCCCCTGTTCTAGAATTATACCATTCTTCTGAACTTATATCTTCATTTATAAAACTTTTCCTTACATAAATTTCATCATAACAATAGATTTCTGTTTTTGTTGATTTTATCTTTCCCATATTCATTTCTTGATTTCTCTCAAAATAATAATTCTCTAAGGAATCTGAAAATTTTTTATTTTCCTTCATAATATTACTTACAATACTATAATTTCGAATTCCATTGATTAATATAAAAATTAAAAATAAACCAATTAAAATCACTACCACAATTCCTGTTACTTTTAAAACTTTTTTCATATCATTTCCCCCTTTTTTATTCTATTTTTATATTACATTTCTCTTCTAGAAAAATCAACCTGTTTTTTTATATTCTCCATCTACTTTTATACTTTCAACCTGATTTTATTCGAATTTCTTAAAATTTTCATCAACAAAAAAAAATCCAAAATTATCATATTTTGGATTCTTTTTATTGTATAGGAAATTTCTATCGAAATTTCTGGAGCAACAAGGCCTAAGTTTCTTTCGTCTGTGCGATTACGAAGTAATCTGCACATATGGCGAAGCCACTTTTCTTACATTGTACTCATTTAAAGTTCTAAAAATTCATCTTATTTTTACTCTTTTATTACTTTATCAATTTCTTTTTTCATTTCTTTTAATACTTGACAACTATGTTCGAATTTTTCTTTTTCTTCTCCTTCTAATGTTAATTGTAAAATTTCTCTTGCTCCCTTTCCATTAATAATGGTAGGTACTCCTATATAAATATCTTTTTCTCCATATTCTCCATTTAAATAGGTAGATACTGTCATTATCTCATCTTGATCATTTAATATCGCTTTTATTATTTTAGTAAGTCCTAGACCAATTCCATAGTATGTTGCTTTTTTACGATTAATTATTTCGTAAGCCGCTTGTTGCACATCGGTATATATTTTTTCCAAATCACTCATTGGGTAATTATTATCTTCCATAATATCAATCATTTTTTTACATCCTACATAAGCATGATTCCATGGAACAAAAGAAGAATCTCCATGTTCTCCCATAATATAGGCATGTACATTTTTACTAGATACTTCTAAATATTCTCCAATTAAATAACGAAGTCTTGCTGTATCTAAAACAGTTCCTGATCCAATTACTTGAGATGCTGGAAATCCAGAAACTTCTTTTACTACATAAGTCATAACATCTACTGGATTGCTTGCAACCAAGAAAATTCCTTTAAATCCACTTTTTACAACTTCTTGTGTAATTTCTTTCATAATTTTTGCATTTGCTGATGCTAATTCTAATCTAGTTTGTCCTGGCTTTTGGGCAAGTCCTGCTGTAATTACTACGATATTTGCATCTTTACATTCGCTATAATCCCCGGCTTTTATTTCTATATTACTTGGAGCGCAAGGAATTCCATGCGCTAGATCCATTGCTTCTCCAATTGCTTTTTCTTTTAATACATCAATTAAAACAAGTTCATTTACTCCTCCTTGATTTAGTAGAGAATATGCCATACTCATTCCTACAAAACCAGTTCCTACTAAAACAATTTTTCTCTTATCTACCATAAAAAGACTTCCTTTCCTTTTTTCTTATTTTTTACAGCTTAATATTATATACTGAATTCAATAAAATGTCAATTTTTTATACTTTAACACATCATCAATTGTCAAAAAAAGAAAAGAACAAATAAAAGTAACTTAGTACGTTTATTTGTTCCATTTCTATTTTCTCATTACTAACTATTTTACATATTCATTTAATGGTTTTATTTTATATGATAGATCTCCTAATTTATTTGTGGTTACATATCCGGCTTCTGCATTAATTACATCTGGAATTCGATTTACTACACTTGCGCAAGTAAGTTCTACGGTACTTGGTCTTGAAATCACTAATGTTGTATTTGGCTCTCCTTCTACAGTCCATTCATTTTTGTCATAATCTTCTTTTCCATATACTTTTCCTATACATTGTGATTCGATCGTAATTCCTTCTTCTGTTTCTGTTGTTACTACTGCACTCATACCAGTTGCATCTCCTGCTTTTATTGTCATTTGTAAAGTAGAAGAATAAATATCTTCTGAATATGTTTGTGGTACTGTTTTTTGTGTTTGGGATTTTACTGTTAATCCTAGTTTTTCACAAAGCCATCCATTTACATTCCACATATAGGATGGTAGATATTCTCCTTTATGAATAATTTCTTGTCTTTCTTCATCGGAAATACGATCAATCGATGCTACTTCCTTATCAAAAGTTTCTAAATCCAATCCAGCTCCATGAGCTCTTGCTAAAGCAATTCCATAATCCTCTACATTATAACTAGAGCTTCCTTTTATTTTTGTAATTTTCTGTGTAGATCCAGCAATGGAAGAAATTAATTGTCCCCAATAAATATCTTGATATCCGCTTCCTGTAATAGTACAATTATTGGCTTTTGCCAATTCGTCAATTTCTTTTGTTAATTCTGGATTCGAATTCCAAGGGAAGAAAGCTTCTTCACAAGTTGTAATTGCATTAATTCCTAACTTTGCACATAAATGTAATGCATCTCCTATATCTTTAAATAAACTCATAGTCTCAATAATTGCAATATCTGGCTTTGTTTGTTTTAGCATTTCTTCTGCATCTTCTACTGCTGTTACTTTAATTCCTACTTCTGCTCCACCTCTTAAGGTTCCAATATCTTTTCCTACGATTTCCGGATTAATATCAATTGCTCCTACAATTTCCACTCCTTTTTCTTCTAAATAGCGCATTGTATAAACTGCCATTTTTCCTGTTCCATATTGTACTGCTTTAATCTTTCGATCCATAAAACCACTCCTTTTCTTTTTTTATCGCTTTTATCACTAATAAAATTATACACATAATTTCATTTTCTATACAAGCTTTTCTTTTGATTTTAAAATATCATTTTGTTGTTATCATTCTAAAATCTAAAAATAAAAGCATATGAATTCAACTCCACATGCTTTTTATCGAATCTACAATTAATTTTACTAAAACATTATTTTCATAAAAATCTATCATCCATCTATGAGTTGGAGGAATAAACCATAATAAAACAAAAATAAGTAGAATGATTCCAATTGCAATTAGCATGTCCCTTATATTTCTCAGCTTCATTTTCATATATTCTTTTTTATACTCTTTACTTACTTGATAACTTGGCCTTCCTTGTCTTGTATTAACATATTCATAGTTGTTTACATTATGATAATAATAAGGATTATTGACTCTATTACTATTCGGTGTTGTTGTAGTTTGTTGATATCCTTGATTATTTCCCACCGTTTTTGCATACTCTTTTTGTTTTTCTAACTCTTCTCTTTTTCTGATCCTCTCTAAGCCTTGATCATACTCCGAACGTTTATTAGAATCCATTAAGGTTTCATATGCCTCATTAATCTGTTTCATTTTTTCTTCTGCTTCTTTTCTCTTATCTACCGGTTGTAAATCCGGATGATACTTTTTGGCTAATACTTTGTATGCCTTTTCAATTACTTCATTGGATGCATTTTCACTTACTTCTAATAATTCATACAAAGTAATCATACTTTTCCCCCTTCTACTCTTTATAAGAAATTCGAAATTTCCTACGTAATAAAAGTATAACATTTTTTATTTCTATTTCATAGTATTTTTTGTAAAATTATGATATAATCTGTTAGATAAAAAATTTAAGGAGAGTGCTTCTATCATGAAATTAACAACAGATAAAGATACCTTAGCAGAATATAAAGCTTTAATTTTATACATTTTATATAAAGTAAATAAGCCAATTACAAACGATGAATTCTTAAAATTAATTTTATCGATTACCGATATTAACTATTTTTATTTTCAACAATTTTTATTAGATTTATTAGAAACTCGTTATATTCTTTCTTACGAAAAAGATGAACATACCTTATATTCTATTACTCCAGAAGGAATCGAAGCTTTAAAGCTAACAGCAGATATGATCCCTGGAATTGTAAAATTGAAAGTAGATAATAATTTTAAAAATGAACTTGATTTAATTGAAAATGAAGTTTCTATTTCTGCTGAATATATCCCTAAATCTGAAAAATCTTATATGGTAACATGTAAAATTGTAGAAAATAGCGAAACAGTATTTGAGTTAAAAACTTTTGCAGGTTCTAACGAAAAAGCGAAAGCAATTGTTGAAAACTGGAAAGCAAATGCTGTAAATATTTATCCAGCTATTATGGAATCTTTAAATATGACTCCCAAAAATTTATCTTAAATGTACCATATGCATATGATTTTCCTATGCAATAAATAAAGCTAACATTTTTATGTGTTAGCTCTTTTTCTTTTATTTTCTTTTTCCTAATTTTTGTCTTACATATTCATAAACAATAATTCCTGTTGCAACAGATGCATTTAAACTTTCTGTTTTCCCCATCATTGGAATTTTTATTTTTTCGTCAGCCATTTCTAATAACTCTTTTGAAACGCCTTTCGCTTCATTACCTATAATAATTGCCTTTTTTTGATAAGACACATCATAAATACTTTTATTGGTTTGCAACGAAGTTGCTAAAATAGTATATCCGTTTTTATG
>DVNH01000023.1 GCA_018714565.1 Candidatus Merdicola faecigallinarum | reverse complement strand
TTTTCCTCTTTCATTTCATTTTGTTTTTCTATTATACATCCGTTTTATAAATTTATCTAGTAATTTTTGTATATAAAATAAAGATTCGGAAATGCTATGTTTAGAAAACAATTTCAATTTTATTCAAAATGAAAGCAAGGGGGTTTTTGATCATGACAGTGGAAAAACACTTAAGAGTTACTGGTACTTCTACCATCTCATGGAAAGATGCAGTTGTCCAAACAATTGCAGAAGCAAGCAAAACAATTGATTATCTTTCTTCTGTTACCATTTTAGAACAAAGAGCTAATATTGATGGAAATAAAATTTCTGCATATTTTGTTGATTTAGATTTAACATTTTTAATTGATCGTAATCGATAATTCATAAGGAGGTGATTATTTGAATCCTTTAAATACACAAAAAGATTATCAAAATTATGTTGATCAAAAATCTCCTAATTCTCCAATTCTAAAAAACTGTTTTAACGCATTTTGGGTTGGTGGACTTATCTGTATGATTGGTCAAATTATAATGAATTTATGTAAAGCACGTGGATTTGATGAAGCTATGTCTGGTACTATCGTTTCTATTATCTTAATTGGTATAAGCGCTTTTTTAACTGGTCTTAATATTTTTAATCGAATCGGAAAATTTGCTGGAGCAGGTTCTCTAATCCCAATTACCGGATTTGCTAATTCTATTGTCGCACCAGCAATGGAATATAAATCAGAAGGTTATGTTATGGGAGTAGGAGGAAAAATGTTTACTGTTGCAGGTCCTGTTTTGGTATTTGGTATTTCTGCTTCTATTTTAGTTGGAATTATTTATTTAATTTTCAATACACAAGGAATTACTTTAGTATGATTTTTAATGATTGGAGATGATATATTTTGCAAAAACTTGGTTTACAAACAATTCAATTTACTTCCCCACCTAGTATTACAGAAACAGCTTCTATTGTTGGCCCTAAAGAAGCAGATGGACCACTCGCAAGTTATTTTGATAAATGTTTGGAAGATGAATTTTGGGGAGAAAGTTCTTGGGAAAAAGCAGAAAGTAAAATTATAAAAGAAACAGCTAGTCTAGCAATCGGAAAGTCGAAAATCCCAACAGATCAAATTGATTTTTGCTTTGCGGGAGATTTATTAAACCAATGTATTTCTTCTAGTTTTGGTCTCAGAGATCTTACAATTCCTTTTTTTGGCGTTTTTGGTGCTTGTTCAACCTTCGTAGAAGGAATTGGTATTGCAAGTGTATTTCTAGATGGCGGTGCTGGTAAAAATGCACTATGCTGTGCTTCCAGTCATTTTTGTAGCGCAGAAAAGCAATTTCGTTTTCCATTGGAATTAGGAAATCAAAGACCTCAATCTTCTCAATGGACCGTAACAGGTGCAGGATGCGCAGTTCTTTCTAAAGATGGTACAGGTCCTTTTGTTACTCATTTTACACCAGGTCGTATTGTTGATATGGGAATTAAAGATGCCAATAATATGGGAGCTGCTATGGCACCCGCTGCTCTAGATACACTAATTACTCATTTTAAAGATACAAACCGAAACCCAAGTTATTATGATGTTATTTTAACCGGTGATTTAGGTTATGTTGGGAAAGAAATTTTAATCGAACTTTCTCAAAAACAAGGATATAATATAAAATCAAATTATAATGACTGTGGTGTCCTTATTTTTGATAAAGAAAAACAAGATACTCACTCTGGTGGTAGTGGATGTGCTTGTTGCGGAACTGTATTTTCTGGTTTTCTATTTCATGAACTAAAAACAAAAAAATATAAAAAGATTTTATTAATTGCAACTGGCGCTCTAACAAATTCAACTACTTCTCAGCAAGGAGAAACGATTCCCGGTATTGCTCATGCAATTAGTATAGAACTTTAACATTTTATTTCACCTCATCTTTTATAAGAAAGGAGAATTTCGTATCTTTTTACATTTGATACGAAGATAAAAAAAATGGATTGGATATCATTATTAAAAGCTTTCGTTGTAGGAGGAGCCATTTGTGTCGTTGGTCAAATTTTAATCGATAAAACCAAACTAACTCCTGCTCGTATATTAGTTTTATTCGTAACATTAGGTGCCATTTTAGGCGGCTTAGGTGTCTATCAATATCTTGTAGATTTTGCTGGTGCTGGTGCTACCGTTCCTCTAACCGGATTTGGTAATAATCTTGCAAAAGGAGCAATTGAAGGTGTAAAAAATTCCGGTCTTATTGGTGCTTTTACTGGAGGTATAAAAAATGCTGCTGGAGGTATCGCAGCAGCAATCTTCTTCGGATATATTGCTTCTCTCATTGCAAAGCCTAAAATGAAGAAACAATAAGAAAAGTGGCTTCGCCACATGTACAGATTACTTCGTAATCGCACAGACTAAGGTAACTTAACCTTGTTGCTCCAGAAAAATCTGTCGATTTTTCCTATGCAATAAGAAAAGTGGCTTCGCCACATGTGCATATTGCTTCGCAATCGCACGAAGTAAAGAAACTTAACCTTGTTACTTCAGAAATTTTTGACAAAATTTCCTACGTAATAAAAAATCAAAAAAACTAATTTACTTTAACAGGTAAATTAGTTTTTTCTTTTTTTAATATCAACATTTTCATGTGCTATTTATTATTTTTAGTTATGCTTTTTTAGCAATTTCTGCTAATTTTGCAAATGCTTCTGCATCTGTAATAGCTAATTCTGCTAACATTTTTCTATTAATTGTAACATTTGCTTTCTTTAATCCAGCGATCATTTTGCTATAAGTTAATCCATTCATTCTAGCTGCTGCATTAATTCTTGCAATCCATAATTTTCTAAAATTACTCTTTTTATCTTTTCTTGCAATATAAGCATACATTCCAGATTTCATTACTGCTTGTTTTGCCATTCTGAAACGATATCTTTTTGCACCAAAATATCCTTTTGCTTGTTTTAATACTTTTTTATGTTTTTTACGAGTAATTCTTGCAGTCTTTACTCTTGCCATATCTATTTCCTCCTTTATTTATCAACTTCTAGTTACCAAATGGTAATAATTTTTTAATTCCTGCTTCGTTTGTTTTATTCGCATAAGCATTTGCTCTTCTAGACATCTTTTGTCTACTTGTTTTTGTTGCTAATCTATGTCTTGAATTAGCACTTGTTCTTTTTACTTTTCCTTTTGCTGTATAAGAATATCTTTTCTTTGCAGCTTTGTTTGTTTTCATTTTTGGCATAGTTGTTGCTCCTTTCTATTTTTCAGCTTTTTTAGCTAGTATAATAAACATGTTTCTGCCTTCTAGTAAAGGTTTTTTTTCTGGAAGTGCAATATCCTGTAAATTTTCAATAAATTTTTCTAATACTGCTTCTCCAAGTTTTACATTATTTACTTCTCTTCCTCTAAATCTAACTGTTATTTTAACTTTACATCCATCTTCAATGAATTTTCTTGCATTTTTAGACTTAAAATTAAAATCATGTTCTTCTATATTAGGGGTAACTCTTAGTTCTTTTACTTCATATACTTTTTGTTTCTTTTTTGCTTCTTTTTCTCTTTTTGCTTGTTCAAACTTGTATTTTCCATAGTTCATAATTTTACAAACTGGTGGATTTGCATTTGGAGAAACTAATACTAAATCTAAGTTTTTTTCTGAAGCAATGTCTAACGCTTTGTCAGTTGTCATTACTCCTAGTTTTTCACCATTTTCATCAATTAGATTTACCTCTTTTGCTCTTATCTTTTCATTGATGAGTAATTCTTGTTTAATAAGAAAACACCTCCATTATTTTATTTTAATTCATTTTTTCAAAAAAAAATGAATTAACTTCAAGACAGAGTTAATCCACACCAAATAAATTCTTATGAACTATTTTTTTACCTTTCCATACGTAAATAGATAAGGTGGAAGTGGATACTTCTTCTTTGACTTCAAATATAATACAATATTTTCCTATTATTGTCAAGTACTTTAATGAATTTTTTAAGGGACGTGCCTAAATCTTCTCTTTTAAGCACGTCCCTTATTTTTCTACACACTTTTTACACACTTTGATCCTTACTACACTTTTCTATTTTTTCGCTCTTGTATTGGGATCCTTTTTCTTTTTGGCAGTCATCTTTTTTCCTAATATCATTAGGATAATTACTGCTCCTGCTATACTTAGCATAATCCATACTATTCCTGCATTTTCTTCCGTTCTCTTTTCTTCAGAATAGTATTC
>DVNH01000022.1 GCA_018714565.1 Candidatus Merdicola faecigallinarum | reverse complement strand
AATACCAAAAAAGACTTAGGGGAATATTTAATTTGTACGATTTCTAACTTAATAAAAGTAAGTTTTATTTACCTTATTTTAGTAATAGGAAGTACAATTTTATATGCAATTTGTATTAGTTTATTGATAAGACAATCTGGTTTTGAACTTTTAGGACAAATTCAAGTTCTGATTTTAGGTATTTTCTATGTACCAAGTATTATTTATTCCATTTCATATGGAAAAGAGGAAAAAAATAAGTTTATGAAGATATTACTGTATTATGTTATTTTTCCTCTTGTAATAATAGCAACTGTGATTGTATATATTTATATGATTAAGATTTTTGTCGTTGGAGAAATTCCAAATAATACAATTTACCGTATTTTAATTAGTTTGTTTATAGTAGCTTATCCAGTGTATCAAATGATACCTATTTATCTAGAAAAAGAAAGTAAATTTAATCGAGTAATCAAAATATTAGAATATGCTTTTATTCCATTAATTTTATTAGAAATATATGCAATAGGGATTCGAATTACAGAATATGGGCTTACAACAACAAGATATTTTAGTATTATTTTAATTTTGGTTCAAATAATTGCATTATTTTTTAGCTTGTTTAAAAATAAAAAATATTTGAATCAAGTGCTAATTCCAATAGCAGTTTTAATTATTTTAATCACAATGACACCATTAAATGTAATTGATCTTCCAGGTGTTAGTCAAAAGTATGTATTAGAAACATTATTACCAACAGGAAAGAATTTCGAAGATCTAACGGAAAAGGAAAAAGCAAGAGTAGCTGATATTTATCAATATTTAAGAGGGCAAAACATTGAAGAGAAATATTTGCCAAAAGATTGGAGTGAAGAAACAAAAAACAAAATAAAAGAGTATAGAAAAACATATGGATATAGTAGTTTTGAAACAAAATCAATTAATGAAAGAAATGAAAAGGAAATAATTTCAATTAATGGATATCAAACGATGCGAGAAATTAGAGTGTATAAAAATTCTTTTAAGGAAACCTATGAATTACAACAAGAAAATGGGATGTATATTGAAAAAATAGAAGTGGAAGATTATTTGAAAAATTTAATTAAGCAAAATGAAATAGGGGAAGAAGAATTAGATACTTATTTCCAAAATCATGATATAATTTCTATTAGTGAGAATGAAGATCTTTATATAAAAAATATTTCTATTAATTATAATATTGAAAATGAAGAAATAAATTCTGTATTGTTAACAGGCTACTTATTAGGGAAATAGTAAGAATCACAAAAAAGTATTGCAGAAAATGTAGAAAAATGTTACAATAAAAAAGAAGTTAAAAATGAAGATAGAATAGATTAAAAAAAAACCGATTTTGAGGAATTTTTTTAATCTATTTTGTTTTTTAGGAAGGGTGTTTTAAATATGAATACAAAATATATTTTTGTAACAGGAGGAGTAGTATCAGGATTAGGAAAAGGAATAACAGCAGCATCTCTTGGAAGATTATTAAAAAATAGGGGATATAAAGTTACAATTCAGAAGTTTGACCCTTATATCAATGTAGACCCAGGAACAATGAGTCCCTATGAACATGGAGAAGTTTTTGTAACAGATGATGGTGCAGAAACCGATTTGGATTTAGGACATTATGAAAGATTTATTGATGAAAATTTAACACAAAACTCAAGTGTATCAATGGGAAAAATTTATTCAGAAGTGCTTAATAAAGAAAGAAGAGGAGATTACTTAGGAAAAACAGTACAAGTAATTCCACACATTACAAACCAAATAAAAGAAAATATATATAGTTTTGAAAATACAGATACAGATATAGTAATTACGGAGCTAGGAGGAACGGTAGGAGATATTGAAGGATTATCTTTAATTGAAGCAATTAGACAAGTAGGATTAGAAAAAAATCCAGAAGATGTTGTATATATTCATGTTACATTACTTCCTTATATTTACGGATCAAATGAAATAAAATCAAAACCAACTCAACATTCTGTAAAAGAGTTACAATCTTTTGGAATTAAGCCAGATATATTAGTATGTAGAACAGAACAAGATATACCAGATGCAGTAAGAGAAAAATTAGCATTATTTTGTAATGTAAGAAAAAGTAGTGTAATTCAAAATAAAACAGCTGGATGTTTATATGAAGTTCCTTTGATGTTAGAAAAAGAAGGGCTAGCAAGAGAAGTTTGTAATCGTTTGAAATTAGATAATTATCTTCCAGATAATAGCGAATGGCAAAAAATGATTGATGCTATTTATCAAATAAAAGAAGAGAACATTAGAATTGCTATTGTTGGAAAATATGTAAAATTAGAAGATTCATACCTATCTGTTATTGAGAGCTTAACCCATGCAGGATATGCAAATGGAGTAAAAGTAAAGGTGGAATTAGTCGATTCAGAAGAAATTCGTAAAGATAATGTAGAAGAGAAATTAAAAGGATATGATGGAATTGTAGTGCCTGGAGGTTTCGGTAATCGAGGAATTGAAGGGATGATAACTGCAATCGAATATGTAAGAGAAAATAAAATTCCGTTTTTAGGAATTTGCTTAGGAATGCAAATGGCAGTGGTAGAAGTTGCAAGACATATGTTAGGAATAGAAAATGCAAATTCAGAAGAATTTGATGAAGAAACACCGGATCAAGTAATTCATATTATGGATGAGCAAAAAGGAATCGATAATAAAGGTGGAACGATGAGGTTAGGAGCATATCCTTGTATTTTAAAAGAAGGAACGAAAGCAAGAGAATTATATCATGGCCAAGAGAAAATTTCAGAAAGACATAGACATCGTTATGAATACAATAATTTATATAAAGAAAGATTAGAAAAAGTAGGTCTGATCTGTTCAGGAACTTCACCAGATGGAAAATTAGTAGAAATGGTAGAATTAAATAATCACCCATTCTTTGTAGCAGGACAATTTCATCCAGAACTAAAATCAAGACCAAATAGACCGGCACCAGTATTTGTTGGTTTAATTGAAGCTGCAAAATTAAATAAAGAAAATTAGAAGAAGGAAACTTAGAATTTCAGAAAAATGAAATTCTAGGTTTTTTTCTTATTACGTAGGAAATTTCGTCAGAAATTTCTGGAGTAACAAGGTTAAGTTACATTTTGTGTAGGAAAAATTAGTTCTAAAAAGAAAAGACAAGCATAAAATAGAAACATAAGTAGGAGTTTAAAAGTAAATGTGAATTTTATGTGAAAATTAGCAAACTCACTTGACATTTGCTAATAAAAGGTATAAATTATTAGCAGTCAAAAGAAAAGAGTGCTAAAAGTAAAATGAAATAAATTAGGAGGTAATGAATATGATTAAACCATTAGCAGACAGAGTATTAATCAAAATGGTACAGGAAGAAGAAACTACCAAAAGTGGAATTATATTAGCAAGTGGGGCAAAAGAAAAACCTCAAATTGCAGAAGTATTAGAAGTTGGACCAGGTGAAAAAATAGACGGAAAAGTAGAAGAAATGTATGTAAAAAAAGGAGATAAAATCATTGTTAGTAAATATGCCGGAACAGAAGTAAAATATGAAGGAGAAGATTATATTATTGTAAAACAATCTGACATTCTTGCAATTGTAGAATAAAAAATAAAATCTTAAAAGGATAAAAAAGAAAGGTTGGTAATGAAAAATGGCAAAAGAAATTAAATTTGGTGAAGAAGCCAGAAGAAGTTTATTAGAAGGTGTAAATAAATTAGCAGATACTGTAAAAGTAACATTAGGACCAAAAGGAAGAAATGTTGTTTTAGATAAAAGTTATGGTTCTCCTCTTATTACAAACGATGGGGTAACGATAGCAAAAGAAATTGAGTTAAGTGATCCTTTTGAAAACATGGGGGCAAGATTAGTAAAAGAAGTTTCCATTAAAACAAATGATGTAGCAGGAGACGGAACGACAACAGCAACTGTTTTAGCACAAGCAATGGTAAAAGAAGGTGTAAAAAACGTTGCTGCAGGTGGAGATCCAATGGCAATTAAAAGGGGAATTGATAAAGCGGTAGGAGAAGCTGTAAAAGGAATTAAAGAAATTAGTTCACCAGTAAATGGAAAAGAAGATATTGCAAGAGTTGCAAGTGTTTCTTCCGATAATGAAGAAGTAGGAAATTTAATTGCAGAAGCAATGGAAAAAGTTTCAAAAGATGGAGTTATTACAATTGAAGAATCAAAAACATCGGAAACATATGTAGACGTAGTAGAAGGAATGCAATTTGATAAAGGATATATTTCTCCATACATGGTAACAGATACAGAAAAAATGGAAGCAATTATCGATAATCCATATATTTTAATTACAGATAAAAAAATTAGTAATATCCAAGAAATCTTACCTTTATTAGAAAGCTTAATGCAACAATCTGGAAAACTTGTTATTATTTGTGATGATATGGAAAGTGAAGCATTATCTACTCTAATTTTAAATAAATTAAGAGGTGTAATTAATGTAGTAGCGGTAAAAGCTCCAGGATATGGTGATCGTAGAAAAGAAATGTTACAAGATATTGCAATTCTAACAGGAGGAGAAGTAATCACTTCTGATTTAGGATTAGAATTAAAAGATACAACAATAGAACAATTAGGAAGAGCAAAACAAGTAAAAGTACAAAAAGAAAATACAATTATTGTAGACGGAATGGGAGAAAAAGCAAAGATAGCAGAAAGAGTTGCACAAATAAGAGCACAACTTGCAGAAGAAACAAGTGAATTTGATAAAGAAAAGTTACAAGAAAGATTAGCAAAAATCGCTGGTGGAGTTGCTGTTATTCAAGTTGGAGCTGCAACAGAAATCGAAATGAAAGATAAAAAACTAAGAATCGAAGATGCATTATCTGCAACAAAAGCGGCAGTAGAAGAAGGTATTGTTGCTGGTGGAGGAACAGCTTATATTGATAGCATGGAAAAAGTAGAAGAATTAATCAAAACTCTACATGGAGATGAAAAACTAGGAGCAAAGATTGTACTTCGTGCCTTGGAAGAACCAGTGAAACAAATTGCGATTAATGCAGGGCTAGAACCAGCTGTTATTTTAGATAAAGTTAAATGTGCCGAAAAAGGAATTGGATTTAATGCAAGAACAGAAGAATATGTAGATATGAAAAAAGCGGGAGTAGTAGACCCTACAAAAGTAACAAGATCAGCACTTCAAAATGCAGCAAGTATTGCATCAATGGTACTTACAACAGAAAGTATTGTAACAGAGAAAAAAGAAGAAAAAGCATGCAATTGCGGTGGACACGATGACATGGGAGCCGGAATGGGCGGAATGTATTAATCACAATACGTAATAAAAAAAGATAGCTTGGTAAAGCTATCTTTTTTGGATTAGCAGCATCCACATCCGCCTCTTCCATTTCCACCGCAACAACAGCAGATTAAAATTAATACGATGATAATCCAAATGCAGTCATCACCAAATCCAAAACCGCATCCACATCCGCAACCTCTATTTTCTTGCATCACTTAGTCCCTCCTTCCTTTTAATATGTTTCATTATGAATTAGCAACCGCAAGGATCGCATGGTTGGTTGCATCCACAACCGATTGATCTTCCTCTGTTGTTACCGCAACCACAGAAAAGAAGTAAGAAAAGAATAATAAACCATAAAATTTCGTCGTTACAACAGTTTCCCATATTTTTCCCTCCTATTCTAAAGAACCTAAGTTTTCTATTGCTTAGTATGGTATATCATATTCAAAAAGAATTATTTTGGTGACAGAGGGAAAAGAAGAAATTGAAAATTTAAAAAAAACAAAAAAAGAAATGCAAAAAATGAAATTTAATGATATAATTTGCACACAAGGTTTAGTAAAAATGGCGGAGGAAAAAACATGGGAAATATCGTGTTATTAGATGAACTAACAATTAACCAGATAGCAGCAGGTGAAGTTGTAGAAAGACCAGCATCTGTTGTGAAGGAGATGGTTGAAAATTCAATTGATGCAGGTGCAACAGTAATAAATATAGAAATAAAAAATGGGGGAATTTCCTATATTCGTATTTCTGATAACGGAAAAGGCATTATGCCAGATGATATGGAAATTGCTTTTGAAAGACATGCTACTAGCAAAATAAGAAGTGCAGAAGATTTAGAACAAGTAAAATCAATGGGGTTTAGAGGAGAGGCTTTAGCAAGTGTGGCTGCAGTAGCTAATGTAGAAATGGTCTCAAGAACAAATGAATATCAAACAGGAAATAAAATTGTAGTAGAAGCAGGAAAAGTATTAGAACAGGAAGAAATTGCATGTCCAATTGGAACAACGATAACAGTAACAAATTTATTTTTTAATACACCAGTAAGATATAAATTTTTAAAAAAGGATTTTACAGAATCGGGATATATTGAAGATGCAGTGACAAGACTTGCTCTAATTCATCCAGAGATTTCATTTAAATTAGTAAATACAGGAAAAGTTGTGATTCAAACATCTGGAAGTGGAAATATTCAAGATGTTGTATACTGCATTTATGGAAAAAATATTGCAGAAAATGTACTTTCTGTACAATATGCATATGAAGATATGATTATCAGCGGAGTGATAGGAAAGCCAGAAATTGCAAGGTCAAATCGTGGTAATCAACTATTTTTTGTAAATGATCGCTTTATTAAAGATAAAACATTATCTAGTGCAGTAGAGAAAGGCTATAAAGGATTACTAACGATTGGAAAATATGCTTTTGTTATTTTAAATATTACGTTACCTCCTCAAAAAGTGGATGTAAATGTGCATCCAGCAAAATTAGAGGTGAGATTTGAAGATGAATCAAAAGTATTTAAAGCAATTTATCATGCAGTTAACGAAACATTACTTAGAAATGATTTAATTAAAAATTCAGAAAAAGTAGAGGAAAACCCTTTTAAGATTTCTTTTTTAGCAAATAAAATAGAAAATAAAAATGTACCGGATTTATTCCAGAAAAATGTTGCGGTAAAGACACCAGAAAACCTAATTGAGGATATTGTAAGAGAAAGAGAAGAGCAAGCACAAAAAGAAAATACAATGGAATTACCGAAACAAAAAGAAGAAGCAAAATCTACAATTGATGAATTATTAGAGTTGCAAAGAAAAATGCAAGCAGATCTAGAACAGAAAAAATTAGAATTAAGACAAAGAGAAGAAAAGGTAGGAACGGAATTAGAAAAAGAAGGTTTAGGGAAAAAAATATCGAATGGGGAACAAATAGAAAATGAAATTCAAGAAAATAATTTATCTAATTTAGGGAAAGTATCAGTAAGCAGTAATATACTAAAATCTACTATAAGAGATGGACTAGTAGAAAGAAAAGAAGAAGGAAGAGCGGAAAATAAAAAAGAAGATTTAAAGCCATTAGAAAAAAAAGAATTGACTGAAAATACAGAATTAGTGGTAGAAAAAGAAGTGGCTGAAAATGTAAAACAGGAAAAAGAAATTTCCGAGAAATTAGAACAGGATGCTAAAATGCTAGAGCAAAAAACAAAAGATATTAATAATATGATACAAGAATTAGAAAAACAAAAAGAAGGAGAAACTCCTAAAAATTTTGATGAGATGTATCAAAAAATATTTGGAATATTACCAAGTAAAGAAAAAAAAGAAGAAGTAAAAGGCGAAAATGATGGAAGTGAATTATTAAAAGGAGAAAATCTTTCTGTATTTGATGGAGAAGAAGAATACAAATATAAAAAGAGATATAAATTTATAGGAATTGTTTTTTCGACTTATATTATTTTAGAGATGGATCAAGAGATGTACATTATGGATCAACATGCAGCACATGAAAGAATTATGTACGAAAAAGTAAAGAAAAATTTTTATGATCAAAAAGAAAAAGATTCTCAATTGATGCTTTTACCAGATATTATCACATTAACAAATAAAGAGATGGGAATAGCAAAAGATAATATGGAATTATTTGAAAAAGCAGGATTTATTATTGATGAATTTGGAGAAAACACGATTAAAATTTCTGGAACACCAAGTATTTGTTTAGATTTAGATACCAAAGAATTATTCTTAGAAACATTGGATGAAATTAATACAGTAGCTAGAACTGCAAAACAGGAAATAGAAGAAAAGTTTATTGCAACTGTTGCATGTAAAGCAGCAGTGAAAGCAAATATGGCACTTACAAAAGAGGAAGTAGAAAGTTTAATGGATCAATTATTGGTATTACCAAATCCATTTACATGTCCTCATGGAAGACCTACTGTTATCAAAATGTCAAAATATGATATTGAGAGAAAATTCGCAAGAAAATAGACAAGGAGCAAAAAATGAAATCACAAAAACCAATTGTTATCGTAATAGGAGGTCCTACTGCATCAGGAAAAACAGGACTATCAATTGCACTTGCTAAGGAAATCAATGGCCAAATTATTTCTGCAGATTCGATGCAAATATATAAAGAGATGAATATAGGAACTGCAAAAGTAACAAAAGAGGAAATGAAAGGAATAAAGCACTATTTGATTGATAGAGTTTATCCAAATGAAAGATATAGTGTAGCACAATTTAAAGAGGATGCGGAAAAAGCAATTCGAACTATTTTAGAAGAAGGAAAAGTTCCTATTGTAGTAGGAGGAACCGGTCTTTATATAAACAGCTTAATCTATAATATTCACTATGAAGATACAAAGATTGATGAGGAATATCGAAAGTTTTTAGAAAAACGAGTAGAAGAAGAAGGATTAGAAACATTATATCAAGAGGCAAAAGCAATTGATGAAGAAGCAACTAGGAAGATAAGTGAAAGAGATCAAAAAAGAATTTTACGTATTTTGGAATTATATCATCAAACAGGGAAAACAAAGACACAGTTGGAAATTGAGTCTAGAAAAGAAGAGCCAAAATATGATTATCGAGTTTTTGGGTTGCATTGGGAACGTGAAGTGTTATATGATAGAATCAATCAAAGAGTGAACCAGATGTTAAAACAAGGACTAATTCAAGAAGTGGAAACGATATGGAAAAAATATAAAGAATTTCCTACTGCAATGCAAGGACTAGGGTATAAAGAAGTAGTACAATACTTAAAAGAAGAAGTATCGTATGAAGAAATGGAAGAAAATATAAAACGAGAAAGTAGAAGATATGCTAAGAGACAAATGACATGGTTTCGAGCAATTCCTTCTATCAAATGGCTAGAAGGAGAGGAAAAAATACAAAATAATATTCATATTATTTTGGAGGGTTTAGAGTGAATAAAGAAGAAAAACAAAAGAAGGAAAATAAACTACATAATATAGCTAAAAAGAAACACATTATAATCATTGCAATTGCGATCATTGCAATTGTGAGTTATAGTGTTTATTCTGGATGGAAATTAATATCAGATCCAACGGATGTTTTTATGGTAGAAGATGGAACTGTGTCATTAGAAGAAATTGCAGAAGGATATGTGATTCGAAATGAAAAAGTAGTAAAAGGTGAAAATTATAAAAATGGTATTGTACCAATCAAAGCAGAAGGAGAAAAAGCCGCAAAAGATGAGTCGATTTTTCGTTATTATTCAGAAGGAGAAGATGAATTAGTAGAAAAAATAAGAGAATTGGATCAAAAAATAGATGAGGCGAAAAGCAAGGAAAATACGACACTATTTTCTAGTGATATAAAAGCAATTGAAAAAGAAATTGATATCAAACTAGAACAAATTTATCAATCGAACGATATAAAGAAGATAGAAGAGTATAAAAAAGAGATTGCTGATTTAATGAACAAAAAAACAAATATTATAGGAAAAGCAAGTCCAGCAAATTCCTATTTAACAAAATTAATAGAAGAAAGAAGTGGCTATGAAACACAGTTGAATTCCGGAAGCGAAGATGTAAAAAGCCCAATGAGTGGAATTGTTTCTTATAAAGTGGATGGACTAGAAGAAGTATTGACACCAGATAAATTTAGTAGTTACAACCAAGAATTTTTTGATGGACTGAATTTAAAAACAGGGCAAATGATTGCAAGTAACGATGAATGTGGAAAAGTAGTAGATAATAGTGTGTGTTATATTGCAACAATAATCGAAAAGGAAAAAACTCATGAAGCAGAACAAGGGGATAAACTAACAATTCGTTTATCAAATGCGGACGAAATTCCGGCTGAAATATATTATATGCAAGAACAAGAAGATAAGGTTTTATTAATTCTAAAAGTAGAAAAAGATGTAAAGGAATTAATACATTACCGAAAGATTTCTTTTGATATTATTTTTTGGAGTTACACAGGATTAAAAGTACCAAATACAGCTATTCTTGAAGAAAACAACTTATCGTATGTAGTACGTAACAGAGCTGGGTATTTAGATAAAATATTAGTAAAAATAAAGCGAAAGAATGATACTTATTCTATTATTGGAAATTATGATATGGAAGAATTAAAAGAGCTTGGATTTAGCTCTAGTCAAATAAGATCGAATAAAAATATTACTCTTTATGATGAAATCTTAACAAAACCAGATCCTACAAAAATAGAATAATATTACAATAATATTACAAAGAAATTAAAAAAAGATTACAACTTGAAAAAGTATTGACAAGAAATAAAAAAAGATAGATACTATATGCAAATACTACGAATGAGAAGTAAAATATTAGGAGGTTTTTTAAATGGCAGGAGCTATCATGAACAAGGTTTGGGACTTATTTGGAATGGATCCAGAAAGAGCAGCAGATGAAGAAGAATTAGAAGAAGAAGCTAATTATGAAGAATATGAAGAAACGGAAGAAAATGAAGATAAAAAAATATTTGGAAATTTAGGAAAGAAAAATAAAGTGGTTGCTATGCCACAAACCCAACAAATAAAAATGGTAATATCACAACCAACAACTTTTGAACAATCAGAGGAAATTTGTAATTTCTTGAAGGAAAAGAAATCTGTTATTGTTAACTTAGAATATGTAAACAAAGATGTTGCAAGACGTATTGTTGATTTTATCAGTGGAGGCGTATTTGCATTAGATGGTCATATACAAAAAGTTTCAAATTCAATATTTTTAATTGCACCATATAATTATGAAATAACAAATGAAATGGCTAGAGAAGAAATCAAAAATAGATTATCTGTTTCATGGTTAAAAAATAATAATTAGAATAAAAGGACACGGTGCGTAGTGTCCTTTTATTTAAGGATAATAAAAGGAGGAGTAATGATGCTTACCCCATTAGATATAGAAAACAAAAAATTTTCAAAGCAAATGATGAATGGATATAGTGTAGAAGAAGTAGATGATTTTTTAGATGAATTAACTGCAGATTATGAAAAAGCATATAAAGAAAGTAATGAGTCTAGAGCAAAGATCGAGCAATTAACAAAAGATATGGAACATTATAAAAATATAGAATCTACTTTACAAAGTACATTAATTATGGCTCAATCTACAGCAGAAGAAGTGAAAAAAGTAGCAAGACAACAAGCGGAACAAATTGTAAATGATGCAAAAGGAAATGCACAAAAAACAGTAGATGATCTAGAACAAGAGATTGTAATTAAACGTAAAGAATTAGAAGATGTAAAAAAACAATTTGATATATATAAAGCAAAAATGGAAGCACTTCTTATTTCACAATTAGAATTATTAAAAGATATTAATAAAGACGACTAAAGAAAAATAAGAGAAAAATAGTAAAAGCAAATTAAATGATGGCAACATATTTAATTGCTTTTCTTTTTTTTACAAAACTGTTAAATGTATATTACATTTCTATGAATAATCTTGACATATTAAAAATATAGAATAAAATAGGGATAGAATAAAGAGGTACTGTATATGAGAGTGATTAGCGGAACAGCAAGAGGAACTAAATTATATACCTTAGAAGGAAATCAGACACGCCCTACATTAGATAGAGTAAAAGAGTCTCTATTCAATATGATTAATATGCAAATTAAAGATGCAACCATATTAGATTTATTTTCTGGTAGTGGCGCAATTGGAATAGAATTCATTAGCCGAGGAGCGAAAAAAGCATTTTTATGTGATACTTCAAAAGAAGCAATTAATATTATACGAAAAAATGTAGAAAAAACGAAAATGCAAGATAAAATTATTATTTTGCAAGAAAATTTTAAAAGTTGTTTAGAAAAACAAATAGAGAAATTTGATTTTATTTACATTGATCCGCCATATGCTTCTAGTTTTGCAAAAGAGGCAGTAGAAATAATCATAAAAAAAGATTTATTGAAGTCAGAAGGAAGTATTGTTATAGAAACAGACAATGCAAAGCAAGTAATAGAAGAATTAAATATGCTTAATATGCCAATCGAAATTTATAAACAGAAAAAATATGGGAGAGTAGAACTCTTATTTATACGAAAGGGGTAAGACAATGGAGATCTTTACATTATTGGAAACGTTAGAAGATATATTAGAGAATAGTAAAAAAATACCTTTTACAGAAAAAGGTGTGGTAAATAAAGAAGAAATATTAGAGATCATAAAAGAAATCCGTTTAAAACTTCCGGATGAACTAAAACAGGCAAAATGGGTAAAAGAAGAAAGACAAAGAATTTTAGTAGAAGCACAAAAAGAAGCTGACGATATTGTAAAGGAAGCAGAAAATAGAATTATTTCTATGATAGACGAGCACGAAATTACAAGAAAAGCATATGAACAAAAAGCACAAATTATTGAAACAGCAAATGAAATGTCAAGAGAAATTTCAAAAGGAACAAAGGATTATGCTGACAGTATTTTACAAAGTATAGAAGTTGTTTTAGAGGATTCATTAAAAATTATTCAAAATAATCGTAAAGAATTAAAATAGAAAGTAAGAAAAGTCAGGGGTCGGAGAAAAATAGAATCAATGATAAATTGATTTACGGCATCTGACTTTTTTAAATGATAAAAATGGGGGAAAAAACAATGGTGAAAGCAAGAAGAGCAAAAACTTCTAATACATCAAAACATAGAAAAAGAAAAAATAATGTAGACAAAAATATTCTGGTTGTTGTAATGATTGTAATTAGTATTCTTTTAGCAGTATTAATCTATACAAAAGCTGGATGGGTGGGAGAACATTTAAGCCCAATTCTAGGTGGAATTATGGGATGGATGAAATATATCCTGCCAATTGGATGCTTTGTACTTGCAATTTATACAGCAAAAGAAGAGCAATCAAAGCAAGTAGGAAAAGGGATGCAATATATTATTTTCTTAATATGTGTTGCAAGTATATTATCGGTTTACCAAATTTCAAAAGGAAAAATTAATTTAAATGGAGAAATTGATCAAATTTTAGCAGAAGCATATAATCTAGGAAGTGTAAATCTTGGAGGGGGAATTATCGGAGCACTTGTTGCTGTTCCGCTTACCAACCTAATAGGAACGGCAGGAGCTGTTATTTTAACAGCGGGAATTGCAATGATTAATCTTATTTTTATCTTTGGTATTAAACCAGTAGAAATGATAAGAGAGATGATAGAAAATTGGAAGGAAAGAAGAGAAGAAAGATACGAAGAAGATGATGAAGAGGAATCGGATGAAATTTTAGTAGAAAACAAAAAAGAGAAACGTAAAAAGAAACAAAAAGAAAAAATACAAAAACAAGAAAAAGAAGAAATAGAACTTCCAATGGAAGATCAGATAACAATTAATTTAAATGAAAGAGAACCAAATAGAAAAAAATATAAACAGGATAAAGATGATTTAGTTCCATTAACAAAAGAAAGTAAAGAGCAAGAGGTAGCACATCCAAATACGATAGAAGCAAATTTATTTAAACAAGAACAAGAACAAAAAGAAGAAAAAACAAAAGAGGTATTGGTGTTAGAGCACACATTAACAACAGAGGAAGAGCATTATGAATTTCCTCCAATTGAGTTCTTAAGTGAAGGAGAAGGAAGAGTTATAAAAGGAGGAAAGAAGGCATTAGCAGATACTGCAACCAAATTACAAAAAACGCTATATAGTTTTGGCGTTTCGGCAAAGGTAGAGAATGTTTCCGTGGGGCCTGCAATTACTCGATACGAAATTAAACCAGCAGAAGGAGTAAGAGTTAGTAAAATTGCAAATTTAGCAGATGATATTGCTTTAAACTTAGCAGCAGAAAGTATTCGTATAGAAGCACCGATTCCAGGAAAACAAGCAGTAGGAATTGAAATTCCAAATAAAGAAAATGAAATTGTGCATTTAAGAGATATTATTGAAACCGAAAAATTTATTGAACATAAATCGAAATTAGCATTTGCCTTAGGAAAAGATGTTGCAGGAGAAGAAGTAGTAACTGATATTGCAAAAATGCCACACGTATTAATCGCAGGAAGTACAGGTTCTGGAAAGAGTGTTTGTATTAATACTTTAATTACTAGCATTATTTATAAAGCAAAGCCAAATGAAGTAAAATTATTGATGGTAGATCCAAAAGTAGTAGAATTATCTGTATATAATGGAATTCCACATTTACTAATTCCAGTAGTAACAGATCCAAAAAGAGCAGCAGGAGCACTAGCATGGGCTGTACAAGAAATGGTAAATCGTTACAGTTTATTTGCAAGCAAGGGAGTAAGAGATGTAAAAGGTTATAATGATGCCATAGAAAAAGAAGGCGGGACAGGAAAACTTCCTCAAATTGTAATTATTATTGATGAACTTGCAGATCTTATGATGGTAGCTGCAAAAGATGTAGAAGATGCAATTTGTAGATTAGCACAAATGGCGAGAGCCGCTGGAATGCATTTAGTAATTGCAACACAAAGACCATCTGTAGATGTTATTACGGGAATTATTAAAGCAAATATTCCATCGAGAATTGCGTTTGCGGTATCTTCTCAAGTAGACTCAAGAACTATATTAGATATGGTAGGTGCAGAAAAACTATTAGGTAAAGGGGATATGCTATTTTATCCATCTGGAGCATCAAAACCAACAAGAGTACAAGGTGCTTTTGTTTCTGATAAAGAGGTAGAAAAAATAGTAGATTATTTAAAATCCAATGGAGGAGAAGCAACGTATAACGAAGATATTATTGAATCAATTGAAAAAGCAAATTCAACAGATAAAGAGTTAGAACAAATGGAAGACGATGACGATACGGATCCATTATTAATGGAAGCAATTGATACGGTAGTAGAAACAGGACAAGCATCTACTTCTTTTATTCAAAGAAGATTTAAAGTAGGATATGCAAGAGCTGGAAGAATTATTGATCAAATGGAAGAAAGAGGAATTATTTCGGGATACCAAGGAAGTAAACCAAGAGAAGTTTTAATGACAAAAGAAAGATTAGAAGAATTAAAAATGGGAAATCAAATCGATTCTCTAGATTAATCCTATCATTCATTTTTTTATTGCATAGGAAAAATCGATAGATTTTTCTGAAGCAACAAGGTTAAGTTACCTTAAGTGTGCGATTGCAAAGCAAAAAGAGAAAATACTAAAGAAGGAGAGAAAAATGGCAAAAGAAGAATTCTTAGCAAAATTTAAATGGAAAGACTATAATAATGAATTAGAAACAATATTAGAAAAAAAAGATTTTTCAAGTGATGTGAAGAATCTTCTTCTTAGTATGTTTTATAAAATGGAAAATGGATATGCTGATTATGCAAAAACGAAAATGGATGTTCTTTCAAAACAAGAAATGATGGAGGAAATTATTCAAGATGTAAAAGAACATTGTAATAAGATTGAGCTTCTAACACCATTATTAAAAGAAGGTGAAAATTCAGATAAAAAAAGTGTGCATTATAAAATAAAGAAGAAAGAAGGATATATTGAGGTTTTTCCTAACGAAAAAGATTTGTTAAAAGCGATTTATGCTATTTCAGAACGAGTTATTTATGTACCAGAAAAATATAAAACAGAAGAAAAGGCAATTCAAGAATTCTTAAATAAGGGGCACATTGCAGATTCTTTTGAGTGTATGAGAGATTTTAATGGATGGTCTTGGTATACAGCATATCAGGAAATAGAGCAAGTTTCTTATAATTTGATTTATCAAAATATTAGAATTTTAACAAATAGTGAAATTTTGAATGACTGGATAAATCATAAAGAAGATATAGATTATGTAGAAAAGTTAAGAGAAAAATTAAAAGAAGCGATTGATATTAATTTAGTAGAAAAATTAATGAGACAGTTTAGTCGTACTGTTTTTAAGATTTATCTTAATAAAGATTCAAAAAGAAAAGAAGCACTAAATAAGGATTGGAAGGAAAAAGAATTAGAATTAAAACAGATAGAACAAAAGGATACCTATTTAGAAGAAATCTCAAGTAAAAAGAAAAAAGCAATTAATCAAGTAAATAAAATCGACAAGATAATAAACGACAAAGAATTATTAAATAAAGAATTTGCAAAGCGTAATAAAAACAAAAAAGAAAATGAAAAGCTATTTAGTGTGAGCGAATTGGCTGAAATTTTAGAAAAAGAAAAAGAAGAAGCTTTAGTACAAATGAAACAATATACAGAATGGATGCAACCTTTTAATTATATTCGAAGGGTAAATCGTTTGAAACAGGAATTAGATTTTTTTAAAGAATTAAAATTAGAAGAAAAAGCAAGCTTGGAAGAAGATCTTATTACATTTCAAAATATATTTTTAGAATGTTATGAGGAATTTTTAAGAAGAGCGGATACAAAGAAAAAGTTAATTGAGCTAATCATAACTTTTCGTTATTATGTATTATTATATTACAATCATAAAAAACAAATAAAGGACTTAAAAGAATTAAAGGATAAAATAAATAAGATTCAAAGAGAACTAATTCGAAAAGCAATTGATATTAGATTAATTAATACAGTTTCTCATGAAGAGGAAGTTAATTTTAAAGTATTAAGCCATATTTTTGAACTAAGATTAATTGATCTAGAAGAATTAGAAATTATGTTCCGAAAAACGGAAAAGGATGAGATAAGAATAGAATTTTTAGATAAAGAAAATATTGAAAAAGTAGTGACGATAGAAAATAAATTGAAAAAGAAAGAGATTAAACTTAATAAAAAAATTAAAGTATTTGCATAAGGAGGAAAGATATGAAAGTTACTTTTTTAGGAGCAACCAAAACAGTAACAGGATCTAACTTTTTGGTAGAGGGAGCTGGAAAGAAATTTTTAGTGGATTGTGGAATGTATCAAGGAAAGGCAACAGAGGAAATGGAGAATGAAGAACCTTTCGCATTTAATATAGATGAGATTGATTTTATGTTATTGACTCATGCTCATATCGACCATTCTGGTAGAATTCCAAAATTATATAAAGAAGGGTACCGAAATCCAATTATTGCAACAAAAGCAACTTGTGACTTATGCGCAATTATGTTACCAGATAGTGGACATATTCAAGAAATGGAAATTGAATGGAAAAATAAAAAAAGAAGAAGAAATGGTGAAGCAGAACTTCCACCTTTATATACTGCAGAAGAAGCAGTAAGATCATTAGAAATATTTAGGCCAATAAAATATGATGAAATTATCGATATTGATGAAAATATTCATGTTAGATTTAATGATGCTGGACATATGTTAGGATCTAGTATTATTGAAATATGGATAAAAGAAGGAGAAAAAATAGAAAAAATCGTATTTTCCGGAGATATTGGAAATAATGATATTCCACTTTTAGCAGAGCCTACTATGATTGAGGATGCGGATTATTTAGTAATGGAATCTACTTATGGAAATCGCTTACATATGAAAAATGATCAAAAAGCAGAACTTTTCTTAGATATTGTATCTCAAACGTTAGAAAAGGGAGGAACGGTTGTTATACCATCTTTTGCAGTTGGAAGAACACAAGAAATTTTATTTGAATTAGATAAATTAAAAGAACAAACACAGGACGAAGAATTTAGAAAAAAATATGAAGAAATTATGAGGGTTCCTGTTTATGTAGATAGCCCACTTGCAATTTCAGCAACAGAAGTATTTGAAGATAATATGGATTTGTTTGACGAAGAAACAAGAAAGATTATGCAAAGTGGAGATAATCCACTTGAATTTCCAGGTTTGAAATTTACAAGAACAGTAGACGAATCCAAAGCATTAAATGAAAGTGATGAATCATCCATAATTATTTCTGCAAGCGGAATGTGTGATGTAGGAAGAATCAAACATCATTTAAAACATAATATATGGAATCCAAATAGTACAATCCTTTTTGTAGGATATCAAGCACCAGGAACATTAGGATATAGCATTGTAAATGGAGCAAAGAAGGTAAAAATATTTGGAGAAGAATTTGCTGTAAATGCTCGTGTGGAATATATTGAGGGATATTCTGGTCATGCGGATCAAGAATGGCTTTTAAATTTTGTATATTCTTTTTTAAAAAAACCAAAACATATCTTTTTAGTTCATGGAGAACCAGAAAGCCAAGAAGTACTAAAACAAAAAATAGAAGAAACAACAAATATAGAAGTTACCATACCAAACTATGATGAGACCTATGTATTAGGAGATAAAATAGAAAGAATTATAGATGAAAAAGTAATCAAGCAAAAAGACAATAAACACATTAAATTACAAATTTTAGAGCGTTTAGATATCCTAAAGGATGAAGTTGCTGACATGGGTGAAATGATAAAAGAGGATCTAAAAGAAGATCGTATTCAAGATAGTCAAATAGAATCTTTAAGCGAAAAGATAAAAGAATTGGAAAGACAAATTGTAAGAATCATTGAAAATTAATAGAAAATAAAAGATAGAAAAAGAAGAAGAAACAGAAGGGGAAGAAAGCATGAAAACGAAGTATTTTAACGACGCCGTTATTGGAAATGATCAAATATTAGCAAGTTATAGTAAGAATGGAGAATTGTTAAGACTATATTATCCAACAAGAGATAATAAGCAGTTTTTGGATTATTTTGAAACTGGGGTTAAAATTAATGACTCATCTTTAATTTATCTACATCAAGATATTAATAATCAATACAAACAAAAATATATAGAAGATACTAATATTTTAACAACTGAAATAAAAAATACTTATTTCAATTTAAAAATTGTACAAACCGATTTTGTACCTATCAAAAATAATGTGTTAATAAGAAGATATTTATTTGTTAATGAAAACACAATTAATTTGGATGTTAAATTTTTTGTTCATTCCAAATTACATACTGCAGAGAATAATTTGGTTGGATCAAAATTAATTGATAAAGGGATCGTACAATATGCTCATGATTTTGCGCTTAGTATTTTCTCAAATAAGGTAGAACGTACCAATCATCAATTAAATGATACAGGATCCAATATACAAGAAGGATATATTCATGATAAAGATTATATTGGAATGGCACCAGATGCAAGTGTTTGTTATGATTTAGGAACGATGAAACCAAAAGAGAAAAAATATATTGATATTATGATTACCATAACAGAAAATTGTGAAAAACAAATTGAAGAAGAAACCAACTGTTTTAAGAAATTAGATATTATTAAAGAGCAAGCATTAACAGAAAATTATTGGAAAAGATATCTTAAAAAACATAACACATTTAAATTTGAAGAACCTAGAAATGCCTATGAAGAAAAAATACAAAGAATGTATCGAAGAACCATATTATATTTTCCTCTTTTAGTAAATCAAGAAACAGGAGGAATTAGTGCGGCAGTAGAAGTAGATGAAGAAAGAACTAGATGTGGAAGATATAGTTATTGCTGGACAAGAGATGCTGTATTTATCACAAGAGCGATGGAGCTTTTAGGAATGAAAAAGGAAGTAGAAAAGTTTTACAAAAATTTTTGTAAAAAAACACAAAGTGAAGATGGTAAATGGGAACAACGTTTTTATACCGATGGAAGCTTAGCACCATGTTGGGGATATCAAGTAGACGAAACAGCAAGTGTAATTTATGGTGTATGGGAACATTATAAGTTTGGAAAAGATAAGAAATTCTTGAAAGATACATTAAAAATGTGTGAAAAAGCAAATCGATTTTTACAAAGATATATGAAAGATCTTTTACTAAAGACGAATGAAATTCATGTTAGTTACGATTTATGGGAAATGCATGAAGGAATTAATATGTATTCTATTTCTAGTATATTTGCAGCATTTTATTCAATGAATTTAATTTATAATGAAATTTATAATGAATATGAAGAAAATCGTATCAAACAGGAACAAATTCGAGAAGAAAAGAAGAAAATAGAAGAATTTTTAATTCAAACAAAAGAATATATTGTTACTGCTTTTTATGATAATGAAAAAAAGAGTTTTGTAAGAAATTTAGAAGATAGATGGATGGATGTTAGTATAATAGGGGCTGTTGTACCTTTTCAAATTTTTACTCCAAAGGAAAAGAAAATAACGAACACAGTAGAAAGAATTGATTTAACTTTAAGAACTTATACCGGTGGATATAAAAGATTCGAAAATGATAATTATATGAATGGAAATCCTTGGACGATTACAACATTATGGATGGCTTTGTATCATATTGAAAAAGGAGAAAAGAGTAAAGCAAAAGAAGAATTAAGATATGTTGTGAATACTTGTGAAGAACTAGGATTAATTTCAGAACAAATTAATAATGAAACCATGAAACCAGCATGGGTAATGGGACTACGGATGGGCGCATGCAATGTTTATTTTAGTGTTAGAAAAATTATATGGGAGTAAATTCTAATTAGAATTTACTTCTTTTTATGTAGGAAAATTCGGTATATAATGGATTTATACTTAAGAAGGTTTATGGATTCCTATGGAAGAAATTTTGAATGCGAATAGAAGAAATCTAGAATTTCTTTCATTATTTTATGGGAAATGTTCAAATTTTTTGAAAGGGTGCCATAAAATGATGTTAGAAATTCTTGTATTTCTGTAATGAGACGAAAAATTTATGAAATAGGAACCCATAAACCTTCTTGGATGAATTAGAAAAAAGTTAGTAACAGATAATAAAAAGAAAGATTTTATAAATCAGTAATTACTACTTGATTTTTTACGAATAAAAGCATATAAAAGATATGATAATAGAAAACAAAAAATAGGAGAGAAAAATGGCAAAAGTAAAAAGTGTTTTTGTATGTAGTGAATGTGGATATGAATCTGCTAAATGGATGGGAAAGTGTCCTGCTTGTAATGCATGGAATAGTTTTTATGAGGAAAAATTGGTAAAAGGAAATGAAGGTGGAAAAAAAGAAAAAAATAAGTCCGTTACACCAAAACCTTTAAATGAATATATAGGAACAGAGAGCCAAAGAATTTCTACTGGTTATGAGGAATTAGATCGTGTACTAGGAGGAGGTTTAGTAAAAGGATCTTTGGTACTTTTAGGAGGGGAACCTGGAATTGGAAAATCTACTCTAATTCTTCAAATTTGTAACAAAATGAAAGGAGAAGGAAAAGTTTTATATGTCTCGGGAGAAGAATCTGCAGAGCAAATAAAATTAAGGGCAGATCGATTGCAAATTACCAATGATTCTATTTTATTTTTAGGAGAAACCGATATCGATGTCATTGATATGGCAATTGAGGAAGTAAAACCAAAATTAGTAATTATTGATTCCATTCAAACAATGTATTCAGAAGAAATTACTTCAGCAGCAGGAAGTGTAAGTCAAGTAAGAGAAATAACGGCAAGAATTATGAAAATTTGTAAACAAAGAGAAATAACAACGATTATCATAGGGCATGTAACAAAAGATGGAAATATTGCAGGACCAAGAGTATTAGAACATATGGTAGATACTGTACTATATTTAGAAGGAGAAAGATATTTTTCTTATCGTATTTTAAGAGGAGTAAAAAACCGTTTTGGATCAACAAATGAGATAGGAATGTTTGAAATGCAAGGAGAAGGAATGACAGAAATTTCAAATCCATCTTCCATTTTAATTTCAGAAAGAGATGATAATCCTTCAGGATCAGTTATTGTAGCTAGTATGGAAGGGACAAGACCACTTTTAATTGAGTTACAAGCGCTAACTGCACTTAGCGTATTTGGAATGCCAAGAAGAACAGCAAATGGAATTGATTATAATCGATTAACTTTACTGATTGCTGTATTAGAAAAAAAAGCAGGGATGATGTTAGGAAATCAAGATGTATATTTAAATGTGGTAGGAGGAATTCGTATTAATGAGCCTGCCTTAGATTTAGGAATTATTCTTGCAGCTGCTTCTAGTTTTAAAAATATTAGTATTCCAAAGGGCGTAGTTGCGATTGGAGAAGTTGGTTTAACCGGAGAAGTAAGAATGGTTAATTTAATCGAAAAGCGTTTAAAAGAGGCAGAAAAGCTAGGATTTAAAAAGTGCATCATACCAGAAAATAATAAAAAGCTATTGAAAGAAAAATATAATTTAGATATAATAGGTGTGAAAAATGTTATAGAAGCTATGCGTGCGATTGGACTGAAGTAGCAAGTGGAAAGGTGTTGGTTTTATTTGAGATTAAAAAAAGATGATATGCTTACAGAGATACGAAAGCTAATAGCACCTGGAACTGCAATTCGAGAAGGATTGGATAATATATTAAAAGCAAAGACGGGGGCACTACTTGTTATAGGGGATACAAAAGAAGTATTAGATATTGTAGATGGAGGATTTTTTATTAACGAAGATTATACTTCCTCCAAATTATATGAACTTGCTAAAATGGATGGAGCTATTGTGTTAAGTTCTGATTTAAAGAAAATTTTGTATGCAAATGCACAATTAATACCATCCCCAGAAATTGTAACAAAAGAAACGGGAACAAGACATAGAACGGCAGAGCGTACAGCAAAACAGACAGGAGTACTTGTTGTTAGTATTTCACAGAGAAGAAATATCATTACAATTTTTAAGGGAAATTCAAGATATACGATACAAGATACTTCCACTGTTTTAAACCGAGCAAATCAAGCACTTCAAACTCTAGAAAAATATAAAAAGGTATTTGATAGTAAATTAAGTATATTAAATGAATATGAATTTAATGATATTGTAACCTTAGATAATGTAATTACTGCAATTCAAAGAGCTGAAATGGTAATGAGAATTGTAGATGAGGTGCAACGAGGAATCTTTGAGCTAGGAGAAGAAGGAAGACTGGTGGAAATGCAACTAGAGGAATTAGTTGGAGGTTTAGAAAAAGAGGAATTATATATTATTAAAGATTATTTAACACTGGACCATGAAGAAACCCCAGAAGCCGTATTAGATCAGATAACAGCATTAGCATATGAAGAATTAATGAAACCACAAGTAATTGCTAAAATATTAGGATATGAAAACTTTGACAATTATGATGAAGTAGGAGTTTATACAAGAGGATATCGTATTTTAAATAAAATACCAAGAATGCCAAATAATATTGTAGAAAATTTAGTAAAATCATTTAAATCATTTCAACATATATTAGTAGCGGATATTCCTACTTTAGATGAAGTAGATGGAATTGGAGAAGTAAGAGCAAAAACAATCAAACAGTCTTTAAAACGTATGCAAGAACAATTTGTATTTGATAATGTCATGTTATAGGCAAAAGATAAATAGGAGGAAAGAAAATGAAAAAGAAAAATATTATTATGATTATAGCAATTGTTATTATTGTTATTTTAATTGGAGGATTAGGGTATAGTTATTATTTAGCTGCTACAAAGAAAATACAGAATCCAGTAGCTACCATTGAGGTAGAAGGATTTGGAACAATGAAGGTAGAATTGTATCCAGATATGGCTCCAAATACAGTAACAAACTTTATTGCACTAGCAAATCGTGGATTTTATGATGGACTTACTTTCCATCGAATAGTAAAAGATTTTATGATCCAAGGTGGAGATAAATTAGGAAATGGTACAGGAGCTCCAAGTCTATCCGATGTAAAAGATGGAGGATCAAGTGATGAATATGCAATTCAAGGAGAATTTTCTCTAAATGGTTATACAAAAAATACATTAAGACATGAAAAAGGTGTTATCTCTATGGCAAGATCTGATTATAGCCAAATGGGATTATATGAAGAAGGATATAACTCAGCTGGATCACAATTTTTTATTGTAACAGAAGATAATAGTAATCTAAATGGACAATATGCAGCATTTGGAAAAATTATGGATGAAGAAAGCATGGCTGTATTAGACAAAATAAGTGAAGTAGAAGTAAAAGCTGCAGAGGGAAGTACAGAGGAAAATGCAGAAGTAAGTACGCCAGTAAATCCTCCAGTAATAAAAACCATTAAAGTAGATACTTTTGGTGTAGATTATGGAGAACCAAATACAATAGAACCATTTGATTATAATACTTGGTTTCAAGAAACATATGGTATAGATCCAAGTGCGTTGTCAGCACAATAGACTAGGAAACGTAATAACAAATAATAAATAGAAAAAATCCTATGCATTTAATTGCATAGGATTTTAAAGTAATCTGTACATACGGCGAAGCCACTTTTCTTATTGCATAGGAAAAATCGACAGATTTTTCTGGAGCAACAAGGTTAAGTTACCTTAATCTGTGCGATTGCAAAGCAATCTGTACATACGGCGAAGCCACTTTTCTTATTTATTGATTTGATTCAATTAGGTCATTCATATTATAGAAACCATTTTCTTGTTGAAACAAAAATTGAGCAGCTTTTAAAGCTCCTTCTGCGAAAACTGTTCTAGAATAACAAGTATGTTTTATTTCAAAAGTTTCATTTTCGCCATAGAATTGAACAATATGTTCTCCTACGATATTTCCACCACGAACGGAAGAAAATCCAATTTCATCTTTGGAACGCTTTTCATGTTTATGGTGTCTATCAAATTCATATGTTTTGGTATTTCCTAAGGCTTGATTAATAGAATCTGCAAGGAATAGAGCAGTTCCACTTGGGCTATCAATTTTTCGATTATGATGTGTTTCAATAATTTCAATATCAGTATTTTGTAATTTTACAGCCAACTCAGAAAGAATAGAGGCCATTAGATTAATATCATAAGACATATTTGCTGATTTAAAAATAGGTATTATTTTTGAAGCTTTTTTAATTTCAGTCATTTGCTCATTCGATAATCCAGTAGTAGCAATCACAATAGGAACTCCATTTGATTTACAATATGATAGGATTTTCATAGTAGCATCTGGTACAGAAAAGTCGATTACAACATCTGGTTTTTCTTCTATTTGAGAAATATCAGTATAAACAGGAAAAGAATAATTTCCATTATTTTTTAAATCAAAACCGCCAATTAGAACAAAGTCATGATTAGAATCAATTAACTTCATTACTTCTTGTCCCATTTTACCATTGCATCCGTTTATTAATATTTTTATCATTTTATCATCTCCTAAATTCAAATAAGAGGAGTAAAAAAGACTCCCCTATAATCTTAAAATTACCATTGCCAAGAAAATATAAGCATATCTGGAAAGTTGTCTAAATCTCTTTTTCTTTTGGAAATAGGTTAATGTTTCTTCAATTGCGCAGTATTTATCAACAAAAGTAATAATAAAGCTTTCTCTATATTTTGGAACAGCAAAAATTGTAAGGGGCCACATGTGTTTTAAAATAATATCTTGTTCTTTTTCATTTAATTGAAAAAGATGAATTGCATTTTGAAAAGCAATTTTTGGATGAACAAAGGCATGTAATCCCTCTAATTTAACATCTCTTTGTGATTTTCTCCAATTATATAGAAAAAGATCATGAAGCATGGCTCCTCTAGCTGCTGAGCGATAATCTAAGCCATGTTTTTTACAAATAAGATAACTATAATAAGCAACTTTTTTACAATGATCAAAACAACTAGTATCGAAATGCTGTATGTATTGGTTCATTTCTTGAACCGCCCAATTTGTTGTTAAGTCAGAAATAATTGCTTCAAATTCTTTTTCATCACTAAAAATATTTGTATTTTCATTTTTAGTTTTTATCATACCAAATAGCTCCTTTTATTTTCAAAACTCCCTACTATTAATTATAGCATAAAAATGAAAAGAATGATATAAATTAAGAGAGTTTTAATATTTTTAGCATAATCCAAATTTTTTCATAGAATCTTGTAATAGATTACGATGAGATGAACTTAAAGGAACCAAAGGTAGTCTAGGAATTCCGTAATGATATCCCATAAGATTTAGTGCTTCTTTTACAGGGATTGGGTTCACTTCAGAGAATAAGTTATTAATTAATTCAAGTGCTTGTAATTGCATTTGAGTTGCTTTTTCATGATTGCCATCAAAATAATGATATACAAGTTCATGGGTATATTTGGGTGCAATATTAGAAAGAACAGAGATAACACCAATTCCACCTAAAGATAATACCGGTAAAATTTGATCATCATTACCAGAATAAATTGCTAAATTATCTCCACATAAAGCAGCAATTTTAGCTACTTGTGAAAGATTTCCACTGGCTTCTTTAATTGCAACAATATTTTCAATTTTAGATAAAGCAAGACAGGTTTCTGGTAAAATATTTAATCCGGTTCTTCCAGGTACATTATAAAGTATAATTGGCAAATGAATAGAATTTGCAATTGCTTTATAATGTTCGATAAGACCATTTTGTGTTGTTTTATTGTAATAAGGGGTAACAACTAAAGCAGCATCTGCTCCAATTTCTTCAGCATATTGAGACATTTTAATTGCTTGCATTGTATTGTTACCTCCAGTTCCTAAAATGACAGGAACTCTTTTGTTTACTTTTTGAATTGCATATTTCATGGTTTGCTTTTTTTCTTCTTCTGTCATAGTAGAAGATTCACCCGTTGTTCCACAAACAATAAGGCTATCAACTCCTTCTTGAATTTGAAATTCAATTAATCTTCCAAACTCTTCAAAATTAACGCCATCTTCTGTAAATGGTGTGGCGATAGCGGTACCACATCCTTTAAAAATTATTTTTTTCATAATGAATTCTCCTTTGAGCAGAGATATAGAATAGAGCATATAATTATATATTCTATTTGGTCATATTATATGATAAGGTAAGAAAAAAGGAAAGATGATAAGAGAAAAAATATTGGCAGATAGCGATTTTTATATTATAATAACTAAAAAGAAATAAGAAAAATGGGGGAAGAGAGAATGACAATATCGCAAGAAGAATATTTAAAAACAATTTATTTTTTGCTAAAAGAGAATAAAAAAGCAAGAGTGACAGATATTGCTACTACCCTAGGTTATAGTAAAGCAAGTGTAAATAAAGCAATTAAATTATTAAAAGAGATGAATATGATAAATTATGAAAGTTATGGAGATGTTCAATTAACAAAAGAGGGAGAAAAACAAGCAAAAAACATTGTTAATAAACATAATATTCTCAAAGCATTTCTAATAGAGGTTTTAAATGTGAATCAAGGAACAGCAGAAGAAGAGGCAAAATCTATGAAACATGCAATTTCAGAAGATACAGCTGAAAAATTTGCAAATTACATAAAGAGTATTATTCCTGTTCAGGAGTTGGAATGCAATTATGACTTAGAAAGCGAAAAATGTAAGACATGTATTCGATTAAAAACAAAAAAAAGATTTGACCAAAATAACAAATAAAAGCAAGAAGCGGGGATAAAATAAAGCCCTGCTTTTTATTTTTTAAAAAGAAAAAATGGCTTTTATTTTAAAAAGCCATTAATAATTTGTTCTTCTGCTTGTTGTTCGGTTAAACCTAAGGACATTAATTTAATTAATTGATCACCAGCAATTTTTCCAATTGCTGCTTCATGAATTAAATTTGCTTCTAAATTATTTGCTTCAATTCTTGGAATGGCAACAACTCTTCCTTGATCCATAATGATAGCATCACATTCTACATGTCCAAAACATTTTGTATTTCCTTTTACATTAGATACAAATTCTTGGTAAGAATGTTCTTTTGCAATTGATCTTGAAGTAACTTTTGTACTAGAATTTTCGCCACTAAGTTCAACATCAAAAATGGTTTTAGCAGTTTGTTCTCCATGAGTTAATATTTTTTCTGTAACAACTAAATTAGTATCTTCTTCTAAAAAAGCTTTTGTTTCACGAATTGTAGAATCTACACCTTTAATTTGAACTGTTTCCATTTCTAGAGAGCTTCCTTTTTTCAAATGAAGAATGGTTTGAGGATTTAAAATTTTCTTTCCATTTCCGTCTCCTTCACCATAGTGTTTTTCGATATATTTTACTTTTGCTCCTTCTTCTAAATAAAAAGTATGAATACCATCATGCTCTGAAGTTTCGCAACTACTATTATGAATTCCGCAACCTGCTACGATCACAACATCTGCATTTTTACCAATATAAAAATCATTATATACAACGTCGGTAAGACCTGCTTGCGTAATAATAACAGGAATATGTACACTTTCATTTTGTGTGTTCTCTTTAATAATAATATCAATCCCAGGTTTATCTGTTTTGGTAACGATATCAATATTTTTAGTAGTATTTCGAGCAATACCTTTACCATTTTCACGAATATTATATGCTCCCATTGGAGTTTCTTCTATATCGGCAATTTCTTTTAATAAATTTTTTTCAATCAAATCCATTAGATTCCCTCCTTATGAATTAATTTACAATTTTTAGGTCTAGAACTTACTAGCTGAGGTAAGATCTTTTCTTTGTTCCCAATATCTGCAATTTTGCCATCTACTAATAACACAATTTCATCTGCAATATTTAAAATTTTTTCTTGATGAGAAATTACAATAATAGAACCTTTTGTAAGATCATGTAATTTCTCAAAAACGCTAATTAAACTATTAAAACTCCATAAATCAATTCCGGCTTCTGGTTCGTCAAAAATAGTTAATTTTGATTTTTTGGCTTCTAACATAGCGATTTCAATTCGCTTTAATTCTCCACCGGAAAGGCGAGCGTTTACTTCACGATTTACATATTCTTTGGCACATAAACCAACATCAGATAGATAATCGCAAACTTTTGCCATACTAATTGGTTCGCCAGCAGATAGTTCAATCATATCTCTTACAGTAATACCTTTAAATGTGACAGGTTGTTGGAAAGCAAAACCAATTCCCAACCTTGCTCTTTCATCAATATCTAGATTAGTGATATCTTTTCCATTAAATAGTATCTTACCAGAATCGGGTTTTTGGATTCCCATAATAATTTTTGCAAGTGTTGATTTTCCGGAACCATTTGGACCCGTAATTGCAATAAATTTATGAGTATCAATCGTTAAATTAATGTGATTTAAAATATCTTTATTATCTCTAGCAAAAGAGATATCTTGTAATTCTAATATATTTTTCATACAAACTTTCCTTTCATAAATTAGCTTTGGCTAACATTTTATCATGGAATAAAAAAATATGCAAGATATATTGAAATGATTTTGAATAAAATGAAACAAAGGAGAGTGATAAAAATATTTTGTTATATTAAAAAAGACATATGTTTAGAGATTAAGGGCATTGCTTTTAAGAAAAGATGAAATGAAAAAATAGAAAAACAAAATCTTAAATTTTTTCAAATTTTCATACAATAAAATATAAAAATGCAGAATAAATTGACTAAAATAGCGGAAAACAAGAAGAAATACTAGAAAAATATAGGGGAAAAGTTAGCAAAATTTGGAAAACTATTTACTTTGTAAAAAAATTGTAATATAATGTTTCCGTAAGTTTGAGAGGGGAGAATGAATATGAAAAATTGTAAAATCAAAATCTTATCAATCTTAATTATTTTTAGCATAATGATGCTACCAATACTTACAGTAGCGAATGCTGCAAATGAAGAAATTGCTGTATTAAAAACAAGTGAAAATGAATATAGAATATATAGCGAAAAATATTTAGGAAAAAGTTTTTATTACGCATTTTCAGACACAGAGGAAGTGGCAGAAAGCAGTTTGAATTTTATTACATCAAAGCAAGATACAGATGGAAATCAAATCGCAGAATTTAAAACAACAAGTGAAGAAGCTTATATGTGGACAAAAGAAAGTTTAGATGCAAAAGCAGAAGTAACAAAAGTTGATTTGAAAGATAGTATGACAAAAGAATCAGTAGAAGAAATTCAAACAATTACAAAAAGAATTCCAGTAGATGCAACTCAAACAGCTACGGAAACAACAGAAGAAGGAGATATCATAAAAAATATTACAACTGGAATTTTAAAAATTACAGATACTGCAAATGCAAAGTTCTATTATCAAACAACTTTATTAACAAAGGAAACAGTAGATTATAACAGATTAATGGAATTAACAAAACAAGCTCAAGGAGAGTTAAATAATTATCAAAGAATCAAATTAGCACAAGAATACGAAGAATTATTTAATAAATTAACAAGTCAAGCAAATTGGACAGAAGTAGTAGACAAAACAATTAAACAACCAGCGAATGCAAACGACGGAGAACAATATGTAGTATTACTAAGAAAAGTAGAAAATGGAAATACAACATATGATGCACAATTTTTAACATCTTCAAAACAAACAAAACAAGAGGTAGTAGAAAAAGTAGTTTCAACAACAAAGAATACAGAATTGCCAGTAACATATGATAATCCTATTTTGTTTGTTGTTTTAGCAATAACAGTAGCTTTACTAGTAATTATAGGAATTAAAATTGCGAAGGCAAGAAAAAATGAAAATCAAAAATAAAAAGTTAAAAGTATACTATGTTATATTTTCATTATTACTTATCATTGCAATAATCACTTTCATTTTTATTGGCATAAAGTATGGGGGCAATCAAATCAATGAAAAAGAAAGTAAAGAGGTTGTTGCACAAGTTAGAGAAGAAGAGCAACAAGGAAAAACAGAACCAATACAATTTTATGGAATGCCGGTGATTGGGATTATTAGAATTCCAAAGATCGAATTAGAATATCCGATTTTAGAAGAAACCACGAAACAGACGATGAAAAAGGCAATTACACGATTTAGTGGTGGAGCTGTAAACGAATATGGAAATTTAGCACTGGCAGGACATAATAACAAAGATGGTACTATGTTTGGAAAAACAAAAAAATTAGAAGTAGGAGATCAGATTGAATTAACTGATTTGAAAAAACAAACGATTTCTTACAAAATAACAGAAATATTTGTAACAGATCCAAATGATGTAACTATCTTAGCCACAAAAGATGAAGCAATAAGAGAGGTTACTTTAATTACATGCACCAATGGAAATAAAGAACGTTTAATTATTAAAGCACAAGAAATTTAATTAAAAAGAGGGGGAAACAAAATGAAAGGGAAGTCTGTAAGTAAAAAGACTGCCATAACGATTGCAAGTATTGTAGTATTACTTATTGTAGCAATTATTTTAGCAGTTGTATTCTTAAAAGACAAAGGAACAACAGAAGCATCTGTTGATCAATTAAGTCAAAATAGTGAACAGACATCACAAGGAGAAACAGACCAAAGTGCAGAGCAACAAGAACCAACAGAACAAGTAGCAAATAATGAAAACACAGAAAACAACAACGAAGAAGATGGAGAAGAAGCAACCGTAGCACAAAATGAGCAAGTAGCAGAAGAAAATGATGATGACAATGATGATACAACACCAAGAAGAACTGTTACACAAGTAACAGCAGATAATACTGCTACTACAGCAACAACACAAACAATTGAAGAGCAATCAGTAGAAAATGTAGATTTAGCATGGGTTCAAACACAAATCCCAGCAGGATCTTATGCGTTCTTAAATGGAGATGTTGTAAAACCACAATTAGAAAGTGTATTAACCGTAAAAACATATTCTAATGTAGAAGGTGTTGTAAATTTAGGAGAAACAGTTGAATACACAATTACAGTAAAAAATAATAGCCAAGATTTAGATGCAAAAGGAATTATTGTTTCTAACATCATTCCAGAAGGAACAGAATTTATCAGTGCAATTGATTCACATTTAAATGATGGAAGTTATGATGCTGATGCAAGAAAAGTGACTTGGGTAATTGATGTAAACCGTGGAGAAACAGTAACATTAATTCTAAATGTAGAAAATAAAATAGAAGTAGGAAATATTGTAAATGAAGCTGTTGTAGACGGAGTAACTACAAACCAAGTAGAAGTAGAAGCAAGAGATACCATCGCACCAGTATATAAAAAATTAGGAATACTAAATAAAACACACTATGTAGAAGGTGGAGATTTAACATATGCAAAAGAGGGAGACGAAGTACGTGTATTAGTTTCTTTCCCAGAAAAATTAGCAGTAGAACCAACTGTAAAATTATTTGGAAAAGAATATACAGCAACATATCGTCCAGCTAGTTCAAATCCTGAAACAAATACTTATTATTATATGATAGATCTTAAAATGACAGCTGACATGCCAGAAGGAGAGATTTTATTTGAAGTTTATGGATATGCAGATGCAGCTGGAAATGTTGGAATTACTTTAAACAATGAAGCAATCAATCATGAAGACTATCCAAAGGTTACATATGATATAACTGCTCCAGAATTAATTATCAAGGGAAGTGACGGAAAAGACGGAGAAAAAACAATTGGATCAGAGGGTAGATATAGCGAAATAAGCTTCCAATTACACGATAATTTCTTAGTAAAAGAATATGAAGTGAATGGTGTAGTAAGTGAAGGATTAACACCAGCTCCATGGTCAGATGCTAATTATATGAATATTAAAGATTTATTAAAAGAAGGCACAAATACAATTATTTTAAGAGATATGGCTGGAAATGAAGTATCTTTAACATTTATTTATGATACAACAGCACCAATTCATACTTTCGCACAAATAAAGAGTCTTACAAAGAATGTAAATTATGCAAAAGTTGGAGATAAAGTTTGGGTATATGTAATTTTAAATGAAAAATTATCAGAATTACCTAAATTCACAATTGCTGGTCAAGAAGGAAAGATCGTTCAAACAGAAGATGGAAGTGCATGGAATCAAGAATGGCAAAAATATGTTGCAGAAGTTGTAATGACAGAAGATATGAAAGAAGGAAATATTGAATTCACAATTAGTGGATATAAAGATTTAGCAGGAAATGTAGGAGAAGATATTACAGGAACAACAGACGGAAGTTTTGTAATTTTTGATAGAACAAAACCTGTATATAAAAATCTAGGAATTGCACGTAATAAAGATGCTGACGACACTAGAGATCAACAATATGCAAAAGAGGGAGATAGTGTTCGTGTATTAGTTTCTTTCCCAGAAAAACTAGATGTAGAACCAACTGTAAAAATGTTTGGAAAAGAATATACAGCAACCTATCGTCCAGATAGCTCAAACCCAGAAGCAAATATTTATTTCTACATGGCTGATATTACAATGACAGCAGATATGCCAGAAGGAGAAATTGCATTTGAAATTGATGGATATACCGATATAGCAGGAAACGCAGGAGATCCATTAAATAACAGTAATATTAACTTAGAAGCATATCCAAGAGTTATTTATGACAGAACAGCTTCCGTAACTGGTAATGTGAATTTCCCATTATTTATTCTAAATAGAGATGATGTAAATCGTCGTCAATGGATAAGAGATGGTGAATATTTAAGAGTAGAAGCTAATTTCGATGAAGAATTAGTAGAAAATCCAATTTTAACAATAGGAACAGGAAAGAAAGCACAAACAATAGAATTTGAAGCAAAAGGAACTTTAGATAAAAAATTTGTATATGTTGCAGATATTAAAATTGATAACTCAATTTTAGCATTAGAAGATGGAACACAAATTCCATTTACAGTAACAAATGTTATTGATAAAGCTGGAAATACAGCAATATATAATAATGATAACGTTACTTATACTGATGTTTATGGTCAAGTAACATATGATAATGCAGCACCAGTATATGATATTTTAGGAATCTTTAATGATACACATTACAATAATGGAGGAGATGTAACAGTTGCTACAACTGGAGATTCTATAAGAGTATATTTAGGATTTAAAGAAAAATTAGCAGTAGAGCCAACTGTTAGAATCTTAGGAACAGATACAGTTACAGAGTTAGCTTGTACATTTAGACCAGATAGCTCAAATGAAACATCATTTGTATATATGACAGATTTCAAAATAACAGATGAAATGAACCTACCAGAAGGTGAAGTACAATTTGAAATTGTTGGATATAAAGACGAAGCAGGAAATGAAGGAACAACTTTAGTAAATAAAGATTTAAATTGGGAAAAATTCCCTAAAGTAGTTTATGATACAGTCGCTCCAGAATATAAAGCAATGGGAATATTTAACTGGACAAATAACAAATATGGAGGAGACGTAAAACTTGCAACAACAGGAGAACATATTAGACTATTTGTAGCATTCCCAGAAATGCTAGGAGTAAATCCAAAAGTAGATATCTACGGAGAAAATGGAACAGTAACAACAAAAGAATTAACATATAGTGAAGCTGCAAAATTCTATTTCGTAGAGTTTGATACAACAGAAGATTTGAAATTACCACAAGGTAAAATTCAATACAAAATTTATGGATATGAAGATGCAGCAGGAAATGTTGGAAGAGATTTAACACAAGAAGATACTACCGATAGTAGATATCCAGAAGTAGTATATGATTCAATTGCGCCAGAATATGATGCATTAGGAATGGTAAATGCAACACATTATGATGCAAAAGAAGGAAATATATACTATGCAACAACAGGTGATGAAATAAGAATTCTTGTACAATTTGATGATGAAAAATTAGCAGTAGAACCAAAAATAAGAGTATTAGGAGAAAATGGTAAAGTTGTAAAAGAAGTAAATATGGTTTATGCGGATATCACTTCAGCAAATCTTAATACAAATGCTTATTCAGGACAATTCAAAATTACAGAAGACATGAACTTATCGGAAGGACAAATTAAATTTGAAGTTTATGGATATGAAGATGCAGCAGGAAATGTTGGACCAGTATTAAATAATGAAAACTTAAAGTATCCATCAATCGACCAAGGAGTAGTATATGATAAAACAGCTCCAGTACCTCATTTTGTAAGTATAAGCAGTACAAACAAAAATAATACATATGCAAAAGTTGGAGATCAAGTTTGGGTATATGTAGCAATTAAAGAAGAATTGTCAAAAATGCCAGTGATCAAAATTAATGGTATTGAAACAAATACAATTGTTAATGACAAAAATGAAGCTGGAACAGTATATGTTGGCTGGATTGAAATGACAGAAGAAATGGCAGAAGGAAAAATGACATTTGAAATTTCTGGATATGAAGATTTAGCTGGAAATATTGGAGAAACAATTGTAAATAAAACAACAGATAATAGTTCTGTAACATTCGATAAAACAGCACCAGGATTAAAAGAATTAAGAGTACAAAATTTCTATAATCCAACAGGTAACCAAAATTATTCAGGATTAACACAAAATCCAGGACAAAACAAAGGGATTGCAATTACGGTAAATACAACAGAATTATTAGGTAAAAATCCTACAATTGTAGTAGGAGGAAAAGAGTTCGAAGTACCAGTACAAGAGCCTCAATTTAATAAATATGTATTATATGTTGACTTAACAGAAGATATGCAATTAGTAGAAGGAGAAAAAATTAAAGTTACAGTAAAAGGATTAGAAGACTTAGCAGGAAATATTGGAGAAGAAACAACATCTGAAGGTAATGATAATTATTATGTAATCTTTGATAAATCAGCTCCAAAATATTCAAAATTAGGAATTACAAATATAACACATTATTATGAAGAAGGTTCCGATATTACTGTTGCAGGAACTGGAGATCAAGTAAGAGTATTAGCGTTCTTTGATGAAAAATTAGTAACAGAACCAAGAGTAAGAGTATTAGACGCAAATGGAAATATGATTAAAGATATTGAATGTCCATATAGTGATTTAACTTCTAATTCGGTAAAAACAAATGCTTATTTAGCTAACTTCAAAATTACAGAAGATATGAATTTACCAGAAGGAGAAATTAAATTTGAAGTTTATGGATATACAGATGCGGCAGGAAATGTAGGAGAAACTTTAGCAAATGGTAAAATTAATTATGATCCATATGTAAAAGTTGTATATGATAAAACAGCTCCTGTTTACACTAACTTAGGAATTGCTCGAAATAAAGATGCAAATGATACTAGAAATCAAAAATATGCAAAAATTGGGGACAGTATTCGTGTATTAGTTTCTTTCGCAGAGAAATTAACAACGGAACCAAAAGTAGAAATGTTTGGAAAAGTGTATGATATGACATATCGTCCAGATAGTTCAAATGAAATGGCAAAGGTTTATTATTATATGGCAGATGTTGATATAACAGAAGATATGCCAGAAGGAGAAATTGAATTTGAAATTTATGGATACACGGATGCAGCAGGAAATATAGGAGAAGAATTAACAAACAAATCTGTAAATGATGAATTATATACAAATGTAATAATTGATAATACACCTCCAGCAATAGCTCCAACAGAAGATTCAATATCAGGAACAGAAGGAAACTATAGCAGAATAGGATTGACTGTTAATGATAAAAACGGTGTAGCATCTTATGAAATTAATAATGAAACATTAATTCTTACAAATGGTGAGATTGTTTATGAAAAGCTTAAAGATTATTTAAACGAAGGATCAAATACAGTTACAGCAAGTGATAATGCTGGAAACACAGCAAACTTTACATTTAATTATGATTGTACACCAGCTGTTAGAAGAGCAACCAATATTTTAAAATATGGTGAATCAAACGAACAATCAGAATATTATGTAAAACCTGGCGATAAAATTTATATGAATATTAGTTTTAAAGAGAAACTAGCACATAATCCAACATTTACTTTAATTAATAATGGTAAAGAATATGTAATGGATCAAAAATTAGTAACTGCAAGAGAGCCAAATAAAGATGGAAATTTCGATTATACAGTAATTTATGAAATACCAGAAAATACAGAATTTGTAGATGGAGAAATTACTTTAAAAGTATCTAATCTAGAAGATGTATATGGAAATAAAATTGCAGATGAAAATGGACCAACAAATGGACATAAAGTATTCTTCGATAAAACACCACCAAAATTACAACCATCATATTGGAGAAAAACAGTAGAAGCTGATAAAGAAGCAAAATTTACTGAAGATATGTATCCAGATGTTGTAGCAACAGATAATTTTGAAGGTGCAAGAGTAGAATTTTTAAATAATACTGTAGATATGGGAACTCCAGGAGTATATAAACTTCAATATGTTACAACCGATTTAGCTGGAAATAAGTCTTATAATGATATATTTATAACTGTAGTAGATACTACGATTCCAGGATTTCAAACATCATATTGGACAAAAACAGTAGAAGCAAATAAAGATATAGAATTCACAGGAAATCTATTACCAGAAGTATCAGCAACAGATAATGCAACTGGAAATATAAAACCAGAATTAGTAAATAATAATGTAGATATGGGAACACCGGGAACATATACTCTTCAATATGTAACAACAGATTTAAGTGGAAATCAAGCGTTTAATGATATATTTATAACTGTAGTAGATACTACAATTCCAGGATTTCAAACATCATACTGGACCAAAACAGTAGAAGTGAATGAAAATAATCCGGAATTTCCAAAGAGTTTATTACCAGAAGTATCAGCAACGGATAATGCCAATGGAGAAGTTAAAGTTGAATTAGTATCTAATAATGTAGATATGACTAAGCCAGGAGTATATACATTACAATATACATCAACAGATGCAAATGGAAATGTAGCATGGAATGGTATTACAATAATAGTTGTGGAAAAAGGAACTCTTAATTCAGATGAAGGAGAATAATTCCATAGATAACCATAAAAGTATAAAAGGTAGAAAGCACTTTCTACCTTTTATATATAAATATAACTTTATGATCAATACCTAATATTGTTTAATAAGGGGGAAATATTTTGGCAAAGAGATATAAAGAGGAGGCATCCAGAAGATCTAGTTCTCACCAAAAAGCAAAAAATAGAAGTCAAAGAAAAATAGATAAGAGAAAGGTATTCATTTTCTTTGTCATAATGATTGTATTAATAGCAGGATATTTTATAATTACTAATATAAGTAGTAGCGAAACGAATAATGAAGTAAGAATTAGTAATTCAGATAAGAAATTATCATCAGATATATTGATATTAAATGACTTAAATAATGAGGTAATCCGTAATTTAGAAATGGGCAATATGCAATTAGTAAAGGCACACTATAAATTAGAAAATTTAGAAAATGGAAAAGTTGATTTATATTATAAAGTAGATGATAAAGAAATTGTTAAAGTAGATATTGATATAGAAAATAAAAAAATAGAAAAAGCAGAGAAAATAGAAAATGCAACAGAAATGTCTTTATCTCAAATTGAAAATAATTTAGGTAAGGATATAAAAGGTTACTATGAAAATAATAAACATAGATTGAAACCGGAAGAAGGAAAAACGATTTTAAATATAAGTGTATCTAATACAGAGATTATCATAAATGCAAGTCAAAGCTAAAAGAAAATCTAATATCAAAAAAAGAAAAGACACTTTTTAAAAGTGTCTTTTTATCATATATCAAAACCTTATTAAACAAACATATTTACTAAAGTTAAAGCTATTGTTGCTAATACTGCTTTCCAAGAAATCGAAATCGTTTGATGAATTACTTTATTTACAACAACTAAACGATGTTCTTTTCTTATTGCTAAAGCTAAACAATCAGTATTTTTATTACTTTGATTATACATTATAATCAACTCCTTATCTATCGTAACTTCATGAAATTTTACTTCTGTACATTAATTTTTTTTCTAAATATAAGTTCATTATAGGACAAATTTTACACTTTGTCAACAATTTTGTAATAAAAATGTAATAAAAATATAATAAAAAAGCAATAAAAGTCGAAAAATAGATAAAAAATACTGGACATAAATAGCTATAAATCAAAGAAAATAGTAAACCGCTTAAAAGAAAATGGAAAAATTGGAAAGATATAAAAAAACTGAAAAATGTAACAAAAATGTAAAGAAAATGTAAAAAACGGAAAATTAATGATGATCGAATAGAAAAATAACGAAAAGAAAATAAGAAAAGTGGCTTCGCCACATGTACAGATTGCTTCGCAATCGCACAGACTAAAGTAACTTAACCTTGTTACTCCAGAAATTTCTGACGAAATTTCCTACGTAATAAAAAAGATCAATCAAAATAGAATGATCTTTTCAGTTTTATAAAGTATTAATTTTCTAATTTAGAAGAACTGATTAATTTTTCTACAATTTGAATTGCATTGCTTGCAGCTCCTTTTCGAATATTATCTGCAACAACCCATAAATTAATTCCAGAAGGAATGCTGTCATCTCGTCTGATCCTTCCAACAAATACTTCATCATGTCCATTAGCGTTAAGCGCTAGAGGGTAAGTATTTGTACTTGGATCATCTTGAATGATAATTCCAGGAGCATGTTTTAAGGTAGAGATAAGATCTTCTAAATGAAAGTCTTTTTCAAATTCAATATTAATGGATTCACTATGTGAATTCATAACAGGTACACGAACTGTGGTTGCTGTTATTTTTAGATCTGGTCTTTTTAAAATTTTACGCGTCTCGTTAATCATTTTTTCTTCTTCCTTTGTATAGCCGTTTTCTAAAAACACATCAATATGTGGCAAACAATTATTAAAAATAGGGTGAGGGAATTTTTTTAGATTTTTTTCATCACAAGTTTGATTTTCTAAATCTTCTACTCCCTTTATTCCAGCCCCAGAAACTGCTTGATAAGTAGAATATACGATTCTTTTAATATGGTATTTGTCGTCTAAAGGCTTCAAAGCTACTACTGCTTGAATGGTAGAACAATTTGGATTTGCAATAATTCCTTTATGATTTATAAGTTCTTCAGAGTTTACTTCAGGAACGACTAAAGGAACATTAGGATCCATTCGGAAAGCACTACTATTATCCACTACAATACAACCTTTAGAAGCTGCAATAGGAGAGTATTTTTTAGAGGTATCACCACCAGCAGAAAAAATAGCAAAATCAAATCCTTCATCAAAAGAAGATTCATTTAGTTCCCTTACGATATATTCCTTTCCCATAAAATTTAATTTCGTTCCAGCAGAACGAGAAGAAGCAAAAAAAACATATTCACTAATCGGTAGTTTTTTTTCTTCTAATACAGTTAGTGCAGTTCTACCAACTAATCCGGTAGCACCTACAATGGCTAATTTATATTGTTTTTTCATAAAAAGCACCTCGGCTTATAAAAAATAGGTAAAATATATAATTATAGATTTTACATTATTTATTATATGACAGATGGTAAAAAAAAGAAATAGAAAAATATTTATTTTTCTATACTTTTTGTCTGAAAAACAGTATAAACATATGGAAATCTTACATTGTTTGGAAAAAAATCTTGCAAAATTGGAATAAAAGTGATATGATATTGCACATAATAAGAAAAAACGAAAACAAGGACAAGATAAATAAAGGATGTCTAAAAGAGAGCTAGATTCTTGGTGAAATTCTAGTAAGAATAATTTATTTATTATCACCTATGTTGTTGTAATTCTGAACAATTAAGTAAGTTTTACCGTAGATCTGCGTTAAAGAGAAATGAAGAGAACAATAAATAAGAAAATATTGTTAAAATAGGTGGTACCGCGGAATATAAAACCTTTTCGTCCTATATATTTAGGAGAAAAGGTTTTTTTGTATTAAAAATAAAGTTAATCATGCTTGAATAGAGGCAAGCAATAAAATAAAAGGAGGAAAGTGCATGTATAAAAAAGTAGAACTAAAAGATGGATTTGTAGGAATGGAAAACGAAGTAGCAAATCTTTGGAAGGAAAAAGACATTATAAAGAAAAGTCTTAATGGAAATAAGGGAAAAAGATATTTTACATTTTATGATGGACCTCCAACAGCGAATGGAAAACCCCATGTAGGACATATTGAAACAAGAGTAATGAAAGACTTAATTCCTAGATATAAAGTAATGAAAGGATATCAAGTAATTCGTAAAGCTGGTTGGGATACTCATGGTTTACCAGTAGAACTTGAAATTGAGAAAAAACTTGGTATTTCTGGAAAACAACAGATTGAAGAATATGGTGTTGAAAAGTTCGTAAAACAATGTAAAGAAAGTGTTTTTGAATATGTTCATTTATGGGAAGAAATGACAAATAAAGTTGGATTTTGGGTGGATATGGAGCATCCATATGTAACTTACCATAATGAGTATATCGAATCTGTATGGTGGGCGCTAAAACAAATGTGGGAAAAAGGTCTTTTATATGAAGGACATAAAGTTATGCCATATTGCCCAAGATGTGGAACAGCTCTTTCTTCACACGAAGTAGCACAAGGATATAAAGATGTAAAAGACTTAACTTGTATTGCGAAATTCAAAGTAAAAGGAGAAGAAAATACTTATATTTTAGCTTGGACAACAACTCCATGGACGTTACCATCTAACCTAGCTCTTTGCGTAAATAAAGCATATGAATATGCAGAGGTAAAAGTAAATGTTGGAACAGAAGAAGAACCAAAATATGAAAATTATATCTTAGCAAAAGATCTAATTGGAACAGTATTAAAAGAAATGCCATATGAATTGGTAAAAACAATGAAGGGTGAAGCGTTATTAGGAACAAAATATGAGAGATTAATGCCTTTCGGAGAAGTAGAAGGAAAAGCGTTTGAAGTAATCCATGGAGATTATGTAACATTAACAGATGGTACTGGTATTGTTCATATTGCACCAGCATATGGTGAAGATGATAGTATTGTTTCAAAACAAAATGGAATTGCTTTTATCAATTTAGTAAATAAAGAAGGAAAATTTGTAGAAGAAGTAGAACCATGGGCAGGAAGATTTGTAAGAGATTGTAACGAAGATATCTGTAAATGGTTAAAAGAAGAAAATAAATTATTTAGTAAAGAAAAACATATGCACTCATATCCTCATTGTTGGAGATGTGATACACCTCTTTTATATTATCCAAAAGAGAGTTGGTTTGTTGCAATGAGTAAACTAAGAGATGAATTAGTTGAAAATAACAGCAAAGTAAATTGGTATCCAGAGACAATCAAAACAGGAAGATTTGGTAAATTTTTAGAGAATGTTATTGATTGGGGAATTTCAAGAGACAGGTATTGGGGAACACCACTTCCAATTTGGACTTGTGAAGATGAAAATTGTGGACACCAAGAATGTATAGGATCGATTCAAGAACTAAAAGAGAAAGGAATTGACGTACCAGAAGATATTGAGCTTCATAAACCATATATTGATGAAGTAGAGCTAACTTGCCCAAAATGCGGAAAGAAAATGCATAGAGTAAAAGAAGTAATTGACTGTTGGTTTGATTCTGGTTCAATGCCTTTTGCACAATGGCATTATCCATTTGAAAATAAAGAAATGTTTGATAATAACTTCCCTGCAGGATTTATTTCAGAAGCAATTGACCAAACCAGAGGATGGTTCTATACTTTAACAGCAATAGGAACTGCTTTATTTGGAAGAACTCCATTTGAAAATTGTATTGTTTTAGGACATGTCCTAGATGAAAAGGGACAAAAAATGTCAAAATCAAAAGGAAATGGTGTAGATCCTATGGAATTATTAAATACGGTAGGAGCAGATGGAACACGTTGGCATTTCTATACTTGTAGTGCACCATGGTTACCAACAAGATTATCTTTAGATAATGTAAAAGAAACACAAAGAGGATTCTTAAGTACGTTATGGAATGTGTATTCTTTCTATGTATTGTATGCAGAAATTGATCAATTCAATCCATTAGAATATACCAATTTTAAAGTAACTAACATTATGGACAAATGGATTCTTTCTAAATTAAATACATTAATAAAAGAAGTAGATGATAAATTAGAGCATTATGATATTACTGGAGCAGCATTAGAGATTGAAGACTTTACAGATAGTTTATCAAACTGGTATGTAAGAAGAAATAGAGATAGATTTTGGAGTCAAGAATTAACAGAAGAAAAAATAGGAGCATATGTAACCTTATATCGTGTATTAGTAGATTTATGTAAGGTATCAGCACCATTTGTGCCATTTATTACAGAAGAAATTTATCAAAATCTAGTAGTTAATTTAGATAAAACAGTACCTGAAAGTGTACATTTATGTTCATGGCCAGCAGTAAGAGAAGACGAGATTGATTCAGAATTAGAAAAAGAAATGGACTTAGCATATAAAATTGTAAAATTAGGAAGAAGTGCAAGAAATTCAGCAAATATTAAAAATAGACAACCACTTTCCAAAATGCTAATATCAATTGATACATTACCAAAATACTATGGAGACATTGTAAAAGATGAACTAAATGTAAAAGAAGTAGATTTAGGTGCAGATATGTCACAATATGTTAATTTTGAAATTAAGCCAAACTTACCAGTGCTAGGAAAAGAATATGGTAAATTAATTCCAAAAATTAAAGTTGCATTAGCAAACTTAAATCAAATGGATTTAGCAAATAGGGTAAAAAATGGAGGAGTAGAATATATTGAAATAGAAGAAAACCAAATAGAGCTAAATGCAGAAAACTTATTGGTAACGATGCAAGGAAAAGAAGGATATGCTTTTGCAGGAGAAGGAGAAATTGGAGTTGTTTTAGAAACAACAATTACACAAGAATTAAAAGAAGAAGGCTTTGTAAGAGAAATTCTTTCAAAAGTACAAAATATGAGAAAAGAAAAGGGATTTGAGGTACTAGATCACATTAATTTATATTTAGCTGGAAATCCAATGTTAGAAAAATTAGTAGAAAAAAATCAAGAAAGTATTATGAAGGATACACTAACAGAAAAAATCTTCTACAATCAAGAAAGAAATACCTATACAGATACAAAAATAAACGGAGAAGATTTTAAAATTGACGTAGAAGTAATAAAATAAATTATTTGATAGAAAAGAAAGATAGAGATTACAGATTATGTAGTCTCTATTTTTGTGATTTCTTAAGATTTTCTATTGTTTTTAAGCGACAAATTTAGTATAATATTATATGAGTAAAATAGGGGATATATTGTAGAAAAAAGAGGTTTAATCAATGAAAGTATCAGACTTTAATTATTATTTACCAGAAGAATTAATTGCCCAAGTACCAATAAAAAAAAGAGATGAATCTAGATTAATGGTCTTGGATAGAGAGAAGAAGACAATAGAACATAAAGTTTTTAAAGATATAATAGAATATTTAAATCCAGGAGATTGTTTAGTAAGAAATAATACGAAAGTATTACCTGCTAGATTATATGGAAAAAAAGAGACAGGAGCAAAGATCGAATTTTTACTATTAAATCAAATCGAAGGTGATATTTGGGAATGTATTGTAAAACCAGGAAGTAAATTAAAGCCAGGAACAAATGTTACTTTTGGAGAAGGAAAATTGAAAGCAACAATCTTAGATGTTATGCCAGGAGGAACAAGAAAGGTAGAATTTTTCTATGATGGTATATTTAATGAAATTTTAGATGAAATTGGTTTAATGCCATTACCTCCTTATATTCATGAATCTTTAAAAGAAAAAGATCGATACCAAACTGTTTATGCCCAATATGAAGGATCTGCAGCAGCACCAACAGCGGGACTTCATTTTACGGACGAATTATTAGAAAAAATAAAACAAAAAGGAGTCGAAATTGCAAATGTAACACTGCATGTAGGAATAGGAACTTTTAGACCAGTAAAAGTAGACACGATAGAAGAACACCATATGCATTCAGAGCATTTTTATATAAAACAAGAAGATGTAGATAAAATAAATAACGCTAAGAAAAATGGAAAGAGAGTAATTGCAGTAGGGACTACTTCTTGTAGAGTATTAGAATCCATTGCAGATGAAAATGGGCTAGTCTCACCTACAGAAAGAGATACAAATATTTTTATTTATCCAGGTTATCAATTTAAATGTTTGGATGGACTAATTACCAATTTTCACTTACCAGAATCTACTTTAATTATGTTAGTATCTGCTTTGGCAGGAAAAGAGTATATTATGCAAGCTTATGAAGAAGCGGTAAAAGAAAAGTATCGATTTTTCAGCTTTGGAGATGCAATGTTTATTCAATAATAAAAAAAGGAATCATAAAGATATGAATAAAAGAGAGTTTGAAGAATATTTGGATAAATTAGATTTGGACAAAAATGAATACTGTATAATAAGTGGTGGCAGTTTATTAATGCACAATCTAAAAGAAGAAACAGATGATGTAGATCTATATGTAACACAAAAACAATTTAATAATTTAAGTAAGAAATTTAATGTACATAGAAGTAATAAACCATATCCAAATCATTATACCGTAAATGAAAATACAGAGGCAGTTTTAATAGATAATATAGAGAATGAAAAAATTTATTATATAGATGGATATCCTTGCCGATCCATTATGGATGACTATCATTGGTATAAGAAAAATGCGAGACCAAAAGATATGATAAGTAGTAATAAAATAGAGAAAATGTTTGAAGAAATTTCAAAAAAATATAATTGTAGTAAAGAGGAAATAACAGAAGAAAAAATTTGTAAATATATAAATGAGTAAAGATGAAAATAAAGTTTAAAAACAATAAAGGAAGATCAATATCAAAAGGAAAAATAGATTAAAAAGGAGAAAGAATGAAACCAGCAATTACTTATGAATTATTACACGAATGTAAACAAACGGGAGCAAGACGAGGAGTGATTCATACTCCACATGGAGATATCCAGACACCAGTATTTATGCCCGTTGGTACACAAGCAACAGTAAAATCAATGACACCGGATGAATTAAAAAATGAAATTGATGCAAAAATCATATTATCCAATACATATCATCTTTATTTACGACCAGGAAATAAATTAATAAAAGAAGCAGGACGGACTTCATAAGTTTATGAATTGGGATCGTGCAATTTTGACAGATAGTGGAGGATTTCAAGTTTTTAGCTTAGGTCCACTTAGAAAAATATCAGAAGAAGGGGTAGAATTTAAATCTCATTTAGATGGAAGCAGACATTTTTTATCTCCTGAAAAAGTAATGGAAATAGAGAATGATTTAGGATCCGATATTATGATGGCATTTGATGAATGTTGTCCATATCCTTCTACTTATGACTACACAAAAAGATCTATGGAAAGAACAACAAGATGGGCTGAGAGATGTAAGAAAGCACATAAGAGAGAAGAAGATCAAGGATTATTTGGAATTATCCAAGGTGGTTTTTATAAGGATTTAAGAAAACAAAGTGCAGAAGAGTTAATACAAATGGATTTTCCGGGCTATGCAATTGGAGGAATTAGTGTTGGCGAACCGAAAGAAGAATTTATTGATATATTACAGTATACAGCTCCATTAATGCCAAAAGAAAAACCAAGGTATTTAATGGGAGTAGGAACACCAGACTATTTGATTGAAGCTGCAATAGCAGGGATCGATATGTGTGATTGTGTTCTTCCAACTAGAATAGCAAGAAATGGAACCGCAATGACTTGGAATGGAAAAGTAGTAATAAGAAATCAAACATACGAAAAAGATTGGAATCCACTAGATTCAGAATGTGATTGCTATACTTGTAGAAATTATACAAGAGCATATCTTAGACACTTAGTGAAAACAAAAGAAATTTTAGGTGTTCGATTATTATCTCTTCATAACTTATATTTCTTGACGAAACTCATGGAAAAGGTTAGAATGGAAATAGAACAAGATCATTTATTAGATTTTAAAAAAGAATTTTATAAAAAATATGGTTATACAAAAGAATAAAAGGAGGAGTAAAAATGGATTTATTTGAAGATGATTTACTACAAGAGAAGAAAAAAGTGAAAAAAATAGGAAAAGGAATTATTATTGCCGGAGTGATTGTTGTTATTCTAATTATTGCAGTAGTAGTTGCAATTGGGTATTTTCAATCCAAACAATTAGGAACGTATATTGATGGAGTAGCAACTGCTTTTTCGGCAGATACGTATTATGTAGAAGATTCAGGAAAAATATATTTATCCATCAAAAATTTAAGTAGTAGTTTAAATTATAACTATTATAATGGAGAATACGGCAAGGCTTCTGAAGATGCTCGAAAGGGATTTGTAGAACCAATAGAAGGAGAAGGAGAAGCGGTATCCTTTGAAGCAAATTCGAAGAAAATATATAAAAATATATTATCGGTATCCTCTACGACAAGCAAAGAGAAAGCTGCTAACTATATGTATATTGATGAACCAATTAAATATATTAATGGAAATTTATATACGACAATAGAAGGAATTAACGAACTATTTAATGTGAAAATAGCTTATGATGAAGTAAATAATAAAATCGTGATTTACAGTTTACCATATTTAGTACAAACATATACAACTCAAATAGCAAATTATGGATATAAAGAAATATCAGCAGAATTTGTAAATCAAAAAGCATTAGCATCAGATATGATTGTAGTAGAAAGAGAAAATGGAAAATTAGGAGTTATTAATACAGAAGGCAAAGAAATTATTGGTGCAAAATACGATGGAATTACTTATCTAGAATCAACAAATGAATTTGTAGTGGAAAACGAAAATAAAGTTGGAATTGTAAATAACTTAGGAACAACAAAAATTCCGCTTAATTATGAAGACTTGGAATTATTAGATAATGATACTGGATTATATATTGCAAAAAGTGGAGATTATTATGGGGTAATTGATCGTAATGGAAATAAAATTATCCATACTGAATATGATGCTATTGGGATTGATCAAAATTTATTTCAAAGTAAAGATATAACAAACCCATATTTATTATATAATAATTGTATTCCTGTACAAAAGGATGAAAAATGGGGAATTTACGATAAAAGTGGAAAAATTATTTTACCAATTGAATTTGACATGATTGGATGTGTTATTTCTTCAGGACAAAGTGGAAGAGCAAATAATGCAGTTATATTGCCAGATTATGAAGCAATTATAGTAGGAAAGAATATGGAAGAAAATGGACAAGAAGTAGAAAAATATGCTGTATATAATGCTTTAGGAAATATGCTAGTACCATTTATGATTGATAGTATTTATTATGTAACACAAAATGGAGAAGATGTTTACGAGATGGAAGTTGCTGATCAAACAGGAAATGTAGATGAAGTCTTTAAACAAAATGGTATTCAAAAAGTGAAAAAAGATGTAGTAGATACAACAACTGGCGGTGGAAATATTAATATTGATAGTGAAAATATTATTTCAAATGGCAATAATCAAACTACAACTGAGTCAGAAGGGCAAACAGAAGAAAATGGAACTGCCCAAGAATAAATTAAAAAGATTAGAACGATAGAGATTGAGAAAAGCGAAATTTAACCATAAAAGTTCTAAAAAAAGTACCTCCCTTAATATAATAAAACAAGGGAGGTACTTTTATGAATGAAGTAAAGGAAAAAGATGAAAGGTTAGAAGCATTTTTAAGAGTCATAAAAGGAATTGGAATATCTGTTTTTTTATCTTTCATATTTTTATTGATTTATTCCGTTATCCTTACATATACAAATGTAAATGATACTACAATTCCTGTGATTGTGATTGTAATTAATGTAATTTCTATTTTGATTGGAAGTTCGATTTGTACTCTTAAATTAAATAAAAATGGAATTTTTAATGGAATGATAATTGGTGGACTTTATATGATAATTTTATATTTAATTTCTGGTGTAATTCATATGAATTTTTCATTTACATTGTACTCTATTTGTTTTGTTTTACTAGGAATTATTGCAGGATCTATTCGGCGGAATTATCGGAGTAAATATGAAATAATAAATTTTTAAAGGGAAGATAAATTCAACTATTTCTTATAAAATAGTTGAATTTTTTTATATTTTAAGATAGAATTGGAAAAGATTATGAGATAAGAAGCGGAGGAAACATGATCACATTAGAGCAGGTAAAACAAAATCCAGAAGTAAAGGGTTTTATTAGTGGCGTGGAAAAACAATTAAATGCTCTTGGATATACAGAGCATTCGAATCGCCACATTAGTATTGTTTCGCAAAGAGCGGGAAAAATTTTAGATGTATTACGGATATCCAAGAAGAAGAGTAGAATTAGCTAGAATAGCAGGGTATTTACATGATATAGGAAACTGTGTAAATCGAGTAGACCACGCACATACTGGAGCAATATTAAGTTATAATATTTTAAAAGATATGGGAATGGATATTGAGGAGCGAACAGAAATTATGATGGCAATTGGAAATCACGATGAGAAAACAGGAACAGCAGTAAGTGATATTTCGGCAGCTCTTATTTTAGCAGATAAATCAGATGTTCATCGAGATCGAGTGGTAAATACGAATATGTCCAATTTTGATATTCATGACCGAGTAAATTATGCAGTAACAAAAGCAAGTCTAGAAGTGAGTAATGAACATAAAAAAGTAATATTGGATCTTGATATCGATACAGAAATTTGTCCGGTTTTGGATTATTTTGAAATTTTTATGGATCGAACGATGATGAGTAAATATGCTGCTAAATATTTGAATATTTGGTTTGAATTAATTATTAATGATACAAAGCTATTATAAATGAAACTAAGGAGGAATAGAAAATGAAAGAAAAACGAAAGGGAAATCATTTAAAAACGGTTTTAATTGTATTAATTATTGTTCTAATATCATTAATTTCTTTTGTAGGAATTTATATACAAGATAAAAATCGTATGGCAAATATCATACCAGATTATATTATTGGGACAGATGTAGAAGGATATCGAGTAGTAAGTTTAAATGTGGATAATTCTACAAAAGATATTATTAAAGATGCAGACGGAAATGTAATAGAGAGTGCGACCGATGAAGAAATTGCAGAAAAGGGATATACAAAAACTACAGAACCAATAAATAAACCAGAGAACTTAACAACACAAAATTATGAAAAATCAAAAGAAATTATTCAACAAAGATTGGAAGAATTACAAGTTTCAGACTACAAAGTAAGACAAAATCCTGAATATGGAAACATTGTAATAGAATTAAAAGAAGATTTAAATACGGATAATATTATCTCATCCTTGACTTCTGTTGGAAAGTTTGAAATTCAAAATAATGATACGAAGGAAGTTCTTATAACAAATCAAGATATCGAAGATGTAAGCGTTTTATATAATAATACAACAACAGGAACCGATATTTATTTAGGAATTGAATTCAATAAAGAAGGAACCAAAAAATTAGAAGATATTACAAGAACATATATAAAAAGTACTGATCAAGATGGTAACGAAACAGAGAAAAAAATTAATATGTTATTAGATGGAAACTCTATTTTAACAACATCTTTTACAGAGCCAATCGTTGACGGTAAATTGCAATTATCTGTAGGAAGTGGAAGTGCATCTTCTTCTAATTTATCACAATATATAGCACAAGCAACTAATATGGCGGTACTATTAAATCATGAGAGTATGCCGATTACCTATACAATGGAAAGTAATAAATTCATTCAATCAGCAATTAATACACAAGTTGTAAAAATAATAGTAATCGCAGTAGCAATAATTATAGGAATTAGCCTTATTGTTATGATGATCCTATATAGAAAAAGAGGAATATTCGCAGCAATTTCTCATATTGGACTAACAGCAGTTATTTTGCTAATTTTACGTTATACAAATGTAGAAATAGGAATAGGTGGAATAATCGGTTTAGCCTTTATACAAGTCATGAATTATTTATTATTAATGTTAATATTGAAAAAGACAAAAAATAATAAAAAAGAAAATACAGATTTTAAAGCAACATTAATTCAATTCTGTTTTGTGATGATACCAGCATATATTGTTGCGATTGTATTTTCGTTTACTACTTTCTTACCAATATATAGTTTTGGTATGGTAGTATTCTGGGGAATTACATTAATTGTTTTATATAATTTAGTGATAACAAAAAATTTACTAATTCATGCAAAAGAAGAATAAATAGGAGAAGGTGAAAAAATGAAGAAAAGTAGAATTATATATGTGTTACTAGCACTAATTATAATTGCAGGAGCAATATGTGCTTATACAATGAAATTTAATTTCAGTTTAGCGTATGATGATAGTGTTAGAATAGATATCAGTATTGGAAAAGAATATAAAGTAGAAGATATGAATCAGATTGCCAAAGAAGTGTTTCAAGATCAAGAATTTATTGTGCAAGATGTAGAAATTTTTAACGATATGGCAGCGATTACAGTAAGAACAGTAACAGATGAGCAAAAAAATCAATTGGTTCAAAAAGTAAATGAAAAATACGGAACAGAACTAACAACAGATGATTTATTAGAAGTTAAGTTACCTCACTATAGAGGTAGAGATATCATGAGAAGATATTTCTGGCCGATTGGAATTTCAAGCATCTTAATTTTAATTTATATGTTAATTCGATATCATAAATTAGGAAAAATAAAAGTTTTAGTAAGTACTGTTTTATGGCCAGTTGTAATGGAATTAGTATATTTAAGTATACTTGCAATTACTAGATTACCAATTAGTTTTTATACATTACCATTAGGAATTGTAATTGCAACTATGACATTATTTATCTTAGCATATTGTTATGAAAAGAAATTAGCATCTAGTAAACGAAAAGAAGATATTTCTAAAATCAAGGAAGAAGAAACAGAAAAATAATGTGAAAAATATAAGATAGAGAAAAATGAGAATATAAAAAAATACCATCCTTAATCGCTTTAAAAAAATGAGCATATAATATATTGGGGATGGTATTTATGTTATGGAAACAATTGAAAAAGAAAATAGATAAAATAAGAATAAGCAAAATATTAAGTCGGAAATAATCGAGGTATAAAACAAGAAATTTCTTTTGAAGAACTAATTCAAATGCAAAAAATAAACTCAAATTTAATTTTAGTAGATGTTAGAAGTCCGCAAGAATACGAAGAGGGTCATCTACAAAATTCAATTAATCTTCCAGTATATAAGTTAAAAGACGATTATAAAAAGGTTTTACCAAATAAAGAGCAAGAAATTATTATATATTGTAAGTCTGGTGCTAGAAGTAAAAAAGCAGTTAAAATTCTACAAGAATTAGGATATCAAGCCTTATATCATTTAGCAAATGGATTAGAAGGAAACCAATAAATAAAAGAGCCTAATGATTAAATTTATTTTCATTTAATATTAGGCTCTTTTTATTGCATAGGAAATTTCGAAAGAAATTTCTGGAGCAACAAGGTTAAGTTACCTTAGTCTGTGCGATTACGAAGTAATCTGTACACGTGGCGAAGCCACTTTTCTTATAAAAGGTAATTGATAAATAAATAGTTATATTTCTAACTTATGATATACCTTTTTTCCTTTTCTTAAAATAGCATAGCCATCGGCAAAATCATTAGAAGATAAAACGTAGTTTACGTCTTCTATTTTTTTATCATTAATAGAGATTCCACCTTGGGAGATAAGTGTTCTTGCCTGTCCTTTCGAAGGAGCAAATCCTATTTTTATCATGGCATCTAAAAGAGAAATAGAAGGTGAATCTAATTTGGTTTTTGGCATATTATCTAAATTTCCATTTCCTTCAAATAATGCATTGGCAGCTTCTTCAGCTTTGTCTGCCTCTTCTTTTCCATGGATTAATTTTGTAATTTCATAAGCTGCTACTTTTTTTGCTTGATTTATTCTTTCATCTTGATAAACTGTTAATTTATCGATTTCTTCTAGTGGAAGGAAGGTTAATAAGTTTAATACATTTTTAACATCAGCATCATCAATGTTTCTCCAATATTGATAGAATTCATAAGGAGATGTTTTTTTAGCATCTAACCATAGAGCACCTTTTTCTGTTTTTCCCATTTTCTTTCCTTCTTTTGTAGTAAGAAGTTTAAAAGTAAGACCATATGAATCAGAATGGCCAATTCTACGAATTAGATCAACTCCTCCTAAAATATTAGACCATTGATCATTTCCACCCATTTGTAATTTACATCCATAATGATCATGAAGATATAAAAAGTCATAAGATTGCATTAGCATATATCCAAGTTCAAAAAAGGTTAATCCTTTTTCCATTCTTTGTTTGTAGCATTCTGCTGCTAACATTTTATTTACAGAGAATAGAGAACCAATTTCTCTCATAAATTCAACAAAGTTTAAAGATAAAAGCCAGTCAGCATTATTTACAATAATAGCAGCATTATCACCTTCAAAGCTTAAGAATTTTGACAATTGAACTTTAAAGCATTCTACATTATGGTTAATTTCTTCTCTAGACATCATTCTTCTCATATCTGTTTTTCCAGAAGGATCCCCAATCGTAGCAGTACCACCACCAATTAAAATAATAGGTTTATGTCCTGCTTTTTGCATATGGGAAGCAACCATCATAGAAACAAAATGACCAACATGTAAACTATCAGCGGTAGGATCAAACCCTATATAAAAAGGAATACTTTCTTTATTTAATAATTCTTTAATTTCATCATGAGTAGTTTGCTCAATATATCCTCGTTGCATTAATTCATTAAAAACGTCTTGCATAAAGTCCTCCTATAAATTTATATTCGAATTATTCTCTTTTTTTATTTGATTTAAATCAGATGCAAATTCTTTGTTTTGTAAAAAGCGGTTAACACTTTTTGCAGAAATTCCAGTTCCAACACTAATATCTGTGATAGAATCAATATTTTGATTTTCTAATAAATATCCTTTAATTTGTGCTTTTTCAAAATTATCTTTTGGTTCGCATTTAGAACAAACGGAATTTTCTGAATCGAAAAAACATCCACAACGTTCACATCTTTTTAAGTTCATAATATAAGACCTCCTAAGTAAAATTTCTGCCCACATTTTATCACAAAAAATAGAAAAAAAAAACAAAAAAATAGAAAAAATACAATAAATTGCATTTATAATGGAAATTCCTAAAATTAATATAATAAAATTGTAAAAAATACTTGACAAAAATAAAAAGAAAGATATAATAATGATAATTATTATCATTTAGGTGGAATATGAAAAGATATAGTAAACAAAGAGAAGTTATTTTAAAGTTATTAGAAAAAAGAAAAGATCATCCAACAGTAGATGAATTATATGTAGACGTAAAAAAAGAATTACCTCAAGTAGGAATTGCAACGGTTTATAGAAATTTATCAGAATTAAGCAAAGAGGGGTATGTTATAAGAATAAAAACAAGAAATGGAGGACCAGATCGATATGATGCAGATATAACTCCCCATATTCATTTTGAATGTCAAAATTGTCAAAAGATTTACGATATTTTTCCAAATGATATACAATATCAAAAATTAAATGATAATATAAAAAATATTGCACAGTTAATCGAAGCAGAAGCTACAAATACCAATATTATAATTACTGGAATTTGTAAGAACTGCTTAGAAAAATAAAAAAATTAGGAGGAATAAAAATGAAAGCTTATGTATGTAAAGTATGTGGATATGTTCACTTTGGTGAAGAAGCTCCAGAAAAATGTCCACAATGTGGAGCAGGAAAAGAAAAATTTGAATTAAAAGAAGAAAATGGAAGCAAAGAATATGCAGATGAGCATGTAATAGGTGTAGCTCAAGGCTTAGATGAAGAAGTTGTAAAAGGATTAAAAGACAACTTTATGGGAGAATGTACAGAAGTTGGAATGTACTTAGCAATGAGTCGTCAAGCAGATAGAGAAGGATATCCAGAAATTGCAGAAGCATATAAAAGATATGCTTGGGAAGAAGCAGAACATGCTGCAAAATTTGCAGAATTATTAGGAGAATTAGTACATGCAGATACAAAGAAAAATTTACAATTAAGAGCAGCGGCAGAACAAGGTGCTTGTATGGGTAAAAAAGAATTAGCAACAAGAGCAAAAGAATTAGGATATGATGCAATTCATGATACTGTTCATGAAATGGCAAAAGATGAAGCAAGACATGGAAGAGGATTTGACGGATTATTAGCAAGATATTTCTAGAAAACAAAAGCACTTAACCAATTAAGCGTTAAGTGCTTTTATCGATCCAAAAATTAAATAAAAAATGAAAGTAACAAAATTTTTATAAAAAAATGATAAAAAATAAAAAATAGTATTGACAAATAAGACTAAAAGATAGTATAATCAATCTTGTCGTAAGACAAATGCCAGTAGATGCAGATGTGGCGGAACTGGCAGACGCACAGGACTTAAAATCCTGCGGT
>DVNH01000004.1 GCA_018714565.1 Candidatus Merdicola faecigallinarum | reverse complement strand
AGAAAATAAACAAGAGAAGAAAACGGAAGAGATTCCAGAAGAAATAAAAGATATATTAGAACAAAGAAAACAAGCAAGAGAATCAAAAGACTGGAAAACATCAGATGAATTAAGAGATAGATTAAAAGAATTAGGTTTTTCTGTTCGTGATTCAAAAGATGGGCAAACCGTAGAAAAAATCTAAAAAAGGCTTGTAAATCTTAAGTTTGTGTGATATAATACCACATGTTGATAAAAAACACATAAAGCTAGTTTAAGAAGAGTGCTTATTTTTCAATAAGTTTTCTTAAATAAAGATACTTTATGGAAGATTAAAACTAAGAGGAGGAATAAAAAATGGCAGTAGTTGCAATGAAACAATTACTAGAAGCAGGTGTTCATTTTGGACATCAAACAAGAAGATGGGATCCAAAAATGGCTGAATATATTTTTCAAGCTAGAAATGGAATTCATATCATCGATTTACAAAAAACATCAAAAAAATTAGACGAAGCATATAGCTTTGTAAAGGAACAAGCTGAAGAAGGAAAAACAATCCTTTTTGTAGGAACAAAAAAACAAGCACAAGAATGTGTAAAAGAAGCAGCAATCAAAAGTGGTATGTACTATGTTGATCAAAGATGGTTGGGAGGAATGTTAACAAACTTCACAACAATCAAAGCAAGAGTACAAAGATTAAAAGATTTAGAAAAAATGCAAGAAGATGGAACTTTTGATGTATTACCAAAAAAAGAAGTAATCGGATTAAAGAAAGAAATGGAAAAACTAGAAAAGAACCTTGGAGGAATTAAAGAAATGGAAGAACTTCCAGGAGTATTATTCGTAGTAGATCCAAAGAAAGAAAGAACAGCAATTTTAGAAGCTAGAAAACTAAATATTCCAATTGTAGGATTAATCGATACAAACTGTAACCCAGAAGATGTAGATTATCCAATTCCAGGAAATGACGATGCAATTCGTGCCGTTCGTTTAATTACAGATGTAATGGCAAATGCAGTAGTAGAAGGAAAACAAGGAGAAACTTTTGAAGAAGCAGAAGAAGCTACTTTTGAAGAAGTAGGAGAACCTACAAGTATAGAAGAAGTTGTTGAAAACGCTGAAGAATCAGCTGAATAAAATAGAAATGAGAGGGTGAGATATAAGAAAAACAAATAATCCTAAATTGTATGATCATATAACAATTTAAGATGGTGTTTCTTGTATCTCTCTTTTTATGAAGAGAAAATAAGGAGGAAAGAAAATGATTACAGCAGCACAAGTTAAAGAATTAAGAGAAAAAACAGGTGCAGGAATAATGGACTGCAAAAAAGTATTGACAGAAACAGATGGAGATATGGAAAAAGCAATGGAACTTTTACGTGAAAGAGGAATTGCAAAAGCCGCAAAAAAATCAGATAGAATTGCAGCAGAAGGACTAGTAGAATGCTATATTTCAGAAGATGGAAAAGTAGGTTCTATTGTAGAAGTAAATTCAGAAACAGACTTTGTTGCAAAAAATGCAGAATTTAAAGAATTTGTTTTAGAAGTAGCAAAACAAGTTGCTATTAAAAATCCAAAAGATGTTGAAGAATTATTAGGACAGGATTCAATTCAAGAAACAGGAAAAACAGTAAAAGAAGTTTTAACTGATAAAATTGCTAAAATCGGAGAAAATATGAATATTCGTAGATTCGAAAGATTTGAAACAGAAGGAGTAGTAGAAAAATATATTCATGGTGATGGAAAAATTGCAGTATTAGTTGATTTTGCAAAAGGTGATTCTGAAGTTGCAAAAGATGTTTGTATGCAAATTGCAGCAGCAAGACCAGAATATATTAGAAAAGAAGAAGTGCCACAAGACAGAGTAAATAAAGAAATGGAAATCTTAAAAGCACAAGCAATGAATGAAGGAAAACCAGCTGAAATTGCAGAAAAAATGGTACAAGGAAGAATTAGAAAATTCTATGAGGAGATTTGTTTAATTGATCAAGAATTTGTAAAAAATCCAGATATCAAAGTTTCTGAATTATTAAAAACAAAAAATGCAGAAATTACAAGATTTGCAAGATTTGAAAAAGGTGAAGGAATCGAAAAGAAAGAAGAAAATTTTGCAGAAGAAGTAGCAAAGCAAATGGGAAAATAGAGTTTTAATTTTCTGAAAATTTACTATATTGAAACTATTTGATCACATATTAAATATAGAAAAGACAATATAATAAGAAAATAGTATTAGCTATAAATAGGGATGTAAAAAATCATCTCTATTTTTTTTCAAAAATGATACTATAAAAATAATTTTGTAGTATAATAGTAAAAAAATAAGGAGGAAAGAAATGGAAGAAAGACAAGGTCAAAAAGTTTATAAAATTGTTATGCTAATTATCATTACCGTATTATTAACGGTGCTAGTAACTACTACGGTTCTTTATCGATTTGTATTAAAAGATAATAGCACAATAAAAATAGAAGGAGATAGTTCTAATATAGGATATACTCTATCTTCCTTTAGAAATATAATAGACAAATATTATTTGGGTGAAGTAGATGAAGAAAAATTAGAGGAAGGAGCAATTAAAGGATATATTGCCGGTTTAGATGATCCATATACACAATATTTTACGAAGGAAGAAATGACAGAATATGAAGAAGAAACATTGGGAAAATTTACTGGAATTGGAATTTATATGGTACAGGATGAAGAGCAAAATGTAATCCGAGTATTATCTCCAATTAAGGATTCACCAGCAGCAGAAGCAGGAATACAACCAGGAGATATTATAACGAAAATTAATGATATAAGTTATACTGGGGAGCAAATGAATGAAGCTTCTAATAAAATAAAAGGAGAAAACGGGAGTAAAGTAAAGTTAGAGATTTTAAGAGGAGATCAAACCTTAACTTTTGAAATAGAAAGAAGAGAAATTAAAGTAAATCATGTAGAATCTAAAGTGCTAGAAAACAATATAGGATATTTATTATTAACAACATTTGACGATGGATGTAGCGAAGAATTTGAAGAAAAGTTAAAAGAACTAAAAAAACAAAATATCCAATCACTAATTATTGATTTACGTAATAATGGAGGCGGAATCGTACAAGAAGCAACTGATATCGCAGATCTATTTGTAGACAAAGGAAAGGATCTTTTAATTACAACAGATAAAAATAATAAAGAAGAAATTACAAAAGCGAAAAAAGATAAATTAATTGATGTACCGGTTATCATTTTAACAAACGAAAATACAGCAAGTGCTTCTGAAATTTTAGCAGGAGCGTTAAAAGATCATCAAGTAGCGAAAACAGTAGGAACAAAAACATATGGAAAAGGTGTCATTCAAGAATTATTAACGTTATCCGATGGTAGCGGAATTAAAATAACAACAAATGAATATTATACACCTAATAGAGGAAAAATAAATAAAGTAGGAATAGAGCCAGATGAAACAGTAGAACTTCCAGAAGAATATAAAAATAAATTAGAAGTACCAGAAGATCAAGATACACAATTACAAAAAGCAATCGAGATGTTAAAAAAATAGTCAATAAGAGAAAATAGAACGAAGGAAATCCTGTGTATTACAAGGATTTCTTTTGTATTATCCGAAAAAATTTATGAAATATAATATAGTAGAATTTTAATTTGGTTGTATGAATAACTAGAAATATGAAAAAAGAATTATAAAAAATAAAAAAATTTAAAAGAAAGTATTGAAATTTAAATTCGAATAGTATATAATAACAATCGTTGGTGATAATAACATAGAGGAAATACCTGTTCCCATACCGAACACAGAAGTCAAGCTCTAATGTGCCGAAAATACTTGCGGGTTACCCTGCTGGAAAAATAGGTTGTCGCCAATATTATATTCCTCTTTAGCTCAGTTGGTAGAGCGCTCGGCTGTTAACCGATAGGTCGTTGGTTCGAGTCCAACAAGAGGAGCCAATAAAGAATAACAGATTTGCATATGCTTATCTGTTATTTTTTGTGTTTGCTAGTAATTTTTAATTAAGTACTATATAATAATATTGAAATAACTGAAAATAGAAGATAGCAATATGGTATAGAACATTATTTTAAATTCTAAATAGGAAAATATACTATTGATAAAAAATAATGATTGGGGGAAAGAAAATGGAAATGATTAAATCTGCAGAGGCAGTACCAGGGAAAAATAGTGACGATTGTAAAACATTAGAATATTCTTTTAAAGATAAAGAAATGGATTTAGGGATAGCAACAATTACTAATAGATTTCCAGAAGAAGGATATTGCATAAACTTAATTTGTAAAGAGTTAATATATGTGCTAGAAGGAAATGGAAAATTAGTTTTTGAAGATAAAACTGTTTCTTTTACAAAAGGAGATGCGATATTGATCGATAAAAATGAAAAATATTATTATGATACCGAATATTGTGTTATATCAATGAGTTGTACACCAGCATGGTCCCCGGATCAACATAAATTAGTAAAATAAGAAGGAGGTATTATAAGATGAATATAGAAGTAAAAAAAGTATTAATTTCTGTTACTGTTCCAACAGAAAATGCGGAAGAGTTACGTAAAGCAATTTGTGATGCAGGAGCTGGAATCATTGGAAATTATACACATTGTACATCAAATTCGATAACAACAGGAACTTTTATACCAGTAGAAGGATCCAACCCACATATTGGAAAAAAAGATAAATTAGAAATAGTAGAAGAAGAAAGAATAGAAACCGTTTGTGAGATAACAAAAGTAAAAAATGTATTAAAAAGGTTAAGAGAAGTTCATCCATATGAAGAACCAGCAATTAATATTATTCCACTGATTGAGGAAGAAAGTTTATAAATGATAAAATTTAGAAAAAGAAAAGAGGTAGTTAATATATGTCAAATAGAATTGAACTAGAGACGAGCTACTATTTAGGAGAAGATGATACGAATATATTAAATAAAATAAAAGAAGAGAAGAGAACTTTATCCTTTCTGAAGAAGTGATAGAAGAAGATACTTATTTCACTGATAAAGAGTTAGAATTTGTAAAAAATAGAATATGTTTGAGGACAAGAAAAATAAAAGAAGATTATTTAGAACTTACCTATAAACCAAGAACCAGTGATGAAACGGAAAAATATGGGAAAAAAGAAGTGAATTTAAAAATAGATGTAAAGGATTACGAAGATACAAAATATATGCTTAAAGAACTTGGATATATAGAATATGTTTCTTTTAAAAAGAATAGGAAAGTATATTCAAAATTAATAGAAAATTTTGAATATAATATTATGATTGATAGTATCCAAGGGGTAGGAAATTTTATAGAACTTGAGATATTAGCGAATAATGAAGAAGAGAAAGAAAGGCTTCATGATGAACTGGATCGATTTGTAGAAAAAATGGAATGCCAAAATTTAAAAGAAAAGGAAAAGCCATATAGAGATTTGGTAAAAGAATATCAGGATAATCTAAATAAAAAGGAGTAGGTAATGTATAAAACAATAATTTTTGATTTAGATGACACACTTACAGACGATTATGAAAATACGAAGGAAGCTTTTAAACTAACAATGAAAGAGATAAAGCAAGAATATACAGAGCAAAATTTTATAAAATTTCATACAATAGATAAACAAACTTGGAAAAGGAGAGCAGAAGGAAAAATAATAACTCCATATGAGGATAATAAAGAGAAGAAAGCAGAATGGTTAAGAGCACATCGATTTTTAGAATATTTTAATAACAAAATAAGTTATGAAGAAGCGGTTTCTGCAAATGAAATTTATATGAATAAAATGAAAGAAAAGGTGGTTTGCAGAGAAGGGGCACTTGAAATAATAAAATATTTATATGAAAAAGGATATCAATTACTTATTGCAACAAATGGACCAGTAATACCATTAAAAACAAAGATTGAAAAAATAGGAATACAAGATTACATAACAACGATCTTTTCTGCAGAAGAAGTTGGTTTTATGAAGCCACATAAGAAATTTTACGATGGATTATTCGAAAAAGCAAAGATAGAAGAAAAAGAACAAGTATTATTTATCGGAGATGAATTGGAAAAAGATATAAAGGGTGGAATTGAATATGGAATTGATACCTGTTGGTATCGTTGGAAAGAAGAAAATGAAATATTATGGAAGCCAAAATATGAAATTAATCAATTAAGTGATTTGAAAAAAATATTATAAGTTTTTCATAAAAAATGAATAACGAATAAGAGAACAAACAAAACAAAATAAAAGAAAGAAGGATATTATGCAATCAATTCGTGAATTTTATAAAATAGGAAATGGACCATCTAGTTCTCATACAATGGGCCCAAAAAGAGCGTCACTTGAATTTAAAGAAACTTATCATGAGGCGGATGAATATCAAGTAATTTTATACGGATCTTTAGCATTTACAGGAAAAGGACATTTAACAGATAAGATTATCCAGGAGGCATTTTTTCCAAAAAAGGTAGAAATTGTATTTGATAAAAAAACAGAATGTAAAATTCATCCAAATACAATGGATTTAAAAGCTTTTAAAGATAACAAAGAGATTGGAAACTGGAGAGTATATTCCATTGGTGGAGGCAGTATACAAATAGAGGGAAAAGCAAAAGAAGAGAAAAAGGATATCTATCCGATTACTACTTTAAATGAAATAAAGGATTATTGTATAAAAAATGAAATTACATTGTCTGATTATGTGTATCAAATAGAGGATACAGAAATAAAAGAATATTTAAGTGAAGTATGGAAAGCAATGAAAAATGCAGTAGAAGAAGGAATAAAAACAGAAGGAGAAATTCCTGGTAAGTTAAATTTAAGAAGAAGAGCAAGGGAAATTTATGAAAAAACGATAGAAAATGAATCAATGCAAATGAAACAAAGCAGAATGCTTACTGCATATGCATATGCGGTAAGTGAAACAAATGCCTGTGGTGGTATTATCGTGACTGCGCCTACTTGTGGTGCATCTGGAGTATTGCCATCTGTCTTATATTATTTATATAAGGAAGAAAATTATAAAGAAAATGAAATTATAGATGGACTTGCAACTGCTGCCTTAATAGGAAATTTAGTGAAAGAAAATGCTTCAATCAGCGGAGCTGAATGTGGATGTCAAGCAGAAGTAGGAACAGCATGTTCTATGGCAGCAGCAGCGTATGCTGAGATAAAAAGATATTCTATGGATCAAATTGAATCGGCTGCTGAAATTGCAATGGAACATCATTTGGGACTAACTTGTGACCCGATTTATGGTTATGTGCAAATTCCATGTATCGAAAGAAATGCTGTGGCAAGTATGAGAGCAATTGATTCTGCTAATATTGCATATTTAGTAGCAAAAAGTAGTAAAATCTCATTTGATATGGTAGTAGATACTATGTATGAAACGGGAAAAGATTTGCAAAGCCATTATCGAGAAACTAGTGAGGGAGGACTTGCTAAAAAATATTGTAGAAATAAATACTATAATCCAAATTTAAAACAAGAAAGTGAAGAAGCTTCAAAAGAATAAAACAGATTGGAAAGAAATAAACAAAGAAAAAATAGATGAATTTACTTGAAAATAAAGTGTTTTTATGATATGTTATAAAAGCACGTGGAGTGATATCGAAGTGGTCATAACGAGCTACACTGGAACTGTAGTAGTCCTGAATAAGGGCCCGTGGGTTCGAATCCCACTCACTCCGCCAAATAAAAAACGGATTTTTAAATCCGTTTTTTTGTTGTTTTTATAGAAATTATAATATTACGAAACGAAAAGACTAATCCTCACAAGGAGGATTAGTCTTTTAATGCAATAATAACAAGCAAGACTACAACAATTACTTCAAAATACGTGTTGATAAAGTTTAAAATGTCCTGAAGCATAAAAATATCCTCCTTATGAGTCTGGTAAATAAAAAAAATTAAATACCTAGAATGAATAGTTAATAATAATTATATCATAAAATCAAATGTAAAAAAATAAGAAAAAGAAAAAAATGGTAAAAAGTTTTGACGCTAAAAAAGTATTATAGTATAATATGTTCTATAAAACAAATGGAGTGATATCGAAGTGGTCATAACGAGGCGCACTCGAAATGCGTTAGTCCTGAAAAGGGCCCGTGGGTTCGAATCCCACTCACTCCGCCAAAATAAAAATAAAGGTGAATCGGATGAAAGAAGAATTTTTAAACCTATTAAGAGGAATTAATCGTGAGGGAATGGATAATTTAATTGAATTTATTGAAAAAACAGACTTTTTTGTAGCACCTGCAAGTACAAGATTTCATGGTTCATATGAAGGTGGGTTACTAGAACATAGTTTAAAAGTATATGAATTATTAAAAGAGAAAATAAAAAATAGTAGTATTCCAATAGAAGTTTCAGAAGATTCTGTAAAAATTATTGCTCTTTTACATGATATTTGTAAGGTGAATTTTTATAAAGTAGATTATAGGAATGCAAAGAATGCAATGGGAGAATGGGAAAAAGTACCTTATTATACAGTAAATGATATGATTCCATATGGTCATGGAGAGAAATCTGTTATGATGCTTACAGAATATATTAAATTAACGGTAGAAGAGAAATATTGTATTCGATGGCATATGGGATTTACGGAACCGAAAGAATTATATACAACATTAGGAATGGCTTTTAAAAAATATCCTTTAGCATTATTAGTACATGAAGCGGACTTAGAAGCGACTTATTTTTTTGATATATAAAAATAAGGGGTGTTAAAAATGAAAATCATAAAAAATGATTTAGAAATACCTTTGGTATTAAGAACAGAGAAAGATTATCCAATAGAAGGCGTGGAATTTATTGATATTATGCCAATGATCATGAAAAAGGAAAATTTTCAAGAGATTGTTGACAAAATGACAGAAATACTAAAAGAAAAAGAATTAGATTATATTGTTGTTCCAGAAGCAAGGGGGTTTTTGATAGGAAGTGCAGTGGCCAAACAATTGAATTTAGGTTGCATTCCGATAAGAAAAAAAGAAAAATTACCGCCATCTACAATCGAGGCCGAGTTTTCCTATCAAAAGGAATATGGTAAAGATATATTATGTTTACCTAAATTGGTAGATGAATCTTATGAAGGAAAAAAATTCTGTATTATAGATGATATTTATGCAACGGGAAATACAGTAAAAGCAATTGAGGAGCAGATTGAAAAATTAGGTGGTAATGTAATAGAAAAAATGGTTATCATTAACATTATTAATTTAAACAATGAAAAAAATGTTAATTCTTTTATTGAAGTAACAGAAGAATAAAGAAGTAGAAATTTTAATATAAGGAGAAACAAATGAAAGATACATTAATAAATTCAATCAAGAAATATAAATGGCAAATTATGATTGCCATTCTTTTGATTTGGCTTAATATGTATCTTTTAACATATCCTCCTAAAATTATTGGCGAAATTATTGATTTATTATACGACATAAATCAAAATAAAGAAGTCATTTTCAAGAGTATTCTATCTTTACTAGGAATTTGTATTTTAATGTTATTTGTAAGGACTGGTTGGAAGTATTATGTTTGTTATGCTAACCGAGGGATGGAAAAAGAATTAAAAAATCAATTGTTTGATCGATTTTTAAAAATAAAACTTAGTAAATTACAGAATATAAAAAATGGTCAACTTATGGCATATTTTGTAAAAGATATTAATGAGATTAGAGCATTTTTCTTTCGATTATTAAGTTTTGGAACAAGGATTATTGCCACCTGCGTAATTGCAATATATACCATGGCAACTGGAGTGGATGTAAAGCTTACCTTAATAACTCTAATCCCAATTTTAGTGACTTCCTGTTTAATTATTAAAATTAAACAATATGTGGAAGAAAGTTATAAAAGAGCACAAAATACATTTACAGAGATGTCAGAGTATGTACAAGAAAGTACGGATAGTATTCGAACCACAAAAGCTTACGCGTGTGAAGAAAGTCAAATTAATGCATTTATAAAAAGAAATAAAAAATTAAGATCAAATAATAATAAAGTGGATTTATATTCTACTCTTTTAAAAACTTGTATTAATATTGGATTTGGGTTATGTTATGGGATTTCTATTTTATATGGATCACAATTAGTATTAAATGGACAAATTACAGTTGGAGATTTTGTGGCTTTTAATGGCTATATAGGATTATTTGTAGGCCCAATTTCGTGGATTCCAAGTTTAATATCTTATTTTAAGAGAGCACAAATTGATTATCAAAGAATTGATGCTGTTTTTGCATTAGAAACTGAAAAAATAACAGTTGAAAATATTAAATCAGATGAGAATGAATTAAAAGGAAATATAGAAATTAAAAATTTAACATTCCATTATCCAAAATATATAGAACCAGCCTTAGAAGATATTAATATTTCAATCAAACAAGGAGAAACTTTGGGAATTATAGGAACATTAGGAGCAGGAAAAACGACTTTAATGAACCTACTTTTAAAATTATATAATGTGGAAAGAGGAAAAATATTTATTGATGAAAAAGATATTAACGATATTTCCTTAGAAACTTTGAGAAATAATATATGCTATATTACACAGGACAACTTTTTATTTTCTACAACAATAAAAAACAATATTAATCTATTTCGAGATGAATATGAAGATAAACAGATTGAAGAGAGTACAAAATATGCAATGATATATGACGAGATTAAACAAATGCCGGATAGTATTCATACCGTAATAGGAGAAAGAGGAGTTGATCTTTCAGGAGGACAGAAGCAAAGAGTGGTTATATCTAGAGCCTTTTTACAAAAAAGTAATATTATTATTTTTGATGATACTTTTTCTGCATTGGATAATCGAACAGAGCAAAGCTTACTAAAGAATATAAAAGAATTAACGAATAACAAAACATGTATTATAATATCAAATCGAATTTCAGATATTAAAGAAAGTGATCATATTATTGTTATGGAATCAGGAAAAATTGTAGAAGAAGGAAATAATGATTCTTTAATGGAAAAGCAAGGGCTTTACTATCAATTTTATAAACAACAAGCAAAACAAGAAATAAATCAAATTTTAGATTAAAAGATTCTAAAAGAGAGGAATGCTTATGAAGAAAAGCAAGACATTTCAAAATATAAAAAAAATGATGAAACCGAATATAAAAACCATCATAATTGTTACCCTATTAGCTATAGTAGTTAATATAGGAGAAATTATAAAACCATATATCATAAAAATTATTATTGATGACTATATTAGTCTTGGTGTATGGGAAAAAGGGGCAGTTACAATTGGAATATTGGGAGTTATTTATATAGGAATTGTACTAATAGGAAATATCATTGATTTTATATCGCAAACAGCTACCAATAGGATGGGAGAAAAAATTATTTATCAAATAAGAAATGATTTATACCGATATATTGAAAATGCAAATATTTCTTTTCATGATAAAACACCAGCAGGAACCTTGTTTGTAAGAATCACTAATGATGTAGAAGATATTTCAGCATTATTTAAAGATGTAATTACTACTTTTTTTAAAGATATCATTATGATTATTGCAATTCTTGGGATTATGATATATATCAGTACAAAATTAAGTTTACTTACCT
>DVNH01000003.1 GCA_018714565.1 Candidatus Merdicola faecigallinarum | reverse complement strand
TTTAAAATATGGAATATTAAAGAAAGAAAGTGAGGAAAAAACATGTTAAAAGTATTAAGACATTTAAAGGAATCAGCAATTTCCGTTATTTTCATTGTAATCCTTTTATGTATTCAAGCAGCAACAGATTTATCTCTACCAACCTATACTTCTAAAATTGTAAATATAGGAATTCAACAAGGTGGGATTGAAAGTGCTGCTCCAGAAGTTATTGCGAAAGAGCAAATGGATGAGTTATTAAAATTTACAAATGAAGATGAAAAAATATTAAACCACTATGAATTAATTTCAAAAGAGGATAAGAAATATGATAAATATGTAAAAGATTACCCAGAAGTAGCAAATCAAAAAGTTTATAAAAGGAAAGACATAAAAGAGGAAGAAGTTCAAGAACTAAGTGCTATTATGGCAAAACCATTATTAGTACTTACATCATTAGTAGCTCCAGATGAAGTTAGCAAAGAAGATATGGAATTGTTACTAAGTTTTACAGAAAATAGAGAAGAAGTATTAAATTCCTATACTTTGTCTGAAGATGGAAACATATATAAATTAAATGATATTAGTAGTGTAGAAAAAGGAAAATTGAGTAATCATTTAACCCCTTCTCTTTTAATGAAACAGGTTGTTTTAAAAGAAGATTCAGCCAATAAAATAAAAGAAGTAATAATAGAAAATATGCCAGAAAATCAAAAAGTTATGATGGAACAAAAGTCATTGCTACAAATTCTACAAATGCTGCCAAAAGAAAATATAAATGAATTAGAGAAAAAAATAGAAGAAGAATTGCCAAATATGTTAAATGAATTAACAAATAACTTATCGGAATCAATGATAGAACAAGCGGCGATTCAAGAAGTAAAAACACAATATCAATACTTAGGTGCAAATACGGATGATATTCAAAATAATTATATCTGGTTTGCGGGACTTCAAATGATAGGAATTGCTTCTATTACAATGATCAGTGCAGTAACCATTATGCTACTTTCTGCTAGAGTTGCAGCAAAATTGAGTAGAACATTAAGAGAAAAGGTCTTTAAAAAAGTATTAAGTTTTTCAACAGAGGAATTTAATGAATTTTCTACTGCATCCTTAATTACACGTACAACAAATGATATACAACAAATTCAAATGCTTTTAACTTTATTATTTAGGGTAATTGTGTATGCACCAATTATAGCAATTGGTGGATTTATAAGAGTATTGTTTAATAGTGAAGTTTCAATGGCTTGGATTATTGCATTAGCCGTTGGTTGCATTGTTATTATAGTACTTACATTAATGATTATTGCAATGCCAAGATTTAAGAAATTACAAAAATTAGTGGATAAATTAAACTTGGTATCACGTGAAATTTTAGCTGGAACTCCAGTAATTAGAGCTTTTAATAAAGAAAAACACGAAGAAGAAAGATTTGATGTAGCAAATAAAGATTTAATGAAAACACAAGTTTTTGTTAATAGAGCAATGAGTATTATGATGCCAGGTTTAATGCTTGTTATGAACTGTATTTCAGTACTTATTGTATGGGTTGGAGGACATTACGTAGATGCTGGAACGATGCAAATTGGAGATGTAATGGCATTTATTCAATATACAATGCAAATTGTGATGGCATTTTTAATGATCTCTATGGTATCTATCATGTTACCTCGTGCTACTGTTTCAGCAGGTCGTATTAATGAAGTTTTAGAAAAAGAACCTCGTATTAAAGATAAAAAAGAAACAAAAGCATTTAAAGAAGATAAAAAAGGATACGTTGAATTTAAAAATGTATCATTCCATTATCCAGATGCAGATACAGAAGTAATTTCAGATATTTCATTTACAGCAAAACCGGGAGAAACTACTGCATTAATAGGAAGTACTGGTTCCGGAAAATCAACAATTGTAAATTTAATTCCTAGATTTTATGACGTAACAGGTGGAGAACTATTAATTGATGGAACTAATATTAAAGATGTAAAACAAACAGAACTAAGAAAGAGAATTGGATTTGTGCCACAGAAAGGTATGTTATTCTCTGGAACAATAGAATCGAACATTAAATACGGAAACGAAAATATTTCAGATAAACAAATGATAGAAGCTGCACAAATTGCACAGGCAGAGGAATTTATAGAAGGAAAGACACTTAAATATCAAGAGCCAATTGCACAAGGTGGTGGAAATGTATCTGGTGGTCAAAAACAACGTTTATCCATAGCTAGAGCAATTGCAATTGATCCAGAAATTTTAGTGTTTGATGATAGTTTTTCAGCTCTAGATTTAAAAACAGATAAGATTTTAAGAGAAGAATTAGAAAAGCATACAAAGGATAAAACGGTTATTATTGTAGCACAAAGAATTAGTACAATCATGAATGCAAATCAAATTATAGTTTTGGATGAAGGAAAAATTGTAGGAAAAGGAACACATGAAGAATTAATGAAAATATGTGAAACTTATCAGCAAATAGCTTTATCGCAACTTTCAAAGGAGGAATTGGAAAATGGCAGAGAATAATAATGTAAGACCTCCAATGGGAGGTATGAGAAGGGGAGCTGGCAAAGTAGTAGAAAAACCAAAAGATTTTAAAGGAACAACTAAAAAACTATTAAAAAACTATATAGCTAGATATAAATTACCAGTAATAATTGTAATATTATTTGCTATTGGAAGTACCATTTTTACAATAGTAGGGCCAAAAATTTTGGGGAATGCAACAACTGAAATTTTTAATGGTATCGTAAATAAAATATCAGGTGGAGCAGGAATTGATTTTGAAAAAATAGCAACCATTCTTCTATCATTGTTAGGTTTATATACATTAAGTGCAGCATTTTCTCTAGTACAGGGATTTACAATGACAACAGTTACGCAAAAAATCACTTATAGAATGCGTAATGATTTAGCACATAAAATCAATAAATTGCCAATGAAATACTTTGATGGAAAAACACATGGAGAAGTTTTATCTATTATTACAAATGATATTGACATGTTATCTCAAAACTTAAATCATAGTGTGACACAAATTATTACTGCAGTTTGTACAGTAATAGGAATTTTGGTTATGATGTTTTCTATCAGCTGGATTATGACTTTAGTTTCGCTAATTATATTACCAGTTACAGCACTTTTAGTAGGAAGCATTGTAAAACATTCACAAAAATACTTTAAAGCACAACAAGATTATTTAGGTCATGTAAATGGTCAAGTAGAAGAAGTATATGGTGGTCACAATATTGTTAAGGTATTTAATGGAGAAGAAAAAGTAACAAATACTTTTAAAGAAGCGAACAATGTATTGTATAAATCTGCTTGGAAATCTCAATTTTTATCAGGATTAATGTTCCCTGTAACAAATTTTATTGGAAATGTTGGATATGTTGCAGTAGCAATTTTAGGGGGATATTTAACAATACAAGGAAAGATAGCAGTTGGAGATATCCAAAGTTTTATACAATACAATAGACAATTCGTACAACCAATTACGCAAATTGCACAAATTTCTAATACATTACAATCTATGATTGCTGCAGCAGAAAGAGTATTTGAATTTTTAGAGGAACCAGAAGAAGTAGAAACTACAAAAGGAAATATTGATATAGAAAAATTAAAAGGAAACGTAGAATTTAATCATGTTAACTTTGGATATAATCCAGAAAAGACAATTATTAATGATTTTAGTGCACAAGTAAAAGATGGACAAAAAATTGCTATTGTTGGTCCAACTGGTGCAGGAAAAACAACAATGGTTAAACTTTTAATGAGGTTTTATGATGTTAATAGTGGTTCAATTTCGATCGATGGGCATAATATAAAAGACTTTGATAGAGGAAACTTGAGAAAGATGTTTGGTATGGTTTTACAAGATACCTGGTTATTTAGTGGAACAGTTGAGGATAATATAAAATATGGAAATCCAAATGCTACAGATAGTGAAGTAATTGAAGCAGCACAAGCAGCACATGTTCATCATTTTATAAAAACACTACCAAAAGGATATAAATCAGATCTAAATGAAGAGACAAGTAATGTTTCAGCAGGACAAAAACAATTACTTACAATTGCTAGAGTTATTTTAGCAAACCCTAAAATATTAATTTTGGATGAAGCTACAAGCTCAATTGATACAAGAACAGAACAACAAATTCAAGCTGCAATGGATAACTTGATGAAAGGAAGAACAAGTTTTATTATTGCACATAGATTATCTACAATTAAGAATGCAGATCTAATTTTGGTAATGAACCATGGAGATATTGTAGAACAAGGAACTCATGATGAATTATTAGCAAAAGATGGATTCTATGCAGGATTATATAATAGCCAATTTGATGTGGAAGAAGAAGCGTAAAAATAAAGCATATGACCAATAGTCATATGCTTTATTTTTTTATGTATTTATTATAAAGTATTCCACTGATGTTTTTTTAAATCCACATGAAATTCATCTTTAAAAGTAATACCCTCACTTTTTAATAGATTAATTTGTTCACTCCAGCCGGGGGCGATTCTTCCTTCATGATTTACAACCCTATGACAAGGAAAATTACCATATAAAGAAGACAGCTTTAAAGCTCTAGCAACAAGTTTTGCATTTTTTTCTTTCCCGATTAATTTTGCAATTTGACCATAGGTTGCAACTGCTCCAATAGGTATTTCTTCTACAACAGAATAGATTAAATAAGATAAATCGTCATCTAAAACAGTTTTCATATAATCACCAAAAAAATTATATAATAGATTAATTAGAAATTCAATTTGAAAAATAGATTCATAAAATTACTAGAGCACTTTTATAAAAAAGAGAAAATAAGAGAAAAACAAATAAAAACAGAGAATTAGTAAGATAATGTGAAAATTTCATAAAAGCCATAAGAAAGGTAGAATTATCTTAGAAAAAACTCCATTAAGCTTAGATTACTTTTAGCTAGAGATATAGTATAATATATATAAGCTAGTAATTTGCTAGCAAAAAACAGAGGAGAGTGGTTATCAAATACAAATAAAATAAAACACAAAAAGAAAAAATAAAGAAAATGGAGAGTGTTTAAAATGAAAAGTGCCCCGTCGGGAAATAATAGAATATCCCTAGAGAAGGCAAAAAAAGAAGATATCAAGGATATCGTAGATTTAATTTATATTACAGAACCGGAACCTGAAGAAGAATGGGGATATGGTTCAGAAAAAGAAAGAAAAGAAACGTTAGAAAAATTAATGAAAATGGATAATAACAGATTTTCATTAGATAACATTTTAGTTGCGAAGAAAGCAAATCAATTGATAGGAATGGTTTTATTAATTGAAGGAAAGGAAATTGATCGTTTAACGATTAATAGTGAGAAAGAAGTTGTTACCAAACAAAAAGGATTGTTAAACAAACTTGGATTTATCTATAGTTCTTTAAAAGGTTGGTTTTTCTTTGAAGAATGTAAAGAAGATGAACTTTACATATCGAATATTGCAATTAAGCCAGAGCATAGAGGACATGGATATGCAACAATTATGATCCAAAAGATTTATCACATCGCACAAAAAAAAGGATATAAGAAAGTATCTTTGGTAGCAAAAAATGATAAACTAATTCAATTTTATGAAAGTATAGGATTTAATTTAGTAAATAAAAAATATAGAAGAATGATGACTGTAATATAGAAATATAAAAATAAATCTATTAAGAGAAAGATTGTGAGATTCACAATCTTTTTCTTTTTCGTAAAATTACTTGAAAGAAAAACAAAATAATAGTATAATGGCAAAGAATAGAGAAAATATAAGATAGGGGAAGAAAATGCCTAAATTTTTTGTTACAAATGATCAAATAAAAGATAAAAGCACGATTCATATTCGAGGAGAAGATGTAAATCATATAAAAAATGTTTTAAGAAAAAAAGTTCAGGATGAAATTATAATAGGAAATAAAGAAAATGGGGTAAATTATCAGTGCGAAATTGTACAAATAAGTGAAGATGAAATTTTTTGTAAAATCAAGCAAGAAGAAGCATCGGAAAAAGAGCCTAATATTAATGTAACCATTTTTCAAGGTTTACCAAAAGCAGAAAAAATGGAATGGATTATTCAAAAATCAACAGAATTAGGTGCAACTACAATTATTCCAACCATAATGAAAAGATGTGTTGTTCGAGTAAATGAAAAAGATGAGAAAAAGAAGAAAGAACGATGGCAAAAAATTGCAGAGGTAGCAGCAAAACAATGTGGAAGGGATAAAATTCCAAAAATAGATAATTTTATAAATATCAAAAAACTATGTGAAAACATAGCAAAATATGATATAGTAATAGTAGCCTATGAAGATGAAAATAGGAATAGTATGAAAACAGAAGTTAAAAACTTAAATCTTCTAGAAAAAGAAAAATTAGAAATTGGTATTGTAATTGGTCCAGAGGGAGGATTCGAAGAATCCGAAGTAAAAGATTTAAAAGAAAATGGAGCAAAAATAGTTACTTTAGGAAAAAGAATTTTACGAACAGAAACAGTTGCATTATCAATGTTAAGCATTTTAATGTATGAATTAGGAGATTTAAATTAGGAGGAGTTATTAATGAAAAAAGAAATGGTAGATGAGATCGGAAACAATATTAAAGAAAAGAAAAGGATGTCAAAAGAATATGAAACAGCAGTAAATAAAAGAATTTTTTCTAATATATTAATTGGAGTTTTAGTATTAGCATATTTAATTTTAATTATCTTAGGATATCAAAATATAGATAGTAGTATTTTTATTGTTGACTTGAAAGTATTTAGCGTTGGAATTTTATGTTTGTCAATTATTTTATTTGAAAGAAGTTATAAAAAAGAAAATGGTAAATTATGTGTATACGGAATAGAAATGCTATTGTTAGCAGTTCTGACATTAGGAGGAATTTATGTATTCCAAATTGTACCAGACATTTTTATTACTTCGGTTTCTATAACAGCTGTTGTTTATTCAATATATTATGTTATTAAATCGATTGGGATTTATATGAAGGCAAAAAAAGAATATATAAAGAGTCAAAATGATATTAACGATATTGTCAAAGAATCAAAACCAGAAAAGTCAAAGATAACGAAAAAACAAAAGAAGAACAAACAAGAAAAAGTAGAAGTTCTTTCAAGACAAGAAATTCCTTTTTCTGAAGATAGACTTCGTCCAGTTATGATGAAAAAAGAAGAAATGGAAAACAATGCAGAAATAAAAGAAGAAACACAACCAGAAGAAAACAAAAAAGGATGGTTCAACAAGAAAGACAAAAAAGAGAAAAATAAGAAAAAGGAAAAAATAGAAGAAAAAGTAGAAAATAAGGAAGAAATACCAACAGAAAAAATAGTGGAAGAAAAAACAGTCATTCCTCATGTTGAAGAAGAAGGAAAAGCAGAAAAAGAGTCAAAAGAAGAAAAAACTTCAAATATAGAACCAACAATGAATGAAAAATTAGAAATGTTAGAAAGAAGAATAAAAGCAAACTCACAAAAAATGTCAAGAACAATTGATAAAAATAAAGAAGAATTAACAAACAAAGAAATCAATAAAGAAGAGCAAAATGTTTCGGAAAAGGAAACAAAAAAAGTAGAAAAAGGACAAAATATGCCAAAAGCAGCAAAAACAACGAAAACTTCAAAAACAACAAAGACATCAGATACAGGTAAAACAGCAAAAACACCAAGTACAACAAAAACAAGTAAAACGACAAAAATGCAATCTACAAAAGGAACGACAAAAACAGCTACGAAGAAAACAACAACCAAAACTACAACAAAAAAGAGTACAAAGGAATAGAATAAAAAACATAAGGGGCATAATTAAATTTCTAATGTATTAGAGCGAAGTTAATGCCCCGATTTTTATTATCAAAAGAAGTTGTAAAAAGAAAAAATAAGGAAAGATTTAGGAGAAAAGAATATGATAAGAAGTATGACAGGATATGGAAGAGCAAAATATGAAAAAGAAGGTAGAGAATATCAAGTAGAAATAAAGTCAGTAAATCATAAATACATTGATCTTAATGTGAAAATACCATATCAACTAAGTTTTTTAGAGGAAAACATAAAGAAATTAGTGGTGGAAAAAGTAAAAAGAGGAAAAATTGATATTGCGATTACTTTTTTAAATCAAAGCTCTTTAGGAAAAAGTATTCATATTAACCAAGAACTAATTCAAGAATATGTAAAAGAATTGAAAAAAGTTGCGAAAGAGAATGAAATTATTGATGATATTTCAATTATGAAATTAATTCGATTACCAGATGCATTTACAGTGCAAAACGATGAAAATGAAACTGTGATATGGGATGAATTAATCTTTCCTCTAACAGAAGCAATAGATTGCTTTGTTGAAATGAAAAAATTAGAAGGAAAAAAATTGGCAGAAGATATTTTGAAGAGAATAGAGCTAATTTATTCTCATATTCTAGAAATTTCTGACCATTCTACTAGACTTATCGATGAATATATAGTAAAATTAAAGACAAGGCTAAATGAAATATTACAGGCTGGAGTAGTTGATGAATCGCGTTTAGCTCAAGAGGTAGTTATTTATGCAGATAAATCATCGATTGAAGAAGAAATTACTCGTTTAAAGAGCCACATTGATCAAATCAAAGGACTACTGGAACAAAAAGAAGAAATTGCGATAGGAAAAAAGATGGATTTTATCATACAAGAAATGAATCGTGAGATCAACACAATAGGCTCAAAATCAAATTGTTTAGAAATTACTAATTTGGTAATACAAGTCAAGACAGAATTAGAAAATGTGAGAGAACAAATACAAAATGTAGAATAGAAAGGATTGTGATGATATGCAACTAGTAAATATTGGATTCGGAAACATTGTTTCAGCAAATCGAATTATAGCAATTGTAAGTCCAGAATCAGCTCCAATAAAAAGGATTGTGCAAGAAGCAAAAGACAAAGGAACAGCAGTAGATGCTACTTATGGAAGAAGAACAAGAGCTGTTGTTATTATGGATTCTGGCCATATTATTTTATCAGCTGTTCAACCTGAAACAGTTGCAGGAAGATTAGATACTGTTGATGAAGAATAGAAAAGGAGATGAAATGAAATGATTGTAAAACCAAGTGTTACAGAATTATTAAAAAAAGTAGAAAATAGATATGCTTTAGTAATTATGGCTGCAAAAAGGGCAAGACAAATTGCAGCCGGAGGCGAAGTATATACAAAAGTAAAAGAAGAATCGCCAGTTACATTAGCGGTAAACGAAATTGCGGAAGGAAAGGTAACAAAAGTATGTTAGTAATATTATCAGGAGTTGCGGGAGCAGGAAAAAATACAATACAAAAAGAATTAATAAAAAGAATTGAAAATGTAATAGCAATCCCTTCCTTTACAGATAGAGAAATAAGACCTGGAGATGTACCAGGAGAGACCTATAATTTTGTTTCAACAGAAGAGTTTGAAAGAATGATTGCAGATGGCGAATTGTATGAGTATGATATTCACCATAATCATTATTATGGAACATCAAAAAAAGTATTAAACGATAAAATGAAAGATGGCAAAATTATAGTAAAAGATATTGATGTAAATGGAACGGAAAATTTAGTAAACTTATTAAAAAATGATACCAAAGTCATTACTATTTTCCTAAGAGTGCCAAAAGAGGAATTAAGAAAAAGATTAGAAAATAGAATCGATAAACCAAGCCCAAAAGAAATTCAATTAAGATTGAATCGATTTGATTATGAAGAATCAAAAATAGGGTCTTATGATTATGTTTTGAAAAATAATGACTTAGAAAAAACATTACAAATTATTACTGCAATTATAAAAAGTGAAGAAAACTTAGAAAATCCTGAATTCTAAAAGTAAACTACTCTATACAAAGTATAGAGTAGTTTTTTTGAAGAAAAGCTAGTTTTTGACATAAGAAAAGTGACTTCGCCAGATGTACAGATTGCTTCGCAATCGCACAAATGAAAGAAACTTAACCTTGTTACTCCAGAAATTTCTAATGAAATTTCTGGAGTAATAAAAATTGGAAAGATCCTCTCACTTCAAAATATTTTATGTAAGAAAGAAAAAAGTGGTAAATTTATTTTACTTATGATAAAATGATTTGGAATAAAAAGGAGAAACATATGATAGCAGAAGTAGTAATAAATTCAACAGTAAAAAATCTAGATAGAGTATTTGATTATGCAATTCCGGTAGAAATGGAAGATGAAATAGAAATAGGAAGCAGGGTACTAATCCCATTTGGAAGAAGCACAAACTATGAAGAAGGTTTTGTGGTTGGTCTAAAGGAAAAATCAGACTATGAAGTAAAAGAAATTTTAAGAATTCAAGAAGAAGAACTTTCAAATCAAGAGATGAAACTAGCAAAATGGATGGCAAATCGATATTTTTGTAATTTATCCGATTGCATCAAATTAATGTTACCTCCTGGTACGGCAACGAAAAAAATAGAAAATCGTGCAAAAGATAAAAAAGTACAAGTAGTATATCTAAAGAAAAATATAGAACAAATAAAAGAAGCCATACAAAAGAAAGAGATTAAATCAGCAAAACAAATAAAAGCATTAAATTTTATTAAAAAAAATAGTGGAGTAACCATTCAAGAAATTGAATTATTTACCGATATTTCTAGATCAATTATTAAAACATTAGAAAAAAATGGATATGTTGAAATCTTAGAAAAAACAATCGAGAGAAATCCTTTTTTACATAAAGTACTAGAAAGAACAGAGAAACTTCATTTAACAGAAGAACAACAATATGCATATCAGCAAGTAGAAAAGGCAATTGATGAAAAGAAACATGAATCTTTTTTACTTTATGGAATAACAGGTTCTGGTAAAACAGAAGTATATATGCAATTAATTGAAAAAGTAGTGAGAATGGGAAGAGCAGCAATATTATTAGTTCCAGAAATCTCGTTAACTCCACAAATGGTGGACCGATTTATTGCAAGATTTGGACAAGAAACAATAGCGGTATTGCATAGTAAACTTTCCATTGGGGAAAGATATGATGGATGGCAAAAAATTAAGGATGGAAGAGCTAATATTATTATAGGTGCAAGATCTGCAATTTTTGCTCCGGTAAAAGATTTAGGAATTATTATTATTGATGAGGAACATGACAGTTCATATAAATCAGAAACAAATCCAAGGTATCATGCTAAAGAAATTGCAAAAAAAATAGCACAAGAAAAAGAAATTCCCTTATTATTAGGAAGTGCAACGCCGGATATTACAACATTTTACGAGGCTCAAGAAGGAAAAATTACAAAATTAGTGTTAACCAAAAGAGCAAATGAATCTAACTTACCAGAAATCAGATTAGTAGACTTAAGAGAAGAATTGGCAATTGGAAACCGAAGTATGATTAGTAGGTATCTATATCAAGAAATTGAAAATAATTTAAAAAATAAAAAGCAAACAATATTATTTTTGAATAGAAGAGGATTTTCTACTTTTATTATGTGCCGAGAATGTGGCTATACTTTAAAGTGTAAAAACTGTAATATTTCTCTTACATATCATAAAAAAGAAGAAATTTTAAAATGTCATTATTGTAACCATCAAGAAAAAGTTCCAACGGTTTGTCCTGTTTGTGGAAGTAGTAAAATTAAGCATTTTGGAACTGGCACACAAAAATTGGAAATGGAAATTAATCACTTGTTTCCAAATGCTACAACAATTAGAATGGACATTGACACTGTAACCAAAAAGAATTCACACGAAGATATTTTAAATCGTTTTAAAAATGAGAATATTGATATTTTGATTGGCACCCAGATGGTGGTAAAGGGACATCATTTTCCAAATGTTACATTAGTAGGAGTAATTGCAGCAGATAGTAGTCTAAACATTGACGATTATAGAGCAGAAGAAAGAACTTTTGACTTGATTGTTCAGGTAGCAGGAAGAGCTGGAAGAGAAAAAGAAAAGGGAAGAGTTTTAATCCAAACCTATAATCCAGATGCTTATAGTATACGATATGCTCAAAAGCAGAATTATGATTTATTTTATAACGCAGAGATAAAAATGCGAAAACAATTGAAATATCCACCATTTTGCGATATAATTATGTTTGGAATTAGTGGAGAAGAAGAAGAAAAGGTAAAAGAAATGTCAAATCAAATTTATGCTGCTATAAAAAAGAAAATAGAAAGTAGCCAAATAGAAGCAAATTTAGGCCTTCCAATGCCAGCTCCAATTGATAAAATAAAAAATCGATTCCGTTATCGAATTATCATAAAAGCAATATTAACATCAGATTTAATTCAAATGATAAATGAATGTTTAAAAGAAAATTTTAAAACAAATCGTACAAAAACAAGAGTGATAACAGACGTGAATCCGATGAATATGTTATAAGCTGTATACAAAAATGAAAAAGATAGGAGGAAAAGAATAATGGCAATTAGAAATATTAGAGAAAATGGAGATGAAATCTTACGAAAAAGAGCAAAAGAAGTAGATAATATAAAAGAAGAAAGAATTCAAATATTAATCGATGATATGATAGAAACTGTTCATGCTATGAATGGGGTAGGACTTGCAGCACAGCAAGTAGGAGTTCTAAAAAGGATTGTTGTCATTGACATTTATGATGGAAATGGACCAGTAGTATTAATTAATCCAGTTATTTTAAAAACAAAAGGAGAACATGAAGTAGAAGAAGGATGTTTAAGTTTTCCAAATCAATACGCAAAACTAATTAGACCAAAAGAAGTAGAAGTGGAAGCTTTTAATCGTGAAGGAGAAAAAATAAGAATAAAAGCAAAAGATTTATTTGCACAAGCAATTTGTCATGAAACAGATCATTTAAATGGAGAACTATTTGTAGATAAAATGCTACCAGGAACATTACAAATTGTAAAACCGGAAGAGATCGAATAAGAAAGGAGTAAAGGTATGCTAAATATTGTATTTATGGGAACTCCAGATTTAGCAAAAAGATCACTACAAAAGTTACATGAAGCAGGAAATCATATTTTGGCTGTAGTAACAACTCCAGATAAGCAAAAAGGTAGAGGAATGAAATATTCTATGTCTCCTGTAAAGGAATATGCACTAGAACAAAACTTTACGATTTATCAGCCAGAAAAAATAAGGAAGAACGAAGAATTTTTAGAAAAAATTCAATCATTACAACCAGATGTTATTTGTGTAGTGGCATATGGAAAAATATTGCCAAAATCACTTTTAAATATACCAACATATGGTTGTGTTAATTTACATCCATCTTTACTTCCAAAGTATAGAGGACCAGCACCAATTCAATGGGCCATTTTAAATGGTGATACCAATACAGGAATTACAACCATGTATATGGATGAAGGAATGGACACAGGAGATATTATATTACAACAAGAAATACCAATCGGTGAGAATGAAACTACGGGAGAGTTATGGCAAAGAGTTTCTGAGATAGGTTCTGATATGTTAGTAGAAACAATAAAACAAATTGAAGCGAAAACAGCTCCAAGGAAAAAGCAAGAAGGAGAAACTGTTTTGGCACCAATGTTAGAAAAAGAAATGGCAAAAATTGAATGGGAAAATAAAACAGCAAAAGAAATTAAAAATCTAATTCGTGGTTTAAATCCAATTATGGGTGCCTATACTTATTGGAATGGCAAAAAAGTTAAGTTTTGGGAGGCAGATACTATTACAGAGGAAGAACTAATAGTACAATTTCCAGAACTACAAGAATATTCTTATAAATTAAAAAATATTATGCCAGGAACTGTTCTATTTTCAGAAGAGAAGAAAGGTCTTTATATCAAAACTAAACAAGATATTTTAAAAATTACACAAATTCAAGCAGAAAATGCAAAAAGGATGCCAATATCCGATTTTTTAAGAGGAAATCAAATCGAAACTGGTACAGTATTAGAGTAAAAGATTGTATTTAGAAATATCTTAAAATTTGGATAAAATAGTTGTAAAAAAAAAGATATATTGATATACTTTTAATAGTCTAGGAAATAATAATTATGAATATAAGGAGGTATTATTATGGACGAAAATAATAATAGTGTAGTAGAGAATGTATTAGGGGAAAATGCAGTAGAAAATACCGTTGACAATACAACAGAAAGTACAATTAAAATTGCAGATGATGTTGTTGCTGTAATTGCAGGAGTTGCTGTTTCTGAAGTACAAGGAGTTGCTTCTATGGCAGGAGGATTCGCAGGAGGAATTACAGAAGTTCTAAGCGGAAAGAAAAACTTGTCAAAAGGTATTAAAGTAGAAGTTGGAGAAAAAGAAACGAAAATTGATGTTAATATTATTGTAGAATATGGAACAAGAATTCCAGATGTTGCTTTTGAAATACAAAATAGAGTAAAAAAAGCAGTTGAAAATATGACTGGTTTAAAAGTTGTAGAAGTAAACGTACACGTACAAGGAGTTAATACTCAATTTGATGAAATAAAAAAAGATGATCAACCAGAAAACAATAATGATGCTCAAAATTAAGAATAAAGAATAATAAAATAAGTTAGATAAGGTTGAAAGTAGATAGAAAATATCTAACTTCAACCTTTCAATTCTTATAATACTAGAATTAATTATGCAAAATAGAAAGAAAATAAAATAGAATATAAAAACGGAGGAAGAATTATGAAAGTATTAGAAAAAATATGTCTTGTACTATTTTCAATTATTATATTAGTACTATCAGTAATTATGTGTTTATTAGTTTTTGAATGGTTAAATATTAGTACAGTAAATGTAGTTTTATTTAATGCTATTAATAATGTAACAGCTTCTAACATTATTTTAGTTATTTCTGTTATTTTAATTTTATTGGCAATCAAATGTATTTTCTTTAGTGGAAACTCAAAAGATAGCAGAACAGATGGAATTTTATTACAAAATGACAATGGAAAATTATTAATTTCAAAAGAAACTTTAGAAAATTTAGTAAGTGGAATTGCAAAAGGATTTGAAGGAACAGAAAATGTAACAACAAAAGTAGAATTAGATAAAGAGAATAATTTAAGGGTGCAAGTAACATTATATGTACATCCAAATGCGATTATTAAAGATTTATCTGCAAATATTCAAACAAGAATTAAAGAAGCGATAAAAAGTACATCAGATTTAGAAGTACACGAAGTTAATATTCGAATTAGGAATATTGTTCCTGAAAATCAAGGAAATGTTGCAGAATAAGGAAAGGATGAATAAAATATATGAATCATTTTAAAGAATTTTGTTCTGAATATGCAGGAGCTATTATCGGTGCAATTGTTGCCATTTTGATATTGTTAACAGGACTATATAAATTAATTGTTGGAATCATTTTAATAGGAATGGGAATTTTTGCAGGAAATTATGTTCAAAAGAATAAATATGATGTAAAAGAAAAATTAAAAAATTTAATAGATAGAATGTAAGAGAGGATAGAAAATGGATCGATCAGCAAGAAGAGAAATGGTTTTTAAATTATTATATAGTTTAGAAATTCAAAAAACATCCAATGAAGAGGAAATAAAATTATTTATTGAAAACAATGGAATAATAGAAAATGAAGATCAAGAGTATATTGCAAATTTTGTAAATGGAGTAATTGAAAATAATGCAAGAATCAGGGAAGAGATTTCTCAAAATTTAAAAAAAGAATGGTCTATTGAACGTATATCAAAGATAGATCTTGCCTTATTAGAACTAGCAATTTATGAAATTTTATATAAGAAAGTACCTTTTAAAGTGGTAATTAATGAAGTAGTAGAACTTGCAAAAAAATATGGAGAAGAACAATCACCAAATTTTATTAATGGAATTTTAGCAAATATTGTAAAGAAAATAGGAGTAGAAGAATGAAATATAATCCAATATCCGTTAGTGAATTAAATGGATATATTAAAAATAAAATAGCAAGTGATGAAGTGCTAGCAAATGTTCTAGTAAAAGGTGAAATTTCAAACTTTAAGCATCATTATACAGGACATATGTATTTTACTTTAAAAGATGATAAATCTTTGATTAAGTGTATTATGTTTAAAACATATACTGCAAATCTTAATTTTATTCCAAAAGATGGAATGAGTGTTATGGTTTTAGGAACAGTATCTGTTTTTGAAAGAGATGGAGTGTATCAAATTTATTGCAAAGCAATGCAGGAAGACGGAATGGGCAGTCTTTATACTGCTTATGAAGAATTAAAGAAAAAACTAGAGCAGGAAGGCTTATTCCAAAAAGAACATAAAAAAAGAATTCCTAGTATGCCTAAGGTAATTGGTGTTTTAACTTCTAATACAGGATCTGTTATTCGAGATATTATTAATGTATCAACAAGGAGAAATCCAAATGTTTATATTCGCTTATTACCAGTACCGGTACAAGGAGAAGGCGCTGCTGTTAAAATTGCAGATGCAATTCGAACAATGAATGAAAAGAAATTAGCAGATGTTCTTATTCTAGCAAGGGGAGGAGGATCTCTAGAAGACTTATGGCCTTTTAATGAGGAGATTGTTGCTCGTGCAATTTATACTTCTGAAATCCCTATCATTTCAGCAGTAGGACATGAAACAGATTTTTCAATTTCGGATTTTGTGGCGGATCTTCGTGCACCAACACCATCAGCAGCTGCTGAACTTGCTGTTCCGAATATCGCAGACGTAAAATTAAAATTAGATAATTATCAATATCAATTAAAAAATACCTTAAAGAAGAAAACAGAAGTAATGCGATTGCGATATGAAAAGTGTATGACAAGAAGAGTGTTTAAAGAACCATTTCAAGATATCAATGAAAAATACATACAATTAGACAATGTTGTCAAAAGAATAGCAACAATTACAACAAGTTGTTTACATGATAAAAGGATAAATGCAATACAACTAATATCGAAGTTGGATGCATTAAGTCCATTAAAAACGTTAACAAGAGGATATTCTATTATACAGAAAAATGGTAAGGTAATAAAATCTGTAAGGGAATTAAAAAAACAAGATGAAATTACTTTGCAATTGACGGATGGAAAAAGAAATGCGAGAATTATAGAATAATGGAGGAAAAGATGGAAAAAGAAAAAATCAATTTTGAAGAAGCAATGCAACAATTAGAAAAAATAGCTACTGAATTGGAAAAAGGAGATTTAGGATTGGACGAATCTATTAAAAAATTCGAAGAAGGCATGGCTTTATCAAAGAGATGTAACGAAATTTTAGAAAAAGCAGAAAAAAGAATTTCTATCTTAATTAATGAAGATGGAGTAATAAAAGAAGAAAATTTTATACCAAATGAAGAATAAGGGGAATTTACGAAATGGATTTATTTGAGCAATTTATTACAAATAAGTATGTATATATACCTTTTTTGTTATGGCTTTGCATACAAATATTTAAAGTAATTTGGGAATTAGTCGAAACAAAAAAGTTGAATTTTAAAAGAATTATGGGAGCAGGAGGAATGCCTAGTTCTCATTCTGCTATTGTTATGGCTTTATCTGTATTAATAGGAAAAGGGGAAGGATTTAATAGTCCAATTTTTGCTCTTTCTCTTGTTTTTGCATTTATTGTTATGTATGATGCAGCAGGTGTTAGAAGAGCAGCGGGAAAACAAGCATCGTTATTAAATAAACTAATTGAAACACCAGGGTTATCAGGCGTACAAGTGTCAGAAAAATTAGTAGAAGTTTTAGGACATACTCCTTTTCAAGTATTTGTAGGAGCAATTTTGGGAATTATAGTGGGACTTATTTTTTAATCTATTAAAAATTTAAAGAGGTGAGCCATATGCAAGATATCGAGATTGCAAAAAAAGCAAAGCTAAAGAAAATAACGGAAATTGCAAAAGATTTAGGAATAAAAGAAGATGATTTATCATTATATGGATGGGATAAAGCGAAAATATCTGCAAACGTATTGGAAAAAAGAAAGAATAATCAAGATGGTAAATTGATCCTAGTAACAGCAATTAACCCAACGCCGTTAGGAGAGGGAAAAACAACGATATCGATAGGGTTGGCAGACGGACTAAAAAAAATAGGTAAAAAAGTAATTTTAGCACTTAGAGAGCCATCATTGGGTCCGGTTTTTGGAATAAAAGGAGGAGCAACAGGGGGAGGTTATTCACAAATAGCGCCGATGATAGATATTAATCTGCATTTTACAGGTGACTTTCATGCAATTACTTCTGCTAATAATTTATTATCTAGTATGATTGATAATCATATTTATTTTGGTAATAAATTAGGAATTAAAGAAGTAATTTGGGAAAGATGCTTAGATCTAAATGATAGACAATTAAGAAAAGTAGAATGTGGCTTATCAGGAGAAAAAAAGATTGTACCAAGAGAAGATCATTTTTCTATTACTGCGGCTTCCGAAATTATGGCCATTTTTTGTTTAGCAGAAAACATCCAAGATTTAAAAGAAAAATTAGGAAATATAATGATTGGATGGAATGAAAACGATGAACCAGTATATGCCAGAGATTTAAATGCACAAGGAGCAATGGCAGCAATATTAAAAGATGCTATAAAACCGAATTTGGTACAAACATTAGAAGGAACTCCTGCAATTGTACATGGCGGACCTTTTGCAAATATTGCACATGGATGTAATACAATTATTGCGACTAAGTTAGCAATGAAACTGGCAGATTATACGATTACAGAAGCAGGATTCGGAGCAGATTTAGGAGCAGAGAAATTTTTTGACATTAAATGTAGAAAAGCTGAAGTATTTCCTAATGCTGTTGTTTGTGTTGCAACAATGAAAGCTCTAAAATACCATGGAGGGGCAGATAAAAAAGAATTAGCAGAAGAAAATATAGAGGCATTAGAAAATGGAATTGCAAACAACTTATTAAAACATATAAAAAATATAAAAGAAGTATTTGGAACAGAAGTAGTTGTAGCAATTAATAAATATCAAAATGATATAGAAAGTGAAATTGATTATTTAATTAAGAAATTAAATAAAGAAAAAATAAAAGTAAGCCTTGTAGAAAGTTGGGAAAAAGGGGGAGAAGGGGCCACCGATTTAGCTTCAAAAATCCTTACTTTAGCAAATGAAAGAAAATTAAATTTTGCCTATCCTTTAGAAATGCCAATTAAAGAGAAAATAAAGATGGTAGCAAAGAAAGTATATGGAGCAAATGACGTTATTTTTGAAGGAAAAGCAAAAGAGAATATAGAGAGAATCGAAAAAATTGGTTATCAAAATTTACCAATTTGTATAGCAAAAACACAGTATTCTTTTTCAGATGATCCAAAGAAACTAGAATGCAAGGGAGAATTTGATATACATGTAAAAGATGTTGCACTGAAATCTGGAGCAGGTTTTGTTGTAGTATATACAGGAGATATTATGACAATGCCAGGACTCCCAAAAATTCCAGCAGCAGAACAGATAGATGTAGATGAAAATGGCGAAATTATAGGAATCTTTTAAAACTTGAAATATTATATAAAACTGTATATATACACCATTTCTGGTTAGAATAATAGAAAATAAAAAACTATTATAGTGAAAAAGAGTGGTGTATTTTTTATGGCTAAAATAAGAAAAGTGGCTTCGCCAAATGTACAGATTGCTTCGAAATCGCACAGATTAAAGAAAGTTAAAATCTCGATAGTAGCAGTATTCTGTCTTTTGATAATTGCTTTTTTGTATTTTCAAATATTTTTTAGAAATAATGAAGTAGAAGCATTATCTAAATATGGTTCAAGAGGAAGTGAGGTAACACAAATCCAAACCAAATTAAAAAGATGGGGATATTATAAAGGAAATATCGATGGAATTTATGGTTCACAAACAGTAGAGGCAGTGAAGTATTTCCAAAGAAAAAATGGACTTACAGTAGATGGAATTGCAGGAAAAAATACATTAGCTGCAATGGGAATTTTTAATTCCTCTTCTAGTTCAGGGAGTTCTTCTAGTAACTCAAGTGACTTAAACTTGTTAGCTAGGCTTATTTATGGAGAAGCAAGAGGCGAACCATATACGGGACAAGTTGCGGTTGGTGCGGTAGTATTAAATAGAGTGAAGAATTCTTCCTTTCCAAACACAATTGCTGGAGTTATTTACCAATCAGGAGCCTTTGACGTTGTCGCAGATGGACAAATTAATTTAACACCAAATTCTACAGCGAAAAAAGCTGCACAAGATGCTTTAAATGGATGGGATCCAACTTATGGTGCAATATACTATTTTAATCCTGCAACTGCAACGAATAAGTGGATTTGGTCAAGACCTCATACGATTACAATCGGAAACCACAGATTTTGTAAATAAGAAAAGTGGCTTTGCCATATGTACAGATTGCTTCGCAATCCCACGAATATCGCTAACTTAACCATGTTATATACGTAAAAATCTATCGATTTTTCCTATATAATAAAAAAAGATAGAAATGCATAGAATTTATAAGAAGTACTTCAAACAATAAAAGATTTAGACTAGAGTTTTTGGTTTGAAAGAAAATTTATAAATTCTATTTTTTATTGGATAGAATAAAAATAATTAAAAAAAGTCAAAATATTAAAGATGCTATTAGAGAGCTTCTTGACAAAATTAAGACATATTGGTAATATAATTTAAGTATTATAGGAGGTTTTCATGTTGCTATATCCAAATCATCATTTTAAAAACGTTACAGAAATTAATATGAATTTTTTAGAAGGAAATAGGCTTAAAGGAATTATTTTGGACATGGATAATACTCTTATTGACTTTAATCGTAATTTATTAGATGGCGTAAAACAATGGTGCCAAGATTTGAAAAAAAACAATATTAAGTTATATATTGTTTCCAATTCTAATAAAAAAGACAAACTAGAACAAGTATCAAATGCACTAGAAATTCCATATGCTTCTTTTAGTATGAAGCCTTTTAAAAAAGGATTTAAAAAAGCTATGGAAGAGATGAACCTAAAAAATGAAAATATTGCTGTAGTTGGAGATCAGATTTTTACAGATATTTTAGGAGCAAACCGTTGTAAAATGTTTTCCATATTAGTAGATCCAATTGCAGAAAAGGATATTATATTAACAAGAATAAAAAGACCAATAGAAAGATATATAATGAAACAATATAGCAAGCATAAAGGAGCGGAAAAATAGATGTATTTTAATGACGTACATATACTTTACTATGTTCTAATAGGAATAATAGGACTTTTAGTAGGACAATTTATAGATTGGTGTAACAAAAGATTACCAGAAGGGAAAAAAGTTTTTTCGAAAGAGATTGCAAAAGAATATAAAGAAACATTTAAACCAAATTACCTTTTAATGTTTGTAACTTCTTTTATCTATATAATGTTATTGTATCATTGTGGATTGCAACAAGGTATCATAGAAAATTTAGATTTAATACAATATTTAATATTAACACCATTATTATTGTCTGTTATGATTATTGATCATAAAAAACAGATTATTCCAAATCGACTGGTTTTAACAATTTTTGAAATTGGTTTATTATTTGCTTTTATTTATGGGATTTCGGATATTAATATTGCAATGACAAAAATTTTAGGAATGGTAGTAGGAGCTGGAATTTTTCTAATAATAACCTTAAGCGGAGGGTTAATTTATGAAAAAGATTCTATGGGATTTGGAGATATTAAATTGATTGGTGCATTAGGATTATATTTTGGATCATCTAGTATTATAACAATTTCAATTATGTCTTTTCTAATTGGAGCAATTGTAAGCATTTTTTTAATTATTATACGAAAGAGAAAAGTAAATGAATATATAGCATTTGGAACTTTTATCGCGTTATCTTCATTTATTTCAATGTTTGTACCATTTGGAACAATTTTAATTATATTATTAAAAATATTTACATTGGGATTATATAAAGCATAACGAAAAGGAGTGAAAGTTATGAATGTAAAAATTAAATGGTTAAGAAACAAACTAAATCTACTAGATATGCAAGGAATGATAGTATCTAATCCTGTAAATATATATTATCTTACAGGAATTTCAATGGAAACAGAAGGAACATTATTAATTACAAGAAAAGAAAATATTTATATAACAGATTCAAGATATATTGAATCTGTTAATCGCGTTCTTACAATTGATGACGAAATTATTGTATATAATGTAAAAGATGTGTCAAAAGATGACTATGAAAATTTCTTTATGTTTTGTGAAAATGTTGGTTTTGAAGAAGCTTATGTTACATATGCAAAATATAAAGAATATATGCATATGTATAAAATAAATAATTTAGTAGAAACAGAAAATCTATTAGAAAATCAAAGAATGGTAAAAGATGAAGAAGAAATCGAATGTATTAAAAAAGCTTGTAAGATAACAGATGATTGTTTTGAACATCTTTGTAATTTTATAAAAAAGGGAATGACAGAAAAACAAATTGCAATGGAAATAGAACAATATTTTAAAATGAATGGGGCAGAAGGAACTTCCTTTGATTCCATAGTTGCATCTGGACCAAATTCTTCTATGCCACATGCTGTACCTACTGAACGAAAAATTGAAGCAGGAGATCCAATTACAATTGATTTTGGTTGTACTTATAAAGGCTATTGTTCTGATATGACAAGAACGATTTTTATGGAGTATGTGCCAGAAGAAATAAAACCAATTTATAATTTAGTTTTGAAAAATCAAAATCAAACATTAGATGAAATGAAAGAAGGAGCAAATGCTAGAATTCTTACTATGATGGTGGAAAGTGATTTTAAAATTCATGGTTATACATTAGATCATAGTTTAGGACACGGTCTTGGTTTAGAAATCCACGAATCACCAACAATTGGTAGAAAAGACTATTTACTAAAGGATAATATGACAGTAACGGATGAACCAGGAATTTATATTCCAGGAAAATTTGGAGTTCGTATTGAAGATACAGTTCAAATTACAAAAAATGGTTGTATAAAATTAACAAATTCGGATAAAAATTATATTATATTAAAGTAGAAAGAAGCAAAGTATTGATTTTTAAACCAAAATATAGTAAAATAGAAAAGGTTATTTAAAAAAATATAGAAAGAGGGTAATAATTTATGGCAGAAGTATACATGGCAGGAGATTTTAGAAATGGAACTACTTTTGAAATGGACGGAAACGTATTTAAAGTTGTAGAATTTCAACACGTAAAACCAGGAAAAGGATCTGCTTTTGTAAGAACTAAACTAAAAAATGTAATTACAGGTGCAGTATTAGAAAAAACATTTAATCCATCTGAAAAATATCCAGGAGCAGAAATAGAAAAAAGAGATATGCAATATTTATATAAAGATGGAGAATTATATTATTTCATGGATAATGAAACATATGAGCAAATGCCTCTTAATGAAGAACAAATTGGTGATGCTTTAAAATATATGAAAGAAAATATGACAATGAAAATTCTTTCTTATAAAGGAAGTGTATTTGCGGTAGAACCACCAATGTTCGTAGAATTAGAAGTTACATATACAGAACCAGGATTTAGTGGAAATACTACAACAACATCAGGAAAACCAGCAACATTAGAAAATGGATTTGAAATATCAGTTCCTCTATTTGTAAATATCGGAGATATCATCAGAATCGATACAAGAACTGGTGAATATATGGAAAGATTATAAAGGAAGGAAAAACAATTTATATGAATATAAATGAAAAATATAAAGAGTTGATCACAGACTTAGAATCGAATATGGAGAGTAAAAAAGATTTTGAATATGTAAAAAATGCTTTTTCGGGAATATTTTTAGATTTTCTTACAGAATTACAAGATCTATATAATCAAAATCTAGAAAAAATGCAAGAGTTAGAAGAAAAACAAAAAGAAATAGAAAAAAAATCGGCTTTAATGGAAGACAGTCTTAATAAGATAGAAAAAGAATTATACATTACAGACAATGATAATTATGATTTTGAGATTGTTTGTCCATATTGTAATTGTGAATTTGAGGCAGAAGCAGATGAATTACGATCTGAAATCACTTGTCCAGAATGTCATAATATTATAGAGTTAGATTGGAACGAAGAATGTGAAGGTGATTGTTCTTGCTGTCATGGTAATTGTGAAGAAGAAAAAGAAATACAAATACCAGAAGATGAAGATGAGGACATGTAATACGAAACACTTAAGATAGATGAGAATATCTTAAGTGTTTTTTGCTTACTTTTAGAGTTACACAGAACAACTGGATTATTTGAAATAAAGGAGAGGATCTACATATTTTCCATCAACACGAATACCAAAATGTAAATGGGTTCCGGTAGTAGCACCATTTGTAGGCTTACCAGAAGAATCTTGATATTGATTTCCAGGAACTCCGAATACATATTTGGGACCAACATTACCAATTTTTTGTCCTTGTTTTACAAGATCTCCTTTTTTTACAATATAGTTAGGAGATACATGGCAATAAGTAATTTTTAAATTTTTGCTAGAAAGAGTAATCGTATAGCCTCCTGCACCTAAAAATTGAGTAAAGGTAATCTCGCCGTCACAAACAGCATATAAATTAGTTCCTTCTGGAGCTCCGATATCTATTCCAGAATGAGAAGAAGAGGCTCCTGAAGTAGGAGACTTTCTTTTTCCAAAAGGAGATGTGATTTTCGTATATCCGGGAATTGGCCAAATAAAACCATTCGGATTTAATAGAAAAGATTCACCGATTTGGTTTTGAGTATTAAAATCTTGAGAATAAATAGAAGGAATAAAAAAGATGCAAATAAAAAGTAGAAATACAAAAATTAAGAAAAGAAAATTCTTAAAAAAATGATAAGAAAAAAAATTCATATAACCTCCATAAAAACGAATAGGAAAGCCGGAAAAAAGTGGAAAACAAAAAACAACATAAAGAAAAATATAAAAAATCGAATAAAACAAAAAAGATTTGGAACAAAACTCCAAATCTCTTTTATTGGCAGGGGTACTAAGACTCGAACTCAGACTTGTGGTTTTGGAGTTCTGTTTAGCTCCATTTCATTCCATTTTATATCATTTCACAATTATTTATATCTGTCTAACTAGCAACATTTATCTGTATATATTTGTTTATAATTTTCATAACTGATTATAATTGTTTATAAAGTTGGTCGGAAAATGGTCGGTACGAAAACTATCCCCTAAATAATTGGCAGGGGTAGAAGGATTCGAACCCTCACACTTGGTTTTGGAGACCAGTATGCTACCATTAACATCATACCCCTATATCTAAAAATAACAATTCTTATCTATTATACAATTGTTATTGAAAATTTGCAATATATTTTTGGAAAAAATTCAAAAATTCTGGAAAGTATTGAAAATTCAATAAAAATTTTATATTTTTTACTTAAAAGCATATACAAACAAGCGTTCTTGTAGTATAATAATTATAGGTATATTTTACTAGGAGAGTGTTACAAATGGAAAAAGAAATTTTGAGCAGACTATATGAAACAACTAATGGGCGTAAACCAACAAAAGAATACAATAATCTAAATAAAGAGTTACAAAAGGTAAAAGAAGAATTTTTAAAGGAAGTTGGCGAAGATAAACGAGCAGAATTAGAACACCTAACAGATATAATCTATGAAATGAATAGCATTTTAGGTAAAGAAGATTTTTGCAACGGTTTTTCAACTGCTGTAAGATTATACATAGAAAGTACATATAATAATGATAAAGGAGATGACCAAGAATAAGTTGGGACATCTCCTCTTTCATTTAATTTTTAGAATTAACAATATAAGTAATAAGGTCAGTAACCATAGCCTTGTCCTTCTCGTCAAACAGATTAAGTGACTGAGTAATAAAAGCATCTACATTAGTTTCTGGTACAGGAACAATACCAGATAAAATAGTATTGGCATCTACCCCCAACTCTTTGCAGAAACCAATTAAAGTTGGAATACTGATACCAGTTTTCCCATTTTCCACTAGGGAAATAAAGTTTGTAGATTTATCTAAAGCATTAGCAAGGTTTTCTTGACTAAGCCCTTTAAGTAATCTAATACGTTTAATATTTTGTCCAACTGCATAAGGAACATTAGACTCTAAAAATTTTTCGTCCATAATAAAAGCACCTCTTTCCCTAGAATTGTACCAACAAAGACACTTTAAAAGAATAAAATCACACTTTAAAATATGTAAGTGGCACTTGAAAAAATAAAGTGAATATGATATGATAGGAGCGTGAATAAAATGTCAAATAATGTGGAAGAAAGTGCAAAAACAAAACCAGTTTTCTGTTGGAGATGTCGGCAGAGCATTATACGAGGATCCAAGAGGACACATAGGCTGTTTGAACACCAAATGTCATGGTTACCTATGGGGTGCAAAAAGATACAGCAAAGAACAATTAAAACAAGTCAGAAGATAAAACAACAGTAACACTTTCTAAAAACAAGAGGGGGTGGAAAACAAAAGATAAAAGGATTATTGTATTATAGATTTATTAAAATGTAGAAAGGAAAGGTAGTTTTAAAATGAAAAAATGTGTAAAAATAAGTATTTTATTACTTATAGTTGCAGTTGTTATTGGAATTATGCCTAATATTGTTAATGCAACTGACGAATCGCTTACAGAAACTGATGAAGTATATGTCGCTTGGACAGTAAAAAATAATGCTGGAGAGGAAGTTGAAGGTATTAGAGGTGGTGGAGATTATGGTCTTCAAGACCTTGTTATTCCAGGATACAATGACTATACTAATTGTTATTTTGAATTAGTTGTTAATGCTTATGTAGGAGAAGAAATTAATATTGATAATTTTGGAACTTTTACATATTCTGGAGAAACTAGAAATCAATATGATATGGAATGGTATATTTATGAATATGCTATTACAGAACCAGAAAACTATAACAAACCTTCGGAAGAAAATAATAGTTACAATTTTACAATTAATGTTGAAGAAACTGGGAAAAGTTATGAAAAATGGTTAGGATATAAAGTTGTTGGAGAAAGAAAAACATATAAAGTTGAAAGCGATAATATGTCAATAGCAGTTGAGGCAGGTGCTGAAACAGAATTATCTTTAAAAGCAGATGTAATAGAAAGTACAAACGATACATATTTAGAAATGATCCAATACATCAATACTAAATGTGATAATGAGTGTTTAGGTTCTTTTGATATATCTTTGGTAGGTGGAGAATATAAAGGAAACTTAACAATTACTTTTACAGTAGGAGAAAAATATAACGGTAAAGATGTCTTTGTATGCCATAAAAAAAGTGATGGAACTTATGAGGACTTTAGAGAAGTTGTAACAAATGGAACGGTTACTGTTACAGTTAGCGAATTATCTCCATTTATGATTTCTTTAATCAATGAACAAACAACTCCAACTGATAATAATACTACTGTTGAAGATAATAATTCTAGCACAACAACCAACGATGAAAAGGAACTTGACGAAACACCAAAAACTGGTACAATAGATTTAACTTACTACATAATACCAGTTGTAATAATATCAGCTGCTGGAATAATATTAACAATTAAAAGAAAACAAGCAAAACATTAAAATCAAAAGGACTGGTAAAATATAAAGCCAGTCCTATTTTAAAGGAGCGACATCAATGAAAAGGTCAAAACATGCAAAGCCTCAGAGTAAAAGAAAAATAGTAAGAAATATATTTATTATCATTTTCTTAATTAGCATAACTGCTTTAATATTGTATTTTTATAATTTGAATAAAGAAAAACAAGAAAATGAAAATGTGTTAGAAAATATAGAAATAGAACAAGAGATTATACCAACTGAAAATAAAAGCGAAAGAATGCTACAACTAGAAGAATTGCAAAAGCAAAATTCGGAAATAATTGGTTATTTAGAAATTGAGGGAACAAATATATCTTATCCAGTATGTCAAACTACTAATAATGATTATTATTTAACTCATAATTATAAAAAAGAAAAAGCAAGTTTAGGTAGTTTATTTCTTGATAAGGACTTCGACTTGAACAAACCTAGCACAAATTATTTAATATATGGGCATAGAAGTAATTCGGGAACTATGTTTGAAGATTTAATCAAATATAGTGAAGAAAGTTTTTATAAAGAACACCAAACTATTAGATTTACAACTACAATAGAAGATGCAACTTATGAAATAATATCAGTTTTTTATTCAAGGGTTTACTATAAAGATGAAAAAGATGTATTTAGATATTATTATTTTGTAAATGCAGAAACGGAAGAAGAATACAATGAATATATAGAAAATTGCAAAAAGGCAAGTATTTATGATATTGAAACAACAGCAACTTATGGCGACCAGTTGCTTACTCTTTCTACTTGTGAATATTCAAGGGAGAATGGAAGATTTGCAGTAGTTGCAAAAAAGAAATAAAAAATATAAAGAAGTTCAGCATAAAAAACAAGTGCTGGACTTTTTCTTTGCCTAAATACAAGCATGAGATAATGTCAAGAGTATCAGAATAGTTCAGAATAGTTTAATAATTAAAAAGCGAATACTACTATACCTAAAGGAAGAAAAAACCTCAAAAACAAAATGTAGAGTTTCTGCAATAAAACACCTCTCCCCACTTCTCAATACATAAATAATCTTAATTGATAAACTAATATTATAGGAGAAAACAAAAAAGGAGTTGTTAAATATGACTGGATACGGATAAAAAAGAAATGAAGATTTTTCGAGCAGATACAACCAGTCGTGAATAACACCCATTTTCAAAGGAGAGAATAAAAATGATAGTGATAGTAAGAGAAGGAGAACTAACAGAAGATAAAAAACAAAGTTGCTACGAATACTCAGGACTTTTTAAGATAATAAACAGAGTCAGTAAACTAATAGAAACAATGGAAGAAATAGATAAATATGTTGCATACAGTGATAAGCAGTATGTAAGAAAAACAGCAGTAAAAGAAATAAATAAAATACTGGACTATATAGACGAAGAATTAGAATATGCAAAAGTAATGGCAGAAAAAGCAAAACCATTTTGGCAGACTGGAGAAATAACAAACGTTTTTAACAAATACGATTATAAGGAAAAGAAAAGATTAAAAGAACTTTCGCCAGAAGAAAGAAAAAGAGAAATACAAAATGAGATAGAATATAAGAAACTAATAAGAAAAGCATTCAAAAAATAAGATGTATAATTGTTTCAGATACAAAGGCAAGTCATAAACCAAAGGCTTGCCTATTTTTGTATGAATGTATCACAAGACAAACTAATGAGCTATGTGGGATAAGAGTAGTAATATGGAAACAGTGGAAAGTAGCTAAGAAAAGATTGTGAGGACTAAAGAAACTTGGAGTTGAAAATTGGATTGCACATAAAAGTTGCATATTGGGAGAGATTGCTATCAAAAAGTAGTAACCAAATCTATTGTAACGAGAGCAATATCAAAAGAAATACTAACTAAACGAGGCTTAAGTATTTCAGATTACTATCAAAAGGTAGCACATATTTAATTTTGAATAATTGAACCGCCGTATGCCCGAACGGCACGTACTGGTGGTGTGAGTAGGAAAATTTAAATTTTCCTACTCGATTGTTTTTTAAGATTTAAGTATATACGGTATAGCTTAGTCTTATAAAAAGAGTTTATAAACTATTTTGACGTTAATAAATATGGAAATACATTATTTTTTCCTATCATCTTTGATACTTAAAATGTATTGCAATAATTTTTCCTCTATTATTTCGAAGTTATCGCTGCCATATTTATTTAATAATTCAGTTTCTTTTTTATTGAATTTCAAATCAAATTCTTCTAATAAATGAGTATTATGTCTTTTATCCATATTTCGCAAACTATCTCGTAAATTTTTCTTCTCTTTCTTATAACCATATAAATTTTGTTTAGTTTTTTCTTTTCTCCTTGCATTTAAGCAATCATTACTACAAGTCACTCGAGTGTTTCTCTCTTTAATTAACTTTTTTTCTAACTTATCACTATCTTCTTTTTCTACAATATTGATATGAGCAGTTGGAACAAAATATTTTTTGCAATTAGCACAACAAAGGATTGCTCTTTCATTCTTTTTCAAATGATATAGTGTAACATTTACCAAATCAGCAATAGAAAAAATTGAATAAGTAAAAGAATATGGCTCCATTTTTTCTTTTGAATTGCTATTATATTCTACATTATCAAATTTTATATCAACACTAGGTAAAGATAATTGGGTTGCTGTAAATGTTTCATAAGCACTAGCATAAAAATCTTTCTCCATATCTCCTGTATATTGCAGCTGCTCACCTGTGATATTATATGTTCTAAAAAAAGTGGAAAGTGCAAAGTCTCTTGAGTTGGCTAGTTCTTCTTTCAAGCTAAAAATATAATTGGCACAATATAAGTATATTTCATCTTCTATATAAAGATTTCCATTTTGTATTTCTAATATATCAAAAATAAGTATGTCAATAAAATAAATAAGTATATATAAATTATTACTTTGTTTCAGTATTTCTTTCTTTAAATTACCAAATGTTTTTATAAGTTCAGAATATTCATTAGTTTTTTGTTCTATACATTTTTTCAGATATTTGTCTAAAGTTTTTAGTATCTTATCATAATTATTTAATAAATCCAAAAGCGATGTAGCAAGTTCATTTTCATATTTTACTACTTTATCCCCAATAAGAACAGGTAAATATGTAGTTTGTTCTTTGTCAAATCCACCATTGTAGCTATCGAATGTCATAAGAAAATTACTTTTATTTGGTTTCATATCTTTCCCCCTATATACAATGTAGCATACCATAAATATAAAATAAGTGCAACTATTTTTCTTTTAGTTGTTGCGTTTTATAATTAAGCTATCTTAAGCTTAGATGAATATAAGTCATACAGTGTACAGTGGATGATAAATAGGAGGAAAAAAGATGAAAATATTTTTTGATGCAGATAAATTAAAAAAATCATTACCTGCAACAGAAGTTGTAAAACATTATTTGGGAGTTCCAAAAAACATAATAGGAAAAGTATTTTATTGGGAGACTCCTTTTAGAGAGGGAGCTATTTCAGGAGCTACATTGAAAGTAAATAAAGATTTTATTATTGATATGGGCGGAGATTTTAAAGGGGATATTATTACTTTTGTTGCAAAATTAAAAGATGTAAAAATTTATGAAGCAATAAATATTATCGCAAAAGATTTCAATGTTCAAGGATTAGAGGATAGTGTTGGAGAGAAAGAATTAAGAGTAAATTTAGAAAAGAAAAAGAGAGAAATTATTGCTTTAGAAAAAGGAGAAAAAGCCGAAAGTATTTTTACAATGTTAGATACAAAAGCTTTTACAAAGAAGCCAACTGGTAAAGAAATAGGAGAAATTAAAAATAGAATACCATCACTTGTTGTTAAACCTTATGAGTTAAAATCTTTATGTGACAATATTGTATCAGGTCATACATGTATTCCAGCAGGTATAGTTGGAGAGGCAAGAAAAAATTGGAAACAACAGCAAGTATTTATGGTTGATATAGATAATACTGTAAAAATAAAAAATAAGAATGTAAAAATTTTATATAATAATCCTAGACATGTAACTGTACAAAAAGCTAGTGAATATTGTAACCAGATTGGTTTAATTCCGACATTTATATATAAAACATTTTCATATACAGATGAATGTAATAAGTTGAGGCTAGTTTATGTCATGGAAGAACCTATAAAAGATATAACTATTGCAGAAAATATTTATTTTTTCTTAAAGGAACAGTTGCAAGGGTTGAATATTGATGAAGCTCCTACGCAGTTAGAAACTATGTTCTTTGGTGGTACGGAGTTATGCGAATGCTCGGGTATTTACTATAAGGCTATTAAAAAAGAAATAGAAATTGAAAAAACAAAATACAGTATTGTATATGACTATGGAGATTATAATAAATATATAGAAAAGATGAAAAATCAAGGAATAGGAGTTCAAGAGGGGTATTTATGTAAAATTGATTACCAGTATGATAAACAGGGAAATGTAAAGGAAACTGCTACTCCTATTGCAAATTTCTTGCCAGTTATAACGAAACAAATAACTTATGATAATGGAAGAGATGAAAATACAGCATATAACTTGAAAGGTATTTTACTAGATAGTAGAAAAGAACTTCCAGAAATTATAGTTACAAAAGAAGAATTAGAAAGTGTCAGTTATTCTACAAATCCGCAATGGAATATTCAAGCAGTAAAATTACCGATAATAAGAGTAGAAGATAATATTCGATATGCAGTTCAATTAGTTAGTAAAGACGAGATTGAATGCAAAAAAGTATATGCTCATACGGGTTTCATTAGAATAAATAACAAATTAGTTTATTTAGCTCATGGTAAAGTAATAGGAGATATTAAAGACCTTGATGTAGATTTATCATTAGATAGGTTAGAACAGTATTGTTTTACAGAAAAAGAATTTGACTTAAAGGATGCTTTAAAAACTAGTTATTCAATTTTAGATGTAGCAGATTATAAAATTACTATTCCTCTTCTTGGCACTATATATTTATCTCCACTCACTACTTTATTTAGTGAAAATGGTTTATTAGCAGATTATGTATTATGGATACAGGGAAAAACAGGCAGTCGAAAAAGTTCTCTGGTAGCGGTTTCATTATCTCATTATGGTAATTTTAATAGAAATAATTTTCCTTGTAGCTTTCGTGATACTGCAAATAGTTTAGAGAAAAAAGCATACATATTAAAAGATGTTTGCAATGTTATAGACGATTTTAACCCAGAAACGGTTGGAACAGGAAAAGTTGGAACAGCTGAAAAATTGTTAGGAATGTATGGTGACCGTCAAGGGCGTGATAGAATGAGTAGAGATGGTAAAAATTTAAATGGAGCTTATTATCCTAGAGGCTTATGTATTATGACAGGAGAATCATTTCCTAATGTAGCAGAAAGTAGACTGGCAAGAGCAATAATAGTAGATGTTAAGCCAACAAGTATTGACCTGCATAAATTAAAAGTACTACAAGATAACACGGAAAAATTATCATTTGCTATGCAAAACTATATTATTTGGATTATTGAAAATGAAAAGTCAATAATTCAAAAAGCTATAAAAATTCAAGATGAATTAAGAGAAAAAGAAGTACAAGGAGAATTACATGGAAGAACATTAGAAGCAGTAAATATGATTACTATTGGTTTTACCCTATTCTTAGATTTCTTATATGAAAAAGGAGTAATTAGTCTAGAACAGAAAGAGAAACAGATAAAAGAATGTATGGCAGTTTTAGGAGATTTAGCAGAAATGCAAAAAGAAGAGATTGATGTAAATAAACCTACTCAGTTATTTGCGGAAGCTATTAAGGAAATGTGTGCAACTGGAAGAACACAAGTTATGAATTTTAATATACCTTGTGATCCGAAATTATGTCCAAACCTAATAGGATTTTATGATGATAGCGAGGGGCAATATTACATATTACCTGATATTGCTTATGCTGAAGTTGTGAGATTTTATAGGACTCAAGGAGTTAAGTTTCCAGTTTCAAAAGCTAGTTTGCAAAAGATGCTTGCAGATGAAGAATATTTATATATACCACCTAAAAATGATAGAAAAACTGTAAAAAGAAAGTTACCAACTACTAATGCTACTGTTGCAGTATGGGCAATCTATCAAGATAAATTTGGTTTAGAGCCATTTTCAGAAAATCTAAAGCCTTTGTTAAAGGCTGAAAATGAGTTAAGAGAAATTCTTATAAAAGAAAATTCAGAAAAAGAAATTACAAAAACAAAATGTGAAAAATAACATCGAATGTAACTTATGTGTGCTTAGAACCATAGGAGATACAGCAATAAATCACATAAGTTACATTTCTAAAATTATATAAGGAGGTTTTTATGAAAGGAAAAGAAATAAAACAAGCTGATGAGAATTGGGAAGATATATTAGAGATAATAGGCAATGCACCAACAAATTGGCTTGATGTAGAAAGATATGAAATAGATTTATGTCAGATAACTATTAAATATAATGATGAAATAGTATATGTATGGGAAGGAAGCACAGAAGCGGTATTAAAAATATTGGAAGATATATTTAATATAGAGCCAAGTCAAAAAAGAAGATTAAGAAGAGTACTAAGACTTCGTGAAGAATTAGAAAAGGAGATAGAAAAAATATGAATGAAAATAAATTACCTAAGCTAAGAACAGTAAATCAAATATATGAAGATATACATACTGGTGACTCACACTCGCCTATAAGTAAAAATTTTATTAAGAAAGTTATTACACAAAATAATATTCCGTTTATTGCGGTTGGAGTTAAAAAGATGTATGACGAAAATATTGTGTTTGAGTATATAGGAAAAGCTTTTACATCAAAAGAAAAATTGGAAAATATTTCAAAAATTTTTTAAAAAATCATATAAAATTATGTAAACTTATAGTATAATAGTTATATAGTTTACTAGTGACTATAATACAGTTGTACAAAGGAGTTATAAAAATGGCAAGTTATAGATTACATCCAAAAAATAATACTCAGGGCAGATATGAAATCACAGTCTGCTCTCGGGTATGATATAAATAATAAGAAAATTAGAAAAACAAAAACGGTATTTATTGATCCTAAATTAAGTGATAAGAAAAAACAAAAATTATTAGAAAAAGAATGTGTATTATTTGAGGAAGAAGTAAAAGCAGGCATGGTTGGAAAAGATAATATTAAGTTTATGGACTTTGTGTTAAATGAATGGAAACCGAATTATGCAGATAAAAATTTAGAAATTACAACTTTAACAAGATATATGGAGTTTTTAAATTCGCGTATCTTTCCAGCTATTCGGACATATAAAGTTAAAAGATATTACTCCTCAAGTGTTAAATAAATTTTATAATTATTTGTCTACACCAGAAGCAAGTAAGAAAGTAAAAAAAGATAAAAATGGAAAGGTTATAGAGGTTGAACCATTATCCCCTCGTATGCAACTACATCATCATCGTGTTATATCAGCTATATTAGAAAAAGCTGTAAAGTGGCAGTTTATAAAAGAAAATCCTGCCAGACGTGCAGAACCACCACGTGTACCATATCAAGAACAACCATATTTAGATGAAAAACAAACAAAAGAACTAATATCATTGTTAGAAAAAGCAGAACAACCATATAAAACTATTTGTCTATTACTATTATGGACAGGTCGGCAGGAGAGGAGAGATAATGCGGACTTGAATGGAAAGATATTGATTTTGAAGCAAAAACTCTACGAATAGAAAGAACATCCCAACTTGTAAAAGGAAAAGGTCTAATTACTAAGAATACCAAGACAGACCAGTCAAGACGTTTAGTAGACTTGAATGACTATACTATTAAATTATTGAAAGATTATAAGGTTTGGCAGATGAAAAGAAAATTGAAGTTAGGGGACGTATGGAAATATGATACAGACCGACTTTTTACACAAGATAATGGATTACCAACTATGCCAGATACAGTCACAACTTGGTTTAGAAAATTTATAGACCAAAGGACACACTTGCCCAAAATCCATATTCACACTTTGAGACATATTCATGCCTCTCTTCTAATTAGCTTAGGAGTAGATATACGAACGATCAGTCGGAAGATTGCGGACATTCTAATAGTAGTACCACCTTGCGGAGTTTATAGTCACTTTATTCATTCTGCTGGACAAGAAGCTGCTCAAAGATTGGAAAAAATGTTATTATAATAAAAAGTATAATATACAAAAAACGAAGAACAGATGTAAAAATTTCTGTTCTTTTTTCATATTTTACTATAAATAATAGACGGCGTTACTTACATGTAAGAGACAAAAAAATGATGAAATTTTAATCAAAAGTCGGCAAATAGTCGGTACAGTAGTATTAACAAAAAAATCAAGGAACTCATTATCCTTGAAAACACTGTCTTTTTATTGTTATTTTTCTAATTAAACGGTTGGTTTTGGAGACCATCGTGCTAACCATTGACACTATACCCCTATAAACTTACTTAATTATATTAACACATAAATTCATCTTATGCAATACTAAAAGGAAAAAAATTTAGGTAAAATTACTATTGTGAAGAGATTAAAAATATTGTATAATAGGTATTGTATTTATATGGGGGTGTATTTGGTTTCGACAGTATTTTAGAAGTATAAATAGCGAGTAGTGGATGGTCGCTTTGGCCACTTAAAAAAAGCGAAATAAATATAAACGCTGATAATAAAGAATTAGCATACGCTGCCTAGGCGGCGTCATCTTACTTTAATGCCCACAGTTAAAGATAAGGTGTCGACTTTGTGGGAAACGAAGCTATTTTTTCTCTTAAAATAGTAGGTAATAGAAAGAGATATATTTTTATTTGTTTTGTTTATTGATCAAATAAAAAAGAAAACAAACAATAAACTGCACTCGGAGAAGTTTATATGGAAGAAATATTGGACAGGAGTTCGACTCTCCTCATCTCCACCAGTGGGTAGCTAAAAATCAAGGTTTTTAGCTACTTTTTTTAATTTTGAATAGGAAAATATGGTATGCCAAAAGTAAGTGTTTTCAAGCACTACAAAGGATTTTAACTTAAAATAATAACCAATAGGAAAAGTTGATTTTTGAATAAGAAAAGTGTTTCAGCCCCCCGAATTGCCCCCCAAAAATCAAACCTCGCCGTGACCACGAGGTTTGATATGTTTTTTGGTAGCAATGGCATTAGAAACGTTGAAAATACTGAATTTGAAAATTGCTACCAGTTTTTTGAGGTTCGCTGAAATAACATTTTTTAGAAAAAATGAATATAAAATTGAATAGGAAAAAATAGGAATTTAATATTTTGACAAAAAAATAAGATATGAAATTATTATTCATATCTTACTTTTTCCTATTTAAAGTTAATTGGACCCGTTATTTTTGTTATTTCTTTTTGAGTTAATCCATTTCTTAAACATTCATCTCTAAAAGTATATCTTAAACTTTGAGTTTGAATATTTTTGCTACCAATATTATTCATTATTTTTTGTAAAATTTTATTAATTGTACCAGGCATTACTAATGTGTAATTTCTACTTAAAAACAAAAAATTTTCTGGATTAGTTTTTGCAATGTTTAATTGTTTTTTTAGAGAGATTAAAATTTTCTTATTTATATTTACTGTTCTCGAATTTTCATAATTTTCTATTAGTATCGGTTGATTGTTTTTATCATTAACAACAATTTTATTAATTGTTATTGTATTATTAATTAAATTAATATCATTAAGTTTTAATCCTAATACTTCGCCGACTCTTAATCCCATATGTAATATCAATAGATAAACATTTTTGTAAGGAAAATCCATAATATCAGACATTATCAAAAATTTATTTAAATAAAGTTGTTCTTCATCGTTTAAACTTCTTATTTTTCTTATATTTTTTGTAGTTTTTGGTTTAGAAATATTTATCATAAAATTATTATCAATGAATCCATTTATAGAAGCATATTTAAATGCATAATTTAAGTGATTATAAATTTTTTTAATGTAACTATCACTATAATTTATAAGTCTATTAAAATAATCAAAAAGATCATCTTCAGTTATATCTTTAATATTTTTATTTGAAAAATCTTCTTCACTAATTATTTTATTTATACTACTTAAAATACTATATTGTTTATCTGATAAATTATTAAATTTTACTTTATTTTCTAAAACTTGAACTAAAATATCATTTAGAGAATAACTTTTAAATGAATTATCATCTTGATTATTTGAATTGTATTGTTCAAGGAATTTTTGTGCATCTAATTCGTTTTTAAATGACTTTTTAGCTCGTTTTTTATTATCAGACATGTTATCTGTTATATAATAAAAAACTAACCATCTATTGAGTGTTTTATCAAAACATATACTACCTAAATTTTTATTTTTCATAAATACCTCCTAGCATAAGTTGAAATTATTATAAAAGAATATTTTTTAAAAATCTATAAAGTTACATAAATGTCATGAAAGCTTAATATATCAATATTTTTCGTTTCTCAACATTGCCCGCCAATAAAAAATAAATAGAAGTTATATAAACAAAAAATAAGTGTTGTGATTACTTATAATGACCACGTGCTTGTAATATTTTGAAATATAAATTAAATGAGAAAAATAATTACTTAAATAGGAAAATAGAATTTCATTCTCTAACACACTAGAGAAACATGTTTCTCTGTGTGATTAAGAGCTACGCCCTTAATAATCCTGTTCAATCCAATTTAATATTATTTATTGATACAACAACAAATAATATTAAACTGGATTATAAAATCTATATTAATCAAAAAATATGTGTTATAATCAAATCGATAAATAGTAATTTGTAGAGGAGATATTTATGGAAGATAAACAAGTATTATTTAATAATATAGATAAAGTTCACACTACCGAAATGGGTATTGATAGAATTAAGAAAAATCTTAAATTAGATACTGATGATGTTGTTGAGTATTGTAAGAATAAAGTTTTAGATAAAAATTGTAACATCTATAAACAGGGTAAAAATTGGTATTGTGAAATTGATAATATAAAAATAACAATCAATTCATATAGTTATACAATTATAACAGCACACAAATTAAAGAGGTAAAATAGATGGATTATCAAATAATAGAATTAGAAGAATTTAATGTAATAGGAATAAGGTATGAATTATCAAAATCATTAAGTAATAATGTAAAATTAGCACAAAACCATTGGAAAATATTTAATAGTAAATTAAGAAATAATAAGTTATATTTAGGAAGTAATTGGTGTAAATATGCTTTTATTGAAAAAATAGAAAATAAGATATTTTATTATATATCTATTCCTAAAAAAGATTTTGTACCAAATGATTTTACAGAAAAGATAATTTTGAAAAGTAAATATTTAAGGGTAGAACATATTGGTAATATGAATAAACTAAAAGATACTATCAATTATGTTTATAAAGAAATAATACCTAAAAATAATATTTTAGTAGAAAATAGGCAATTTGTTTATTTTGAAAAATATGATTATAAATTTCATTGGAATAGAGAAGATTCTGTTATTGAGATCTATATTCCGATTAAATAACAAATTACAATATGGAAGTGAGATGAGTTAATGAATATTCACTTTGGATTTTCATATATAGGTTTAATATTTTTACTAATGTTGATGTTACCAAATATTATATGGAGTAAAAATAAGCCTAAAGGCTATGATAAATATGTAAAAAATGAAAATAAAGTATTACTACTATTGGAGTGGCTTGGAGAAATGCTAGTAACCTGTCTGTCATTGATATTTAGTGATTTTAATATAAATAAAATATCAAACTGGTCTAGTATATTGTTAATTGCCTTTATTATAATGATTTTATACGAAATATATTGGATAAGATATTTTAAAAGTAATAAAACAATGAAAGATATGTATAGTAGCTTGTTAGGAATACCAGTTGCAGGAGCTACTTTGCCAGTAGTTGCATTTCTGTTACTAGGTATATATGGTAGAAATATATTTCTTATTATATCAACAATAGTATTAGGAATAGGACATATAGGAATACACTTAAATCATAAAAAAGAATTAGAATAAGAAATTACAATTTTATAGTTATTGATTTATAGTAATTTACCGAAAAGATTGTCAGTAATGACAGTCTTTTTTGTACGACAAGCAGTTATACAAATAGATTAGTTCAGTGCAACTAATCTATTTTTTATAAGAATTATAAACGAATTAAATGCAATTATTTTTTTATTATTTATTGACATTTAATTATAACTACTATAAAATATAGTAGTATAGTTTGTAGTAGAAAGAAGGGCTTAAATATATGAAAAATTATGACAACTATTTTCTTCCTGTAGATAATATGGAAGAAGCAAAAAGATATTATGAGGAAATATTGGGGTTAAAAAAGAAATTTGATTTTTCTGATAAGGGAATGGTTGCTTATAATATTGGAAATGAAGAACCTGCAATAATTTTAAAAGACAAAAATAAATTTGAGAATTTAAAGCCTACAATATGGTTTGAAGTAGAAGATGTTGCAATCTTCTATA
>DVNH01000002.1 GCA_018714565.1 Candidatus Merdicola faecigallinarum | reverse complement strand
CCTATTTTTATCTAGTTTTTCTTTGCTTCTTTATCTTTTTTTAATTCTGCATATCGTTTAATTTTCATCGTTGTTGTTTTTTCAAATTCATCATGTTTAATTTCTAAGTTCTTAATTGCTTTATAAGAAGTTAACTGTTTATTTACTTTTTTTATTTCTTCCCAAATAATCTTTTTAATTTCTTCTTCTTTTAGATCTTTTCCGTGAAGTTCCTCTATCTTCTCATAATTTGGAATTACTTTTACAGAAATTAGTAATTCTTTTTCTCCTTCTACTTCTTTTCCATAAACCATACATTCTGAAATTTCTGGAATTTTTCCTAACATAATTTCAATTTCTTCTGGATAAATATTCTTTCCATTTTGTGTTACTATTACATTTTTACTTCTTCCTGTAATATATAAAAATCCATCTTTATCTAAATATCCAATGTCTCCTGAATTAAACCATCCATCATGCATTACTTCTTTTGTTGCTTCTTCATCTTCGTAGTAACCAAGCATAACAGTACCGCCTTTAATCCAAACTTCTCCTTCACCTTTTTCATTTGGAGAATCAATTTTTATTTCATCACAAACAACTGCTTTTCCTGCTGATCCAACTCTTGGATCAAAGTCTGGAGTTAGTGCTGCAATTGGAGCTGTTTCTGTTAATCCATATCCCTGCAAGAACATTATTCCAATATCTTGCACCCATTTTCCTACTTTTGGATCAATTGGTGCTGCTGCTGAAACAATAATTCTTAATTCTCCACCTAAGTTGTCATAAATTTCTTTGAATACTTTTTTCTTAATATCCACTCCTACGGATTTTAATGCATTTGTTACATGAATCATCGAATTTACTAATCCTGCTTTTCCACTCTTTTCAATTGTCGCATTTATTTTCTTATGCAAACTTTCGATTAATAGTGGTACTGCAAGCATCGCTGTTGGTTTTGATTCATGCAAATTTGGCACAATATATTTTAGTCCCTCACAAATTGCAATCGAAGAACCTTTTGCCATAGGTAGTAAAAATCCAATCGTAGATTCATAAGTATGATGTAATGGTAATACAGAAAAGAATCGATCACTCGGATAAATTTTTACATAAGGACCTACTGCATTAATATTTTCTGCTAAATTCCTGTTACAAAGCATAACTCCTTTTGAATTAGATGTCGTACCAGATGTAAAAATTAATACTTTAAATTCATCTGGATCAATTTCTATCTCTAAATAGCTATTATCTCCTTTATCTACTAAATCTTTTCCTTGATTTAATACTGTATTTAATCCAATATCTCTTCCAGATAATTCTTCATCTGAATACATTTGAATAAAATATTTTACGAAAGGCAAATTATCTTTTACCTTTTTTATTTCATCTTTTTTCTTTGGAGAATAAATAACTGCTGCTGCTTTTGATCTCTTTATAACATTTTCAATTTCATTTACAGGAAGTTCTTTATCAATTGGAACAGCTATCCCTACACCACATAGCATTGCCATATAAGAAATATACCATTGATAAGTTGTTTCTCCAATAATAATAATTCTCTCATTTTTTAAATTTAATACATTGGTAAGACCTGTTCCTAAGCCAATAACATCTTCTCTAAATTTTCCATAAGTAATTTTAGTATATGGTTCTTTATGATCATATTTTTCTAATACAAATTCCTTATCTTTGTATTTTTCGGTTGATTCTAAAAATACTTCTTTGATTGTTTGATAATTGGTTCCTGGATAGTTTTTCTTATCTGCTTTTTTTTGTTCTGTATCCTTTTTTGCCTTTTCATAATCAATTTTTACTTCTTCAATATTTTCTATCCCGTCCATTTTCATCTTTGGAAATTTAAAATTTGGTATTTTAAAATCTTTTAATATTCTCATAATTTTTCACTCCTATTATTTTAACATCCATTACTATTATGTCACAAACTGTCTTTTTTGTAAATATTTCAAAGTTTTTATGACTACTTAGTCTAGTTTTATTTGTTTTCTTCTCTTTCACGCAATTTGAATTTTTTATTTATTTGTGCTAGAATACCAAAAGTGATAGAAAAGCAATTTTAGTTTTCATACTTTATTTCACTTTTTTATCCTATATATTATTTAATAAATTTCTAAAATATTTATATAAAATGGAGATGATGATTGTGGCTTTTTTAGAACATACTTTTGAAGTAGGACTTCGTGATACCGGTAGATCAAACCATTTATCAAACAAAGCTTTCTTAGCTTATATGGAAGATATTGGTGGAATACATTCTGAAATTGCAGGTTACGGAATGAATGAAATTCAAAATACTCATTTAAGCTGGATTTTACTTAGTTGGAAAGTAAAAATTTTCAAAAGACCTTTGTATGGTGAAACAATTAAAGTAAAAACCTGGGCTAGAGGTATTGAAAAATTTTATACCTATCGTGATTTTGAGATTTATAACCAAAGCAACGAATTAGTTGCAATTGCAACTTCTAAATGGGTTTTAGTTCATACTTTAACTGGAAAATTAATGCATATTACAGAAGAAATTCTATCTAAATATACCCCTGAAACGAAAACAGTTTTTCCAGATAATCATTTTGGTAAATTAAAAGAGCCTTCTACTTATTTAAATTCAGATTCTTTTACTATATTACGATCTCAGATTGATATTAATAACCATATGCATAACTTGTATTATTTAGACTTAGCTTATGAAGTTTTGCCTGAGGATATTTATCAAAATGCTGAATTGAATCATATTGAAATCATGTATAAAAAAGAAATCACACTTCATGATACCGTAACATGTCACTATTCTTATGAAAACGAAAAACATGTTATCACTATCAAAAGCAAGGATGATACTATATTACATGCAATTATTCAATTATCTTAAATAAAATTATAAAATTTAGAAATAATCTTTTTAATCTTAAAAAAATAGGATCTTCTCATAGATCCTATTTTTTCTATCAATGTCATTACTACTATTCCACTTCGTTCATAATATCGTAAATATTTTGAAATTCATAGCCTTGTTCCTTTAAATATTTTATTAGTTCTGGTAACGTTTCATATGTTAAAATTTTATCTCCTGCATCATGCATTAAAATCACAACACTTTTTTTATTTCCAATCGTACTTTTGACATATTCCAACATTTCTTCTTTTGTCTTCATTCCTGCCGAATCTGCTGTAAGTGCATTCCAATCCACATAAGTAACCTGATTTGCATCTAATAAAGAAATTGCTTCCTGTTTGATAGCATCATATTTCCCCCCCTTAGATCCTCCTGGAAAACGAAATAGATGAGAATGAAATTCTGTATTTCCTAACGCTTGTTGTATTGCTTGCTCTGTTTTTTGATATTCTTCTAATACCGTTTGTGCAGAACAATAAATTTGTTTATATATATGAGAATATCCATGATTTGCAATATAGTGCCCCTCTTCATATGCTCGTTTTACAATCTCTGGATATAGTTCTACTCTGCTACCTAAAGTAAAAAAAGTTGCTTTAATATTTTCTTGCTTTAATAAATCTAAAATAAATGGTGTAACAGATTTAGATGGTCCATCATCAAATGTTAAAAATACGCGTTTTCCATCATAATTATAAATTTTTTTTATTTTTTGCTTAACACTATCATTATATATAATTTTATTTTTTTCTCTTATTATATGTTCCTGTTTCTCCTTTGCTAAAAGCTTTTCCTCTTTTTGCTTTGATACGGATTGGCTTTGATTTATGAAAATAAAACCAAGCACAAGAAATAAAGCCGCTACTAAAGTTGCAACTATACTTATTATAATAATTTTCTTTTTACTTTTTTTTACTTCAATTTCTACTAAATCCATCATTTTTTTCACCATATTTTATTATAATTAAAAATAAATATGCTCAAATCAAGATTTCTATCTTAATTCGAGCATATTATATCAAATCTTTTTCTATATTTCAACGAAATATCCTATATCAAGAATTATTGTTCGTCTTTCGTTGTATTAATCTTAAACAATTTAAATAGTTCTACAATTACAAATGGAGCAAACACTAATCCTAAAATTTCTAAGACATTTCCCATAGGTAGTACTGGAATACTAAATACTTGTCTTAATGCTGGAACGAATAAAATAACAAGCATTAATGCTGCCGAAGCTAAAATTGCAAGGATCAACTTTCCGTTTCCTAAAATTCCTGTCTTAAAGATAGATTGTTTATTATTTCTAATATTAAATACATGTACAAGTTCTGAGAATGCAAGTACAACAAAGGCCATTGTTTGCCCAACTTCTATCTTTGTTGCTTCTAAAGATAATCCTTGGATTGGCTCATGTGTCGTTGCCAATCCTATAATAAATGCTGCAAGTGTAAGTAATCCTATCATAACACCTTGGTAAATGACTCTCCAAGTCATTCCTTTTGTAAAAATTCCTTTTCCTGGTTTGATTGGCTTTCGGTTCATAACATCTTTATTGGCAGGATCAAATGCTAATGCTAAAGCTGGAAGAGAATCTGTTACCAAATTAATCCATAAAATATGAATTGGAAGTAATGGTTCTAATGCTGAAATATCAACAATTCCAAACCATTTTGCCAAAAGTGGGGTTAACATCGTTGCTGTAAACAATACAATAATTTCACCTACATTGCTAGAAAGTAAAAATTGAATTGCTTTTAAAATATTGTCATAAATACGTCTACCTTCTTCTACTGCTGAAACAACAGTCGCGAAGTTATCATCTGTTAAAATAACATCTGCTGCTTCTTTTGCAACATCAGTTCCTACCATTCCCATAGCACATCCAATATCTGCTGTTTTTAATGCTGGTGCATCATTTACACCATCTCCTGTCATGGCTACTACTTCTTTATTCTTTTGCCAAGCTTTTACGATTCTTACTTTATGTTCAGGAGAAACTCTTGCATATACAGAATATTGTCTGATATTTTTCTCTAATTCTTCATCAGACATTTTTTCTAATTCTAATCCGGTAATTGCTTCATCTTCGTTTTCCAAGATTCCTAATTGTTTTGCAATTGCTGTTGCAGTAATCTTATGATCTCCTGTTATCATGACAGTTTTAATTCCTGCTGTTTTACACTTCTCTACTGCTTTTTTCGCTTCTTCTCTTGGTGGATCTATCATCCCAACCATTCCAATATAAATTAAATGGTTCTCGATCGTTTTCATTTCTTCTTGTGTTGGCATATGATCCATTTCTTTATATCCCATTGCTAATACTCTAAGTGCTTCTTTTGCCATTATTTCATTATTCTTGCTAATTTCTTGCTTAAATCCTTCTAGATCATTTTTAATTTCTCCATTTATAATATAGGAGTCACATCTTCTTAATAGTTCGTCTACTCCACCTTTTGTATAAACAATGTATTTCCCATCCACTTTATTTACTGTAGTCATTAATTTTCGATCTGAATCAAATGGAATTTCTGCGACTCTTGGCATTCTCTCATAAAAACTTGGATCGAAATCTAAAACGAATCCCATATCAATTAATGCTGTTTCTGTTGGATCTCCAGTTAATGTACGATCACTTGCAATTTTTGTATCATTACATAACATACAAGTATATACTAATTTTTTTAGTTCATCGTTTCTTTCTGTTACCGCCTCGATATCTTTTAACTCATTATTAAAGTACACTTTTTCTACTGTCATTTTATTCTGAGTTAATGTTCCTGTCTTATCTGAACAAATAACAGTTGCACTTCCTAATGTTTCTACTGCTGGTAATTTCTTTACAATTGCATTTCTCTTTACCATTCTTTGTACTCCAATTGCAAGAACAATCGTAGAAACAGCGGCTAACCCTTCTGGAATAGCTGCTACTGCTAAACTTACCGCACTCATAAACATATGAATTGGTTCTTTTCCTTGAATTAATCCCACAACAAAGATAAAAGCACATATTGCCAATGCAGCAATTCCTAATGTTTTTCCTAAACGATTTAATTTTTCTTGTAATGGCGTTTGTGTTTCGATGGTGTCATTAATGATACCTGCTATTTTTCCTACCTCAGTATTCATTCCAGTTTCCACTACAATTCCTTTTCCTCTACCATAAGTTACTAAGCTAGAAGAAAAAGCCATGTTAATTCTATCACCAATTCCTACCTCTTCTTTTTCAATTGCATCCTCTATTTTTTCAACCGGAAGAGATTCTCCTGTTAAAGCCGCTTCCTGTGTTTTTAAATTAACAGCTTCAATTAATCTTAAATCTGCTGGAATATAATCTCCTGTTTCTAAAACCACCAAATCTCCTGGTACTAGTTCTTTGGATGGTATAACTGTCATTTCTCCATTTCGTATTACTTTCGATGCATGATCACTTAACTTTTGTAATGCTTCTAATGATTTTTCTGCTTTACTTTCTTGTAACACTCCAATAATGGCATTTAATAAAACAACTAATAAAATAATAATTGTGTCAGTAATTCCTTCTCCTTCTGCAATTCCAACTGCCCCTGATACAATTGCTGCAATAATTAAAACGATAATCATAAAGTCTTTAAATTGTTCTAAAAACTTTTGAAATAAAGTTTTTTTCTTTTTCGCTTTTAGTTCATTTAATCCAAATTGATTTCGTTTTTCTTGCACTTGCTCATTACTTAGTCCTGATTGCAAGTTGGTAGATAGTTCTTTTTCTACATCCTGTTTTGTTTTGTTAAACCATTTTTGACTCATTCTTTCTTCAAACTTCCTTTCTTTTATATTATTATAGACAAAAAACAAGACTTTTAAAAAGTTTTTTGTACTACTTCTTAAAAGTCTTGCTTACCTATCTTAAAGGTTACTAACCAGATAATCCGAGAATGTTGATTAGTAGTTTCTAAGCTACTCCCTTTTAATGTTACTTATTTTATCATTTTGTTTTTTGTTTTTCAAGAGAATTTTTTTTATTTTTTTATATTTAGCATGATTATTCATCTAGCTTTGCCCATAAAATTAGTCTCGCTTTACTATTATCATTACAGGTTGCTAATGTAATTTCTGTTCTTCCATCTGTTTGTCTTGTCATATATGCAGTATCCATTTGTGAAGTCTCGTATTTATTGTATATTGTATATCTCATTCGCCTTCCATAATTATCTGTTATGTACACAATATCTCCATTATTTAAGCGTTTATTTTTTGAAAAAAATAAACCATTACGATAATTATGTCCAGAAATTACGGTATTTCCTGGCTGATTTGGTCCAGGCCCATATTCAACAGCAACTGCTGTTTCGATTGCTTCTTTCGACATTTTAGAAATAATTGGATATTTTACTTTTGTTTTAGGAATTTCTATCATTCCACATACATCAAATCCCTTATATGTATATGTCCTACTTTTTTTCTTTTTTGAACCTGTTTGAGATCCGCTTTCATTTTCAGTTGTCCCTGTTTCCGAAGTTTGTTCTCCCTGTTCCTGTTCTACATCCTGTTTAACCTGCTGTTCATAGTCTGCAATAAAATCTTCTGCATCTTTATTCACAAAATATTTTTGTATTAAATCGTAAATAAAATATCCTATTACAATAAGTAGTGCAATCCCTATTATAATAGAAAAAATTGTTAAAAAACGGTTATATCCTTTCTCCATATCATCACAGCCCTTTCTAAGCAGAGAATCTACCTTATAAAATAAGGTAGATCTTCTTTTTTATTCTGCTTTCGCCCATATAACTAATCTTCCTTTACTGTCATCTGTACATGTCGTTAAAGAAATTTCCATCGCTCCCTGGGTATCCCTTTGCATGTAATCTGTATCTTCTGCTGTTGTTTCGTATTTATTATATATGGTATATTTTACTTTATTCTTACTATTATCGGTTATGTATATTTCGTCTCCTATTTCTAATTTTTTGTTATTAGAAAAGAACAAATTATTTTTATAATTATGCCCTGCAATAACAGTATTTCCTGGTTGATTTGGTCCAGGTCCTAATTGTCTTGCAACAGCCACTTTGATTGCTCCATTTGACAATTCTGATATGATTGGATAGCTAATTTCTGTTTTAGGAATTTCAATTGTTCCACAAACAGGATATCCTTTAAATGTATACTCCTTTTCTTCTGATCCTGCTATTGCATTCATATCTACAGAATTAATTTCATTTAATGGATTTGTAACATTACTTAAATCTTGCTTTGGAGTGTTTTCCCCTTCTTCATTATTATAATTTGCTACAAATTTTTCTGCATCTTCCTCTGTAAAATATTCACGATACATGCTATATCCAAAAAATCCTAATAGTCCAACAATTGCAACTATGGCAATAATTAATAATACTGTTAATACTTTACTATATTTACTATCTGCAAACATAACCGTTACCTCCATTTTTCATCAGATTTCCCTATATAATTTATTATAACATATTTCTTTATAATTTTATAGTTCTTATTTTAATTTTGTTTATTTTTTAACAATAACATACTAAAAACTAGCTGGATTCACACACATATCCAACTAGTTTTTATTTACACACTTTTTACACACTTTGATCCTTACTACACTTTTCTATTTTCTCGTTCTTGTATTAGGATCCTTTTTCTTTTTGGCAGTCATCTTTTTTCCTAATATCATTAGGATAATTACTGCTCCTGCTATACTTAGCATAATCCATACTATTCCTGCATTTTCTTCCGTTCTCTTTTCTTCAGAATAGTATTC